>NZ_JBSGAH010000026.1:63358-72787 GCF_053600675.1 Streptomyces sp. NPDC005004
GTCCCCCCCCCGGGTGGTTCACACCATGTGAGTAACGAAGCCGTAGTAGCCAATCACGTCGCGCAGATGCTTGTGGGTCGCGCGGTGCAGGCGGACGGCCCAACTGCGGGCGGTCTCCTCGTCGGGCAGTCCACCGATCGAGAAGTGGACGGGCCCGGTACTCCCCCATGCCGCCTCGCCCGCGCGGACTGCTCTCTCAATCATGGTTTGCAGGGTGAAGGCCGCTTCGCGCTGCACGACGACCAGTTTGGTGGTGGAGGTGTCGACGCGGGCGCTCCACCCGTCGGCACGCTGCAGGATGAAGGCGGTCGGTGTGTTGCCGCGGCGTGCCTTCCTGTAGGTGGCGGCCAACGCGTGCGGGCGGCCGGTGAGGTCTGCGACGGTATCCAGCTGGCTGGCTCCCGCCCGTGGCCGGCTCCGGCGTGCTTGTGGGAGACGGGAATTGCTGGGGCTCTGGATGTACTCGGCTGTGCGGCGGGCCAGTTCACGAAGCGCGTTCAGGGCGCGGCGTTCCTCTGGGGCCAGGTCCGCCGAGGTCGCGAGGTGCTCATGAAACCAGGCTCCTAGCGGGAAGGAGCCGGAGGGGCCGCTCGCATCTCTCTCCCACGTGACTTGGTGGCCCGCGGGGATGTCCAGGTGCCCTTCCTCTGCCAGGAAACGGGCTGCGTGGGGTAACCCCAGGCTGTAATTGTTCCTCTTGCTGGCGGCCCTGGGAGGCCGCAGCAGAATCTCGGTGCCGGGTTGCGCTCCGATCTGCAGTAGCAGGTCCTGCTGCTCGGGCGTCAGGCGGAAGAAATCTCTCTCCTGCGTCGTCATCCAGCGGACGGCGGCAAGGTCGTGCTGGGAAGGTGCACGCGTGGCCGGGTTCCATGTCTGGCCCCAGCCGCGGTAGCAGGCCTTGGCCAGGGCGTAATGGGACTGCCAGGCGGGCGGCCAGGGCGGGTTCCACCACCGGTCGATCCGGTCGAGCGTGTTTTGCACCTCGCCGTCCAAGTTCCCGGCGCCGGCGCGGGTGCGGCATGTGCTCAGCCATTTACCCAACGCGTATCCGCCGACCACAGTGGTGGTGGGGACGGCGAGGTGACCGTGGGTACGGGCGAACAGGCGGGCATGGTCGAGCATGCCCTGGGTTGCGGTGGGCGGTGTCCAGCTCATGTCGAGGCTTTCCAGTGCGGTGCGGCGCTCGGCAGGGAGCGCGCCCAGCAGGTGGTGAAGTCGCTGGCCGGCGGTCCACTGGCCCAGGCCGAAGCCGTCCTCGTCGATGTAGTCGAAGGGGACGTTCAGGTGGCTGAAGGAGCGATGGTAACGGGTGGCGGAGCGCAGTCCCTCGGTCCAGGTCCCGGCGGCGGGAATGAGGATCTTCAGGCCGAGGACACGGGCGAGTTGGGCGGCGCGTTCGGGGTCGCTGTAGAGCAGTTCGCGGGTGATCAGGGTGTTGGGGCGCGTTGGCGGGGGCAGGGTGACGCGGTCCATGAACGATTCGTCGTGTGAGCGCAGGGCCTGCAGGATCGCGATCAGGGCGGCGAAGTCGGAGCTTTCAAGGATGCTGGCGCCGTCACGGGTCTCGGGCAGGTAGACGGGAATCAGTAAGGTGGTGCGCTTGCCGGCACCCGGCGTCTGGCGCAGTCCTCGGGCGACTCCTTGGACGGCGTCGATGGTGCTGTAACGGGGTGCGGCGAAGACGACAGCGTCCAGGTCGGGCAGGTCGATGCCTTCGTTGAGCATGCGAGCGTTCGACAGGACAGCGACGTCCTGCCCGGGGTCGGCGAAAGCGGCGAGCAGGGACTGGGTCACGGTGCCGTCCTGCTCGCCGTAGACAGCGTGCGACCACAGGTGGTCGCGGCGCAGTGGATCGTGGACCTGGGCGGCGGTCTGGGGCAGGGTGCGGGCGAACCCGGTGGCGGCCTCTACGCGGTTGTGGAAGACCAGGATCCGGCGCAGCTTGTGTTCATGGATGGCACGTACGACGGCAACCTGCACAGCAGAGTTGCGCAGGCCGTCGTGGTGCGCGGTGCCGGCGGGATGGGGATCGTTGAGGATGCTGAGCAGGTCCTGGTCCTGGTCGTCGACGACAACGACCAGGACCTGGTAATCAGCGACGATGCCGCGCTCGATGGCGTCGGCCAGGCCCAGGCGGTAGACGGTGGGGCCGAACACCTCTTCATGCTCCATCGTGGCCAGAGGCGGGCGGTCCTCGGTGTCGAGCAGGCCGGCGTCGGCGCGGGCGGCCCAGATCCTTGGCGTGGCGGTCATGTACAGGCGGGTGGCGGCGGGGATCAGGGTGTCGTCGTGGACGGTGCCCCAGCCCTCGCCGAACGCGGCGCAGGTGCGGTGGGCCTCGTCGGCGATCAACAGATCCCAGGCCCCCAGGCCGCTGGAGTGAGCGGCGGTCAGGTGGTGCAGCGAGGCATAGGTCGCCACCACCACAGCCGGCCCAGGCGACCCCGCCACCCGGGCGGCGATAGTGGCCGGGTCGCTGGTCATGGTGACTTCCCGAGACGGCAGGCCGCTGTCTTCCTGGGACAGGGAGCACACGCCGATCAGCAGGCCGCGGTACCCGGCTTCGCGCCATTTGCGAGCGGTCTGCACCACCAGGGCTTTGGTCGGCACCAGCACCAGCGTCGCTCCTTGGGGGGCGAGTTCGGCGGATACGCGCTGGCCGATGAGGGTCTTGCCGCTGCCGCTGGCGGAGACCACCGTCATCCGCCGCCGGCCCTCCCCCGCGGCCGCCCGGATCGCAGCCAGGGCCTCTTGCTGGTGGGGACGTAACCGCATCGCGCTCCTTCACACAGGTGGCCGTGTTGTGCGGCGGCTGGCATGCCGCAGGGCACGGTCGGACCGGCGGGAACAGGCTATATCCCTCGGGTCGCGCCGGTTACGGGTTCCTCTGCGGTCCCTGGCCGGGGAGCCTTCAGTTTCCTGGGTGTGTGAGGACGATCCGGGCGGCGGCCGCCTTCTCCGCGTCAGGAGCGATCTTGTACAGCTTCATGAGCTGGCTTGCGGCCACCACGTGACCGAACCGGGCGACCAGGGCGGCGTAGAACTGGGCGAGCGCCTCCTCCAGCGGGAGCCCGGCGTCGTCACGGACCGCGATGCCGCAGCGGAGCCCGGTCAGGATGAACGGGAGCGAGGAAGTGTTGACCCACGGTTGGGTCAGGACCTGCCAGACCAGAGCTTTGAGGTTCTGGTTCGCCGCCCCGGGCACCGAGGCTCGGGCCAGGCCGGTGGAGGCGGCAGCCAGCCACAGGTTGATGTCGTGCGGGCGCTGCTCACTGATGTGGGAGATGCAGTCCAGCACGAACGATGCCGCGGACTGTGGGTGCGTCCATGCCAGCGGGCGGGACAGAGCGTTCGCGACGGCTTTGGCCTGCCAGCCGTCGGCAAGGGCTGCGGCCTCATACAGGTCGGTGGAGAAGTCGATGTCAATGTAGTAGTTGCGCAAGAGGTCAGCCTTGGTGAGCAGAGCCTCGCGGGCACTGAACTGGCCGGCAGCGGCCGTGGCGTCCAGGAGGTCGAGGGTTCCGAAGGCGGGGATGTGCTCAGCACGCGCGATCGCGCGCAGGACCCGATCATCACTCCACAGGACCAACCCGTGCTCCTTGGCATAGTCGGGCGCGGTAAGCCACTCCTTACCGCGCGTGCCAGGGAGCGGAAAGCGGCGCAGTTCCGGACGTGGAACGCGGGCGACCGATCTGAGGACTTCCACGACACGCACTGACGTGGAACGCAGCCGCTCCAGGTTCGCCACTTCGTCGCTGCGGACCTCTGGCCGCTGTCCCGCCTCGTCCCAGCCCAGCGTCAGCTCCGTCTGCAGCGCGAGGGACTCCTTGGCGTAAAGGGCGTCTTGGAACAGCTGGTCGGTGGTGACCACTTCCTCCAGGTTGCCGATCAGCCGCTCGGCATGGCCCGGATCCAGCAGTGCCAACGTGTGGGCAGCGGTTGGATCGATGACCGTGCGCACGGAGCGGGCTGTGGCCACCGCTTCGGCTCCCACGCTGGCGGCCAGGGCATCGCCCGCATAGACGAAACCGGCCCCCCGGCGCAGGCTCAGCTCCGTGTAGCCCCGACCGGTTACCCATGTCAGGGTGCCCAGGGGGAGGTCGCCGGCAGCGACTTTGCTCTGGACTTCCTTGATGTTCTCGTGCGCCTGACGCAGTTCGTCGGCAACGTTGACGAGCGGATCATCGTCTGGGCCTAGTGTCACGGCGCGGAACTGGGAGCTGTCGGGGAACCGTTCCAGGTAGTCGGCGGTGGCTTCGTTGAGCTGGCCTGCGTCGTTTTCAGACCACCGCTCGGGGGTGCCGGCGGCGCTCAGGTGCAGGGTCGCGATGAACGCGCCGAGGAGTTCCTCGTCATCGGGCCAGCGCTGCATCAGGGCCAGCGACTGGCCGGCGAAGTTGGCTTCGCTGGAGTGCTTCGCCCCCAGCTTCACCCACAGCAGGGCCTCGTGTCCGGTGCGGGGTTCGATGGGCGTGCCTTGGTAGGCCAGAACGTTCCAAGCATCCTCGAACAGGCTGCGGGCTACGTGGCAGCGGACCAGCGCCCAACGGGCGTTGTGGTCGTGCGGATCGAGGGCAAGCATGTTGCGCGCCGCGTCGGTGGCCCGGTCGGTGTTGCCTTCCGCCAGCTCCGCCTCGACCAGCAACCCGTACATCTCACCCTGTGCAGCCCAGTCCGGACCGGCCAGCGTCAGGGCCTCCCGCGCGCACACCTTCGTCTGCGCGGGCATGTCGGCATGCCGGTAGGCGTCTGCCGCCATGGCCATCAGGAAGGCGTCACGCCAATGCTCCGCACCCGAGCGCAGCGTCCGTGCCCGAAGCTCTCGTTCGCCGCTGATCTGGTACCGCTGTGCCAGTGCCAGCACGATGATCCGGCTCTTGGTGACGTTGGCGCGCAGCACGGAGAGGTCGCCGGCGGAGCTTGCGGTCAGTGCCCGGGCGATGAGTCTGATCTCGGCGACAATCTCAGGATGGGAGCCTTCGACGCGGTCCAGGTCGGCCGGTTGCGTCCCGCACTGCGCCATTCCCATTGCGGCCTGGAGTTGTTCCTGCTCGGTGGTGGCCGCGTCCCACACGGCCTGCCAGGCGGCTTGGACCTGCGGGGGCTCGATCTGGCCGTCGGTTTCCTGCTCCAAGATCACGGCGGTGATCTGTGCACGGGCGTAGGCGCTCTCGACCTGGCTCTGGAGGCGTCGAGCCTCATCCACCCGGCCGGTGAGCGCGGCGAGTACTGCCCGGTGCTCGATCAGTCGGGGGTCGCGCGCCTCGCGGGCGAGTGCCTGGCCCTCGGGCTGTTCCTGTGTCAGGCCCCAGGCTGTGGCGGCATCTCCGCAGACCTGGGCTGCCTGCACCGCCACCACCGTGGGTGCCACGCTGTCGCCGAACCATGTCCGGCGGCCGTCGCGGGCTTTGATCGCCAGCGCGAGGGCTTCGCGTGCATCCGCGAGCCGGTGCTCGCTCCGGCCGCGGACGGCACGGTCAAGGAGGATGAGAGCGGACAGATGCTGGATGCCGGCCATGATGCCGTCCGGGTCTGCGGCACGCAGCCGGGCCAGGGCGGCGGCGTCCTGGCCTGTGCTGGTCAGGGCGTGGGCTTCCAGGCCGGCTTTGAATGCCTGAGCCGTCCGGGTGGCCGGCTCCCAGGATGCGAGATGGCCCAGAGCCTTCTGCCAGTCGCTGTCGAACAGTGCCAGCATTCCGAGCAGGAGAGGTGAGCTGGGGTTGTTGTTCGTGACGAGAAAATCGCGCGCATCCTGGTCCGTTCCGGCCGCGCTGAGCTGCTGTGCTTCCCGCGCGACCCACAGGTCCCGCGGGAAGCCGCCATCATCGATGCAACGCTGGAAGAACGTGACCGAAGCATGGTGGGCCTCGTAGTCCGAGGCGAGTTGGGCCAGCCAGGCGAACGCCTGCGGGGGTGCTTTCTCCATCCAACTCGGAAACCGGTGGGCCCACTGCGTCAAGAGCGCCTCGCGCTCCGTCGGGCAGCTCTGCAAGAGCCCGACTGCCTGATCCACGGCCGGCCATGCTCCCGTCAGGGCGTGTGCCTCTTCCTGTGCCCGCGGGCTCAAGGTCCGCAGCCCCGTCTGGAAGTCCGTCCGTGCATCGAGACGGTGGAGGATTGCGTGGCTGCTGCTGGCAATCTGCTCAAGCACCGCGACGAGTTCGTCGCGCAGGGCGGTGCACATGCCCAGCAGGTCTTCCTCGCTTAGATCCCGCAGGCCCGCCAACGCGTCCTGGCCTTCAGCCTCACGATCGTGTTTCCATCCCTCCAGCAACTCGACCGGATAGGTGGCGCTGTTGGGGCCGTCGACCGTCTTGTGGTGAGGAGTACACAGCAGCATCAGGTTGCCGAAGCTGTTGCGCTGCTTGACCGTCCAGAACGGGTCGAACCGCGGACCACCGCTCTCGAAGGCGCGGATGTGAGCGATCTCCAGGTTGAGCATCGGCTCAGCACCGACCATTCGGATGACTGGCTCACCACAACCGGGCCAGTAGCACGCGCCGCGGGCCAGCGTCATCAGCCCGGCGATCGTCGCGTTGGTGTAACTACGACGCGGTTGCGAAGTCACGGTGCCCCCACTCATGTCAAGACGGCCAATCTATCGGCCAGCACTGACAGCACACCTGCACACAAGGCGACAGGCCATGAGGGTGGCCAGCGAGGCAGGTCCCCGGTACGGGCGCTCAGGCAGGGGGTGGCCACGAACGTGCGACGGGCGCGATGGTGATCCGGGCCGCTTCGACCAAGGTGTCGACGACGGGCAGGGCGTTGCAGTGCCTGACGCAGGAGAACACGACCAGCGGCGCCGGCCGACCGGAATCCCGGTAGCTGCTCAGCTGCTCCAACGCCCCGCGGGCGAAGCGTGCCTGCAGGCTCGGGGTGCCGCCGAAGGAGGGATCTATCTCGTCCAGCCCGTCCAATACCGGCAAGACCATCTGTGCGCGAATGGCAGCAAAACGGGCGCTTGCACGCCGCGCCTGGTCGACGCGCTTCGTAAGAGATTGTCCTTCTAGCTACGACACTATCTGTCTAACAACAGCATGCCAGTTCAAACGGCATCGATCATCGACCGGTTGATGCGATGCATGAATACCATCCCAGCTCACAGGCAGAACCAGAATCCTCTACGCCGACTCTAAGCGCTGCACTTCAGAGGCAACTTGATGTCGTAACTACAGAGAGGATCGACACCCGGCGATGTTCCGGCACAGCGCCAACACCCGGCGGTGCTCGTCATCCATGAACGCCCCCGCGATCTGCGTGGGCGTTCGGCGCCCAAAACACCCCGTCCATGGCCGGCGAGAGCGAACACTCCTTGGCGTCCTCGGTCCTGGCCGACCCGTTTGTGCTCGATGGACCCGCCCCGGACGGCCGCCCGCCGGGCCTTCACCGAGCTCACGCCCTCCGCCAGTTACTCGCGCTCGATCCGCCCGACGTCCCCGCCACCGTCCCCGCCACCGCCACCGCCACCGCCACCGCCACCGCCACCGCCACCGCCACCGCCACGAGCGTAAGGACCGACCGCACGGTCTGACCGGAGGCTTCGCGAGCCCCGCTCCGAGAAGGCGTGAAGGCCCTCACCACTCGAACATCCCAGGACCGGCGCCCTGCCGTCCCTGGGGCCGTCACCAGCGAATGAGCCTTTGGGCCATGAACGGACCGGTGTTGGTGATCGAGTTGGCGCAGGCCGTCCCCCCGCGTGGCGATCCAGCGGCTCCGCGAGTTCCTGCTTGGCGCCTCGGCACGGTTTGAGGAGAAACGGGACGGCGAGTACGACCTGAACATTCACGCGGAGAGCCTCGGGATCACGGATGCCGGAGACGTAGACGGACCTCGGCCCGTCCCGGTCTCTCTCATGGGACCTGCGATCGGTGACGAGGCCACCTTCGAGGCCGAGCACGCCAACGAAGTCGGCCAGGAACCCCTCATCGGCTTCACCCCACCCACGCGGTCGACGTCATCGCGTTCTGCGACCGTCCTGCCGACCACCTCGTCACAGCGCTGCCGACCGCCGCCGGGAGGGAGGTCATCGGCAGTGCCGCCGACGCCGAACCGCGAGAAGACCAGGTTCCCATCATGGCCGGCCTTCCCGGCATCGTCGTAACGATGACCGATCCGCGGCCCGCCGCCTACGGCTCGGCGGAATTCCTCCGAGCACGGGCCCAACAGCCGGGCTCCCGGCTCCTGAAGCAGCCGGAACTCAGCCACCCGGCGCACGCGAGCAGTACCCGCTTGCGTCGCAACGTGAACCTGCTCGGCCGAACATCTGGCGCTTGAGCATCTTGATCCGGTTGACGTGCCCTTCGACGGCAGACGGACAGCGCCATCAGCCCCACCGCCGACCGGTCCGGCTGAGACTGCAAGCACATCGGACCGGACCGATCCAGGCAGGGATCAGCTCGGCCCGAGCCTGGCACCCGACCAGCAAGATCGCGATCTACAGCGGAGTACGAAGCGGTGACACCAGCCTTGCAGACATCGAAGGCCAGGAAGCACCGCCCGCCCGCACCGGCACCGGCACCGGCACCGGCACGCGGAAGCGGAGGAACTCACACCACCCGCTTCCCCCGCGGCGCAGCCGGCGCACAGCCTCAAAGAGGCCGGCGATGAAAGCCTCAGCGGGCCGGCCACAAGCGAGGCCTGGCCCCGGCAGCGGGCATCCCGCCACGGGACACGGCGGGACAGAAGACGCGGCACCGGACCGCGGGACAGACCAGGAGGGGACCGGACAGGACACGGGACGCGGGACGCGGGACACACCGCAGCCCGCGGAACACGGCGCGGGACACGGCAGGGCAGAGAGCGCGGCACCAGGCAGAGGCCGCGGGACAAGGCAGGGGCCGGACAGCCACGGGCCGCCAGGCCCGCGGGACGCGGGACAGGGCGCGGGCGCAAGTGGCAGTAGCCCCCGACCGGATGCGGTCGGGGGCCACTGCGGGTACGTGGGCTGCACCGGGCCACTGCGGGTCACGCAGGCGGGGTGCGGCGGGTGCACTGCGGGTTACGCAGGCGGGGTGCGGCGGGTGCACTGCGGGTCACGCAGGCGGGGTGCGGCGGGTGTGGTCAGTAGGCGGAGTTGACGTTGTCGATCGAGCCGTAGCGGTGGGCGGCGTAGTTGGCGGCGGCGGTGATGTTGGCGACCGGGTCGGTCACGCTGTGGGCGGTGCCGGCCACGTGGTAGGCGTTGAACGTCGGGTCGATCACCTGCAGAAGCCCCTTGGAGGGGATGCCGTTCTGCGCGTTGACGTCCCAGTTGTTCTGGGCGTTGGGGTTACCGCCGGACTCGCGCATGATGTTGCGCTTCAGACCGTCGTAGCTGCCCGGGATGCCCTTGGCCTTCATGATCGCCAGCGACTGCCGGATCCAGCCGTCCAGATTCCCCGACGCGGCCGACGCGGCCCGGGGGGCGGTGTGAGCACCGTGGGAGAC
>NZ_JBSGAH010000027.1:0-66527 GCF_053600675.1 Streptomyces sp. NPDC005004
TACAGCCTCCCCGGCCTGCTGGCCACCATGGGCGCGCAGCTCTCAGGCCCCCTCCGGCCGCCCGCCGGGCCATGGCGGCAGACGTGGAACCTTCGTATCCCCGAAACCGTGCCCCTGGCACGACACCGCATCCACCTGCGCGCACGCACAGCGTACGGCGAAGACTTCATGGCCCTCGAAATCCCCGTCGATTTCACCCGCAGACGCCATTTCTCCGTCACCTACAACAACACCCACCACACCGCGCAGAACCCCACGCCCTGAAGATCGGGCCCGCCGGACATGTCCACTCGAGGGCTGTTTCTCGCGACGCACGGCGGCGCACCCCATGCGCCGGGGGAGGCGGGTCACCTGACGCGGTCCAAGGACCCGCCCCCGTACCTCCGGACAGGTCCTCAGACCTCACCGCGCCACTGCCCGGTCGCGGCCCCGCCGCGCCGCTCAATGAACTCCTTGAAGCGCTTCAGGTCGCCGGTGGCCTGGCGCTTGACGAAGCCGAGCTTGTCCCCGACCTTTTCGGTCAGGCTCTCGGGGGCGTAGTCGAGCTGGAGCATGACCTTGGTGGTGCCCTCGTCGAGTCGGTGGAAGGTGACGACTCCGGCCTGCCGGGCGTCTCCGCCGACGCTGGTCCAGGCCACCCGCTCGTCGGGAATCTGCTCAGTGATCTCCGCGTCGAACTCCCGCTCCACTCCGCCGATGTTCGTCTTCCAGTGGGTGAGTGTGTCGGTGCGCTGCTCGATGCGCTCGACACCGTCCATGAACTGCGGGAAGTCCTCGAACTGGGTCCACTGGTTGTAGGCGTCCGTGACCGGGACGTTGACGTCGATGGACTCTTCTATCTGCGACATGTACTCCTCCTTCGCGTAGCCCGGGCCGACCGACGCTGTGCGGGGTCGGCCGAGCGGAAACTGATCCACCCCGTCTTGCCCGTATCGCGGCGTCTAGCCCTGCCGACCCGCCGCGCCGGACTCTGAGGGGGCAGAGCCCAGGACGAGGCGGCCCGCCGACCTGATCGGTTCGGTGGTCGAGAGGGGTGGTGGAACGCCCCAGCGGCGAGGGGCACTTCGCCAAGGTGGTGCCCCACCGCACCGGTCGAAGGCGCGGGGGAGGAAGTCGGACGGGAAACCGGGCCCCTCGTCCATGACGGTCAGCCGCAGTCTGCCGTCGCTGACGGCCGCTCGTACGTGCACGCTGCCGCAGCCGTGGCGCAGGGCGTTGTCCGCCAGGTTGCGGAGGACTGTTCCCAGCCGGCGGGCATCGAGGAGGTCGGCGGTCTCGGCGGTGAGATGCCGCCGCGGCCGTCACCTGCCTCAGCGCTCTGAACCCCCACCGCGCCCAGGACTACGCGTGGACGCGAGCCGAAGTCCTCTACTCCCGCCTCTGCATGGCCGGCCACCTCCCCGGCGACCTCACCGCCGGCACGCTCCTCGGCGACCTCATCGGCGACTACGAACTCGCCCTCCACGGCCACTGACCCGAGAACCAGCAGAGCCCGCGCCGGTCACGCCCCCGGCCGGCGCGCGGGGGGAGGCATGGGTGCGATGCCCGCCGAAGGGGGAACCGGCACACCGCTCATTCAGAAGGAATGCGGAACTCGAATTCCGGACGGTCCCACAGCACGGCGGGCGGGTTCGCGAGCACGGTTCCGGTCCGGACCGCACCGACGCGGTGGTAGAAGTTCTCGGCGGGAGGATGCGACACGACCTTGACGCGGTCGAGCCCGGCGGCACGGGCCTCGGACTGCATGTGCGCGACGAGCAGTCGTCCTATACCTCGTCCTTGCGCGTCGTCGGCGACGAACAGCAGGTCGAGCTCCGGCGGAGCGAGGACGAGCGAGTAGAACCCGAGGACCCGGCCCCCCTGCTCGTCGGCACCGACGGCTACGAAGACCCGGTGGGCCTCGATGTAGTCAGGACCGACCCGATAGCCCGCGACCGCAGCCGCGTACTCACCCTCGTAGGCGCCCGAGCCGCGCACGAGCCGCGTGAGCCGTTTGGCGTCCCGCGCGACGGCCCTCCGAATCGTGATCAGCCCGCTGATCGGGGAGGTGCGTGAACTCATCCGGAGAGTATTGCGCACCGGACGGCCCTACCCCCTCACCGGCCAGGAGGGGGCTCGGACCGGGCGGGGTCAAACGGAGGCGGGCGGGATGCTCTGGTCGTACTGGAAGACGTTGCGCGGGTCGTACTTCGCCTTGATCTTGCGCAGTCGGTCGAAGTTGGATCGCCAGTAGGCGGTCTCCCAGTCCTGCATCGCGATGTTCGGCACGTTGACGTAGGCGCCGTCCACGTAGGGGCGCAGTTCCTGGCTGAATTCGGCGATCCATGCCTGCGCCTGCGGGGTGAGCGGGTCGCAGATGCCCGGCTGGTCACTGCGCCTGCCCCAGCCGACGCCGGGCTCGGAGTAGAAGAGCGCGTCGCGGTGCGGGAACGCCGTACCGCCGCGGGGACTCCTCTTGACCGCCCCTCCGAACGCCTGGACGAAGAAGTTGCTGTCGTCCGTGGGGGCGTCCCTGATGAAAGAGGAGATCACGTCGATGGCCTTGGCCGGGAACGGCTTCCTGGTGAACTGTGAGTAGAACTTCCAGTTCGCGGGCTCGTCCTCGGTCGGGATCTGGAATCCCGCGTACACGTCGCCCCAGTTCCCCACCTGCGTCGAGACCTGAGGGCTGTCGATCGACAGGATCGGGGCGAGCAGCCGTTTCGCCTCGGCGGGAGTTCCTTCGGCAAGGACCGCGAACAGCAGGATCTGGTTCCGGTGGATTTCGAGCTGCGTACCGAGGCGGTCGTCGGTGAACGGCGCGGTGCGCTGGTACGCCTTGAAGATCCTGCCCAGGTGGCCGGTTCCGTCCCAGGTGGCCTGCAGATACGTGACGCTCTTCAACGGAGCCAGTTTGTAGGTGAGGGAGGTGACGATGCCGAAGTTGCCGTTGCCCGCTCCGCGCAGCGCCCAGAGCAGATCCGCGTTGTGGTTCAGATCGGTCTTGATCACCTTGGCGCACTCGTCGCCTTCCGCGACGACGATCTCGGCGCCGATCAGGCTGTCGCAGGCCATGCCGAGCCAGCGTGTGAGGAAGCCGAGCCCGCCGCCGAGCGTGGCTCCGGACAGGCCCACGCTGCCCTCGGTCCCTGTCGTCACCGCGAAGTTCTGCTTCGCGAGTGTGGTCACCGCTTCCAGCTGATTGAGTCCGGAGCCGACCGTCGCGACGCGAGCGGCCCTGTCGATGTGGACCGACTTCAGCTCGCTGATGTCGATCACGAGGCCGCTGTCGACGTTCGACCAGCCCTCAAGGCTGTGGCGGCCACTGCGGATCCGCAGCGCGACGTCGTTCTGCCGGGCCCACGTCAGGGCGTTGACCACGTCCTGGGTGTTCTGAGCGAAGACGATCACCAGCGGATAGTGGGAGAAGAGCTGGTCCCAGCCGAGGCGCGCGTTCGTGTACCCGGGGTCCTCGGGCCGGACGATACGGCCGGTCAGCTTTGCCCGCGGGCACTTCGCCCCGTGTGCCCCGCCCATGGTTTCCTCGGTCGCCGCGCTCGCGTCGAGGGCCGCCGCGCCGGGCACGACCACCGCCCCGGCACTGGCGACCGCCGTCGCCTTGAGCAGTCCGCGACGAGAAAAATCGTTCATGGTCCGTGTCCTCCCGACCACCCAGGCGCGAATCTGCGCTTTATGGACTTATTTGAGCAAAGCGCACGGTAACAACGGCAAAGACGGTGGACCATCTCGACACGCTCGCAACCGCAGCCGATTCGGCGCCGTCGGGGCGAGGGGGCGGCCGTGCGCGTTACGTACGCTCATCCCGACGCACGAGGACACACGAGGGGCGACGACCAGTGGCTCCGGGGACACGCCGAGGTCGCCGCCCACCTGCGCGTCAGCGTCGGCGCCGCCCCCAGCCGCAGGAGCCGGGCCACGCCCACGCGGACGCTCACGCCCTCACTGTCGGCTCTCCCGGTCCCGCAGCCATGATTCGAACTCGGCGGCGACGATGCGTTCGTCGTGCACGCCGGCCGCGTCGTCGGAGGCCAGCCAGACGATGGGCGGGCCCATCACCTCCGGGCTCAGGAACCCGTGCCCCTCGGCGGCGACGTCCTGGGGCAGCATCCCGGTGACCGTCGCGCCTCCGGGCAGCAGCAGGTTGACGGTGATGCCCGTGTGCCGCAGGTCGGCCGCCATGATCCGGGAGAGCGCCTCACTCCCGGCTCGCGACGGCCCGTAGGGAACGAAGCCGGCGCGTCGCATGGTCGAGTGATTCATCGAGATGTTGACGATCCGGCCACCGCCCGAGGCCAGCATCCGTGGCGTGATCTCGCGGGCGACCAGGAAGTAGCCGGTCAGGTTGGTGTCGATCACCGCGCGGAAGGCGTCGGGCGACACCTCCCAGAAGCCCTGCGGCTGCGTCATGAAGCGCGGGTTGACCGTACGCATGCCGATGCCGGCGTTGTTCACCAGCATGTCGATGCCGCCGAGCCGCGACCACGCGCGGTCGACGGCCCGGGCCACCGACGACTCGTCCCGCACGTCCATCTCAAGGCCGGTCGCGCCCGGCAGATCCGCGGCGACGGACTCCGCCCGCTCGCCGGACCGCCCGGTCAGCGCGACGGTGGCGCCCGTCGCGGCGAGAGCGGAGGCCATGGCGAGTCCGAGCCCGCTCGTCCCGCCGGTCACCAGCACCTTCATCGGATCACCTCTGTCCTGAGAACCGGCCTCGCCGGGACGACGCTCGCGCTGACCGCCGCGTTCTCGGTCACCGTTCGCGACCGTGACCGTCGGTGCCAGGGTGTGTCCGTGAGCGGAAGTCCGTGTCCGGAACTCTAGGCACTGGAGCGCGCTCGAAGTCGGGCCCCGGCGGCTGCCCTGGCCCCTTGGGGTGAGATGCCCGAGTGCGTCCGGGCGGCGTCGGACGAGGCCCAGAGGTGCTCGGTGATGGCGGGACCGGTGTCGCCGTTGTCGCACAGGGAGAAGAGACCCTCCCCGCGGTGCCGACGACCTCGCCGATCAATTCATGGCCGAGGAGGTCGCCGACCCTCATGCACGGACGGTGCCCGCCGACGAGCTCGAGACTGGCCGCGAACACCGATCTTCGGAAGAAGGAGGGCGTCCGCCGCGGAGTGCCTCCTCGACCCTGGGTCGAGGTCCGGCTGGGACTCAGGCGGGAATGAGGCCGTGGGGGTTGATGATGAACTTCTCGGCCACTCCGCTGTCGAAGGTCGCGTAGGCCTCGGGGGCTTCGTCGAGGCTGATCACCTTCGTGTTGAGCATGTCGCTCAGGTAGGGCATACGATCCCACAGGATCGCCATCATCAGCTCGCGGTTGTAGTGCATGATCGGTGCCTGCCCGGCGGCGATCCGCGGCGACTTGATCCACGCCTTGCCGAAGTCGATCGGGTACGTTCCCTCTTGCTCGGCCTTCGACTTCGCGAGCGGGTCGGGGCCGTAGACGCCGATGACTCCGGTCGCTCCGCCCGCGCGGGTGGCGTCGATCACCTGGTTGATGGCGTAGGCCGGGTCCATGTCCTCGACCTCGCGGCCGATGCCGTGTGCCTCGGTGCCGACATAGTCGACCGCGCAGTCGACCATGGGCTCGCCCAGGATGGCCTCGATCTGGTCGGTGAGCGCCGCGCCCTGGCTCAGGTCGATCGTCTCGCAGCCGTTCCTCTTCACCAGCTCCAGGCGGTCCTTGTTGTGGTCGCCGACGATGATGCAGGACGCCCCCAGGAGGCGCGCCGCCGCCGCGCCGCAGCGGCCGACCGGGCCGGCGCCGGCGATGTACACGGTCGAGCCCGGCTTGGCGCCGGCCTCCATGAGTCCGTGGAACGCGGTGGGCAGGATGTCCGAGAGCAGCGCCAGGTCACGGATCTTCTCCATGGCCTGGTCCTTGTCCGGGAAGCGCAGGAGCTGGAAGTCGGCGTACGGGACGAACAGGTACTCGGCCTGGCCGCCGGCCCAGTCGCCCAGGTTGAAGCCGTACGCTCCGCAGGACACCTTGGGGTTCGTGGTCTCGCAGACGTCGGTCCGGCGCGCCCTGCAGTTGCGACATCGGCCGCAGGCGACGTTGAACGGGACGGAGACGAGGTCGCCCTCGTTGAGGAACTCGACGTCGGGTCCGACCTCGATGACCTCCCCGGTCATCTCGTGCCCCATCACCATGCCCTGGGGCACCGGGAAGGAACCGCGGTAGATGTGCAGGTCGCTCCCGCAGATGTTGGTGGCGACGAGCCTGAGGATGACCCCGTGCGGGGCCTTCTTCCCGTTCGGCATCTCGAGCTTCGGGAAGTCCAGAGACTCGACGCGCATGTCCTTCGGGGCGTGGAAGGTGACGGCGCGGTTGCCGTTGCTGCTTGCCATGACGATCTCCTCTGCTGATCCGGGGGACTCGCCCGCCGGAGCGCCGAGGTCATTTGGGTGGGTTTGTGACCTCGGTCACTTTCAACCTAGGGCGATAACCGACGCAGGTGCCAGCGCCCCATCGTCACGGTCCGCGCCCCGACGCGCCGATGCTGCGCGCCACGGCTCCCGTCCAAGCGTGCCGTCTCCTGTTCGCGCAGGTCCGCGCGTCGCGGGCTTCGCGGCATGACGGACGCGGCAGCGGCCGATCCCCGGGAGCCCTCGCCCGTCCAGTACGGCGTTCGGGTGAGGGGAGCCCTCTGCGCGCAGTCGCGGCGGCGCCGCTTGGAGTCGGTCGCCCCGCGTCCGGACGGCTGATCGACCGGGCCGGCGTCCCCGGCGTGGACCCGATCACCGGGCTGCCTCCGGCCGCCGCCCTCCAGCGGCAGCGCGGAGGGCGGCGGCGTCGGCTCGGTCCGCCGCCGAGCGGAGGGCCCGACCTCACGCCGAACCGCGCGGCCGGTGCCGTACCCACCCCCCCGTCCGCCCCGCCCGCTTCGTCACGCCCCCTCACCCGAACGGCCGCCTCTGCCATACTGCGGAGGTCCGCCGACCGCAGAGACCAGGGCCGGAATTGAATATGCGTCAACAGCCCGCCGCCCTCACCCAGGCCGTCGGCCCGGGCCGACCGACGCGCGGTACGGAGCGCTCCGCGGCGCGCCGGGCCGAACTCATCGCCATCGGGCGCAAGCTGTTCGCCGACCGGCCCTACGACGCGCTGTCCATGGACGACATCGCCCGCCAGGCGCATGTCGCGAAGGGGCTCATCTACTACTACTTCCGGTCCAAGCGCGGCTACTACCTCGCGATCATCCAGGACTCGGTCGCGGACCTGGTGACCTTCGCCGCGAGCGGTCTCGAACTGCCCGCCGTGGACCGGCTGCACCGCACCCTGGACAGCTATCTGCGGTTCGCGGAGCACCACCAGGCGGCCTACCGCACCATCGTCAGCGGCGGCGTCGGCTTCGACGCCGAGGTCCATGCGATCCGGGACGGCGTACGCGAGGCGATCGTCGACACCGTCGCCGAGGGCGCGTACGGCAGGACCGCCGTCGGACCGCTCGCCCGCAGCGGCCTGCTCTCCTGGGTGTGCAGCGTCGAGGGCGCCACCCTCGACTGGATCGACCGCCCCGCGCTGCCCCGCGACACCCTGTGCGAGCTGCTGGTGAAGACACTCGGCGGCACCCTGCGCGCCATCGAGGAGCTGGACCCCTCGTGCCCGGCCCCGCCGCCGGCCCGCCGGGACGCCTGACCCCTCCCCGGGTCACTCCCTTCCCTTCACTCCGACAGCCCCGCACGGCCAAGATCGACAAGGCGGCGCGGGGCCTTTTCGGGTTTCCTGAAGTAAGCGCTCGTTAACTGGTGACGGGAGGTCCCCGATCGGGCATACTCACGGCACAGCCGCTGGTCAGCCGCCTCCGAGACCCGGAGCGGGCCGTCGGCGGACGGAACGATCAGGCGGAGCCGCCCGACCCGGGGCGCACCTCCGCCGGTGTGCCCGACAGGGAGGAGACCGACGCCATGTCCGACCGCGACCCGCAGCCGGTGGAGCGTCAACTGCCCACGGAAGAGGCCCGCGATCTGCTCGCGCTCGTCCGTGAGATCGCCCAGCGCGAGATCGCGCCGAAGGCGGCCGAGGAGGAGGACGCCGCCCGCTTCCCGCGCGAGGTCTTCACCCTGCTCTCGGAGGCGGGTCTGCTCGGCCTGCCCTACGACTCCGAGTACGGCGGAGGGGACCAGCCCTACGAGGTCTACCTCCAGGTCCTGGAGGAACTGGCCGCCGCCCGCCTCACCGTCGGCCTCGGTGTCAGCGTGCACACGCTCGCCTCGTACGCGCTCGCCGCGCACGGCACCAAGCAGCAGCAGGTCGAGCACCTGCCCGCGATGCTCGGCGGCGGTCTGCTCGGCGCCTACTGCCTCTCCGAGCCCGCCTCCGGCTCCGACGCCGCCTCGCTGCGCACCCGGGCCGTCCGGGACGGCGACTCCTGGGTGCTCACCGGTACGAAGGCGTGGATCACCCACGGCGGCATCGCGGACTTCTACACGGTCATGGCCCGCACCGGCGAGGACGGCCCGCGCGGCATCACCGCCTTCCTCGTCCCCGGCGACGCCGAGGGTCTCGGTGCGGCCGCGCCCGAGAAGAAGATGGGCCTCAAGGGCAGCCCCACCGCCCAGGTCCACCTGGACGGCGTAAGAGTCTTTGACGACCGCCGCCTCGGCGAGGAGGGTCAGGGCTTCTCCATCGCCCTGTCGGCCCTGGACTCCGGCCGTCTCGGTATCGCCGCGTGCGCCATCGGCGTGGCCCAGGCCGCGCTGGACGCTGCGGTCGGATACGCCACGGAGCGCAGACAGTTCGGCCACCCCATCGCCGACTTCCAGGGGCTGCGCTTCATGATCGCCGACATGGCCACCCAGATCGAGGCCGGCCGCGCGCTCTACCTGTCCGCCGCGCGGCTGCGCGACGCGGGACTGCCCTTCGCCAAGCAGGCCGCGATGGCCAAGCTGCACTGCACCGACACCGCCATGCGGGTCACCACGGACGCCGTGCAGATCCTCGGCGGCTACGGCTACACCGCCGACTTCCCGGCCGAGCGCTACATGCGCGAGGCCAAGGTGCTCCAGATCGTCGAGGGCACCAACCAGATCCAGCGCATGGTCATCGCCCGTCATGTGGCGGGCCCTGAGGCTCGCTGAACTGTCCCCTGACCACCTGCGGGGCCGCCAGCTCGACCCACTCCGGGTCGTGGCGGCCCGGCAGCGTGCGGCCCCGGTCGGCCCAGGTGCGCATCATCTCCCGGTAGATGGGCGGGTCCTGCGGCGGCTGGGGCGCGGCCGGTTCCGCGGGCCGTGGGACGAAGGGCCGGCGCTGACGCCCGGTGGCCGTGTGCATGGGGGTCATGCCTGGCCAACGCGGGCGCGCCCGCCGGGGTCACCCCCGCGCCAAATCGAGCGTCAGTCCACCCGCGTCGGCCGCCGCTCCCGGTCCCGGTTCACCCGTATGGCACGCCACTTCACCCGCACGGCGTCACGCCTCACTCGTACGGCACAACGCCGAGCTCGAACGGCACAACGACCCGCCCCCCGGCGCGGCTCACAGCGGGAGGCGGGCGTTCGTCCGAAGGAGGGGGCCTCAGGCGGCCCGGTCGCGCATCGTCGGTACGCGCATCGGGCGCGAGCCCGGGCCGCCGACGTGCGAGAAGGGCTGGGTGCGCCAGTCCAGACCCTGGGGGAGCGTCAGCAGCAGGGCGGTGTCCTGTTCCTGCGGCGCGCCGGACGCGTCGGCCGGGCGGGCGTCCGCCGCCGCGCGGCCGGTGCCCGAACAGGCCGTGAGGCCGAACGGGTTCCACGGCGAGGCGCACCGCGCGTGCTCCGGCAGGACCTCCTCGTCGGCGAGGAGCGCGATCGGCTGCGCGCAGTCCGGGCAGATCACCCGGTACATCTCGAACGTGTCGTAGGTGTCCTCGGCGTCCAGGCTCTCGGCGTCGTCGTCGAAGTCGGGTTCGACGTACTCCGGCACGGGCTCGACGACGCGCGGCTGCCGCCGGGCGGCGGGACGGACGGGGCGCTTGACACTCTGCATGGGAATCTCCCCCTAAGGCTGGGCCGTGAAGGCACTGCGGCCTCGACCACAGCAAGCACTTCCCGTCCACTCTCGGCGGTAATCGTGAGAACATCACGCAGCGCGCACAAGTCCTGTGGTGTTCGTCACATGGCGGGGTGAGCGTACCCCGCATGACCTGCGCAGCTCGGGTACCGGAAAGGATCGCGCGGCCTGTAGGTTCAGCGGCATGGAGGAGCTGGACCGTCAGATCGTGGAGCTGCTCGTCAAGGACGGGCGCATGAGCTACACCGACCTGGGCAAGGCCACGGGCCTGTCCACGTCGGCCGTGCACCAGCGCGTGCGCCGGCTCGAACAGCGGGGCGTCATCCGCGGCTACGCGGCCGTCGTCGACCCCGAGGCCGTCGGGCTGCCGCTGACCGCCTTCATCTCGGTCAAACCCTTCGACCCCAGCGCCCCGGACGACATCGCGGAACGGCTCGCGGGCGTCCCCGAGATCGAGGCATGTCACAGCGTCGCCGGGGACGAGAACTACATCCTCAAGGTCCGCGTGGCCACCCCGCACGAGCTGGAGGAACTGCTCGCCCGGCTCCGCTCCCTGGCCGGGGTCTCCACCCGCACCACGGTCGTGCTCTCCACACCGTACGAGTCGCGCCCGCCGAGGATCTGACCCCCGCCGGTCCCGTCCGCCCCGGTTCCCGCCCTCCCGCGCGCACGCGAGAGACTGTGGGGCATGAGTGACCAGTGCGCCGACCCCACGAGCGACCCCCGGACCGTCCTGCTGCGCCGGGGAGAGGTCCACAGCCCCGCCGACCCCTTCGCCACCGCGATGGTCGTGGAGCGCGGCCAGGTCGCCTGGGTCGGCTCCGAGGGGGCCGCCGACGCCTTCGCCGACGGCGTGGACCAGGTGATCGACCTCGACGGCGCCCTCGTCACCCCGGCCTTCACCGACGCCCACGTCCACACCACGGCGACCGGTCTCGCCCTGACCGGGCTCGACCTCTCCGACGCGCCGTCCCTGGAGGCGGCCCTCGACCGGGTCCGCGCCTTCGCCGCCGAGCGCCCCGCCGACCGGGTGCTCCTCGGCCACGGCTGGGACGCCGCCCGCTGGCCCGGCGGCCGCCCGCCGACCCGCGCCGAACTGGACGCCGCGACCGGCGGCCGTCCCCTCTACCTCTCCCGCGCCGACGTCCACTCGGCCGTCGTCAGCACCGCCCTGCTGGACCTCGTACCCACCGTCGTGACCCGCGCCGACGCGCCGCTCACCGCCGACGACCACCACGCCGTCCGCGAGGCCGCCTTCGCCGCGCTCACCCCCGTCCAGCGCGCCGAGGCCCAGCGCGCGGCGCTCGACCGCGCCGCCTCCCTCGGCATCGGCACCGTCCACGAGTGCGGCGGCCCCACGATCTCCTCCGAGGACGACTTCACCGGCCTGCTGAAGCTCGCCGCCGAACGCCCCGGACCCCGCGTCGTCGGCTACTGGGCCGAACAGGACGTGGACAAGGCCCGCGCACTCGGCGCCCTCGGCGCGGCGGGCGACCTCTTCGTGGACGGCGCCCTCGGCTCCCACACCGCCTGCCTGCACCAGCCGTACGCCGACGACACCGGCCGCACCGGCACCGCCTACCTGGACGCCGACGCGGTCGCCGCGCATGTCGTCGCCTGCACCGAGGCGGGGCTCCAGGCGGGCTTCCACGCCATCGGGGACGCGGCCGTCGGCGCCGTCGTGGAGGGGATGCGCGCCGCCGCCGAGAAGGTCGGCCTCGCGCGGGTCCGCGCCGCCCGGCACCGCGTCGAGCACGCCGAGATGCTCACGCCCGAGACCGTCGCCGCCTTCGCGGAGCTGGGCCTGATCGCCTCCGTACAGCCCGCCTTCGACGCGATCTGGGGCGGCGAGGACGGCATGTACGCCGCTCGGCTCGGTGCGGAGCGGGCCCGCACCCTCAACCCCTTCGCCGCCCTGCTGCGCGCCGGGGTGCCGCTCGCCTTCGGTTCCGACAGCCCGGTCACCCCGCTCGACCCCTGGGGCACCGTCCGCGCCGCCGCCTTCCACCGGACCCCGGAACACCGGATCTCGGTGCGCGCCGCGTTCACCGCGCACACGCGCGGCGGCTGGCGGGCCGTCGGCCGCGACGACGCGGGCGTCCTGGTGCCCGGCGCCCCGGCCGACTACGCCGTCTGGCACACCGGCGAACTGGTCGTCCAGGCCCCCGACGACCGGGTCGCCCGCTGGTCCACCGACCCGCGCTCGGGCACCCCTGGCCTGCCTGACCTGGGCCCCGAGCGCGAACTGCCCGTCTGCCTGCGCACGGTGGTGGGCGGCCGGACGGTGTACGTACGGCCGGGCGAGTGATCTACGACGGCGGCGCCGGCCGGAGTCCGTGCCGCCACACCGCCGCCCGACCTGCGCATCCTTGCGACAAGCATGAGACGTACCCGGTGTTTGCGCAGGCCACAGGGCTGTTGACAGTCGACGGCGGGCGCCCGGTAGGTTCGGCCGCGTCCACCACCGGACGCCCGGCCGCCGAGTGTTCGCGTACTCGTCGCAGCGCCGCTGGGTCAGGGACGGTGTGCCGCCGCACCGGGGCACCGTCGCTGGGAGCCAGGCTCAGCGCCCGCGCCGACGGGGGAACGCTCCGCCGGCCGGCCAGGTGTGACCCGGGTGGGGCCCGGTCGCTCAGTAGACAACGGCTCTCGGTCGACCCGCAGCCAGCGGGTCCCAGGTCGGCCCGAAGGGCGCCGGGCCCCCATCCGCAGCGGATCACCTGCGGTGAACCCCGGCGGCGGACACTGATGACACCGGCGACTGACACCGGCGACGAAAAACCCGTTCCTACCCAACTCTTGCGCTATCGACACCACCGTAGGAATGTGCTGTCACGTCATCGCAGGCGGTGACCACTATGGTGGATGCCTGCGTACGACATGAAGGGGCAGCAGTGAACGACGGCGAGACCCTCGAGGCCACGGCCCGGGGGAGGCAGTTCGGCCCGCTCGGCACGGTCCTGGTGATCATTCCGACCTACAACGAGGCGGAGAACATCAAGGCGATCGTGGGCCGGGTACGCAAGGCCGTCCCCGCGGCACACGTCCTCGTGGCGGACGACAACAGCCCCGACGGCACCGGCAAGCTCGCCGACGAACTGGCGGCGGCGGACGACCACGTCAAGGTGCTGCACCGCAAGGGCAAGGAGGGCCTCGGCGCCGCCTACCTCGCGGGATTCCGCTGGGGTCTGGAGCACGACTACGGCGTCCTGGTCGAGATGGACGCAGACGGCTCCCACCAGCCCGAGGAACTGCCCCGTCTGCTCACCGCGCTCAAGGGCGCCGACCTGGTGCTCGGCTCCCGCTGGGTGCCCGGCGGCCGGGTGGTCAACTGGCCCAAGTCCCGCGAGGCCATCTCGCGCGGCGGCAGCCTCTACTCCCGTCTCGCCCTGGACCTGCCGCTGCGCGACATCACCGGCGGCTACCGCGCCTTCCGCCGCGAGACCCTGGAGGGGCTCGGCCTGGCGGAGGTCGCCTCGCAGGGCTACTGCTTCCAGGTCGACCTGGCCCGGCGCTCGGTCAAGGCCGGCTACCACGTGGTCGAGGTGCCCATCACCTTCGTGGAGCGCGAGTTCGGCGACTCCAAGATGAGCAAGGACATCCTGGTCGAGGCGCTGTGGCGGGTCACCGCGTGGGGCGTGGGGGACCGGGTGCACAAGCTCAAGGCCAAGGGTGCCGACAAGGGCGGGACCCGGGCCGACGCCCATGCCGGGACCGACGGCGCGGTGAAGAGCGAATAGCCCCGCGGGGGCCCGGCCTCTCGGGGACGATCACCCCCTTATCCCGCGCTGAGCCGGGCCCAGGCACACTGGAAGCATGACGACTGGCGACCCCACCCCTCCGCAGACCGGCCGTTCCCGGCGCTCGGCCCTGCGCCGCTGTCTGCCGCTGGGCATCGCCGCCTGGATCGTGCTGGAGATCTGGCTGCTGGTCCTGGTCGCGAACGCGGCCGGGGGCCTGGCCGTGTTCCTGCTGCTGGTCGCGGGCTTCGTCGCGGGCGCCGTCGTCGTCAAGCGCGCGGGGCGCCGCGCCTTCCGCAACCTGGACGAGGCCCTGCGCCGCGGCACCGCCCCCTCGGACGGCACCGCTCCCGCCTCCGGCGGCGGCAACGGCCTGCTGATGCTCGCCGGTCTGCTCCTGATGATCCCCGGTCTGCTCTCCGACATCGCCGGACTGCTTCTGCTGCTGCCCCCGGTCCAGACCCTCGTACGCCGCCGCACCGAGCACCTGGTCAACCGCAAGCTGCGCGTGGCCGCCCCCGGCTCCCTCGGCGACGCCTTCCAGCAGGCCCGCATCCACCGCCCGGACGGCAAGGTCGTCCAGGGCGAGGTCATCCGCGAGCGCCGCGACGACGCCACCGACGAGCCCCGCCCGCCCCTGAACCGCTGATCGCGGTCGTCCGCCCCGCCGCGTGCTTCGCACGGGTGGCCCGGACAGCACAGAACCGCGGGCGCCGTACATCGCGAAGATGTACGGCGCCCGCGGTTCTTCTTGCGTGCTTGCCCCCGCAGGGGTTACGCGGACTTGCGGCTGTCGCGCGGGTGTACGGCGATGTTCATCGCCCCCGAGCGCAGGACCGCCAGGCGCTCCTCGAGGACCTCTTCGAGCTCCTCACGGGTGCGCCGCTCCATCAGCATGTCCCAGTGGGTACGCGCGGGCTTGGCCTTCTTCTCCTCAGGGCCGTCGCCGTCGACCAGGAGTGCCTGGGCGCCGCAGACCTTGCACTCCCACTCCGGCGGAATCTCCGCCTCGACCGAGAAGGGCATCTCGAACCGGTGCCCCTTCTCACATGCGTACTCCACGGCCTGGCGCGGGGCCAGGTCGATGCCGCGGTCCGTCTCGTAGCTGGTCACCACGAGGCGCGTACCGCGAAGAGCTCGCTCACTCATGAATCGTGCCTCCCGGGCTTGTCGCCCACAGGACAGGTGTCGCTGTCGTCGTCATCCGGTCAACGTCCGGTCGGCGGTAAAGATTCCCGTTCAGGGTCATGCGTCGCCGTCGTAGCCGCCCCTTGTTCTACCCACAGGCGCCCGGTTTGTCACATCTGACAGCAGATGTCACCCAGCGTCTCGCTGACTTTGACGCGCAGTAACGGTACGCCTGGCAGGCCAAACGCGTACACTACCGCCCTTTCGTGTGGAACGCTAAATCCTGTCCGGAACCGGATTCCCCGCCTCGCCGATCGCACGCCGCACCGGTACCCGGGCCAGCAGAACGAAGCCGATGACGAAGAAGGCCACCAGCGACACGATCGCCGAGCGGTAGCTTCCGGTGAGCTGGTAGGTCAGCCCGAACAGCAGGGGGCCGAGCCAGCTCATACCCCGGTCGCTCAGTTCGTAGGCGGAGAAGTACTCGGCCTCCTTGCCCGGCGGGACCAGGTGCGAGAACAGCGAGCGGGACAGGGCCTGGCTGCCGCCGAGGACCAGCCCGATGGCGCCCGCCAGGACGAAGAACCACACCGGCACCCGGGCGGGCAGGAAGTACCCCGCGCCCAGCGTCAGCGTCCACGCCACCAGCGAGCCCAGCACCGTGCGCTGCGCGCCGTGGACCCGCGCGAGGCGTCCCATGGCCAGCGCGCCCGCCACCGCCAGCACCTGGACCAGGAGGACCGCGCCGATCAGCGTGGACTGGCCGAGGCGCAGTTCCTCCGAGCCGTAGACCGACGCCTGGGTGATCACCGTCTGGATGCCGTCGTTGTAGACGAGGTAGGCCAGCAGGAAGGCCAGGGTGCGCGGGTGGCGGCGCATGTCCCGTATGGTCGCCGCGAGCTGGCGCAGGCCGGTCGGGGCGGCGGCCGACGCGCGCGCGTGCCGGTCGCGCAGGGCGCGCAGTGGCACCAGCGTGAAGGCGCCCCACCACAGCCCGGCCGAGGCCAGACAGATCCGCACGGCCTCCGTCTGCGACAGGCCGAAGGAGTCGTGCGCGGAGAAGAGCACCAGGTCGGCGACGAGGACCAGGGACCCGGACGCGTAGCCGAAGGCCCAGCCGCGCGAGGAGACCGCGTCGCGTTCGGCGGGCGCGGAGATCTGGGGCAGATAGGCGTTGTAGAGCATCATCCCGACCGACTGCGCCGCGTTGGCGACGATCAGGAGGAGCCCGCCGAGCAGGTAGCGGTTCCCGTCCAGGAAGAACATGCCGGTCGTCGCGGCCGCCCCGGTGTACGCGGCGGCGGCCAGCAGCGGCTTCTTGCGGCCGGTGCGGTCGGCGGCGCTGCCCACCAGCGGCATGATCAGCACGGCCACGATCACCGACAGGGAGACCGAGTACGCGAAGAAGGAGCCCGCGCGCACGGGAATGCCCAGCGGGTGTACGTACCCTTCCGCGTCGGCCGCGTCACGGGCGACCGCCGTGAGGTACGGGCCGAGGAACACGGTCAGGACGCTCGTCGAATAGACCGAGCACGCCCAGTCGTAGAAATACCAGCCGCGCTGTTCGCGCCGCAGTCCGGCGGCCTCGTCGGCCACCTCCGCCCGCACGGTGTCGGTGCCCACCCCGCGCCCTCGCTTCCCCGCCGCAGTGCCGTGCGCGCGGCGGGCGGCGAGGGCAGCCCGGGCGGTTCAGACCCAGACGCCCCGGTCCTCCATGACCGCACGCAACGTGTCGATGTGATCGGTCATGATGCCATCGACCCCCAGATCCAGGAGCCGGTGCATCCGCTCGGATTCGTTGATCGTCCACACGTGCACCTGAACCCCGCGCGCATGGGCCGCGCGTACGAAGGCCGCGTCGACCACCGGGACCCCGGACTGGGCCTCGGGCACCTGCGCCGCCACCGCCGAGCGGCGTACGGCGGCCGGCAGCCCCCAGGAGCGCAGCCGCAGGCCGAGCACCCCGCGGGTGCCGAACGAGGTCGCCAGGCGCGGCCCGGCCAGCCGCTGCGCCCGCACCACGCGTGCCTCGGAGAAGGAGCCCGCGCACACCCGGTCCCAGGCGTTCGTCCGCTCGACCAGCTCCAGGAACGGCAGCAGGGCGGACTCGGCCTTGAGGTCCACGTTCCAGCGGACGTCGGGAAACGTCTCCAGCAGTTCCTCGAAGAGCGGAACCGGTTCCCTGCCCGCCACCCGCGCCTGGTTCACCTCCCGCCAGGGCAGGTCCGCGATGCGGCCCCCGCCGTCCGTCGTCCGGTCCAGGGTCGCGTCGTGGAAGGCGACGAGCCGGCCGTCCGCCGTGGTGTGCACGTCGGTCTCCATGTAGCGGTAGCCCAGCTCGGCCGCGCGCCGGAACTGCGCGACGGTGTTCTCCAGGCCCTCGGCCGCGCCGCCGCGGTGGGCGAAGGCGAGCGGGGTGGGGTGGTCCAGGTAGGGGTGGCGTATCCGCGAGGTCACGGGCGCAGTATCGCGCGGGCGGGTGACCCGGCGGCAACCACGGTGGCCGGGCCGCTCGGCGGGACGGCGAACACGCGCAGGAAGAGCTGGGCGAGCGGGCCGATCGACAGCGCGTACAGGACCGTGCCGACGCCCACCGTGCCGCCCAGCGCGAAGCCCGTCGCGACCACGGCGACCTCCACGAGGGTGCGCAGCAGCCGGATCGAGCGGCCCGTGCGCTGGTGCAGCCCGGTCATCAGTCCGTCGCGCGGGCCGGGACCGAAGGCCGCCGCGATGTACAGGCCGGTCGCCGCGCCGTTGAGCACGATCCCCGCCACCAGCAGCAGCGCCCGCGCCACGATGCCGTGCACGGCGGGCAGCACGGACAGGGTGGCGTCCAGGGCGAAGCCGATCACCAGGACGTTGGAGACCGTGCCGAGACCCGGGCGCTGGCGCAGGGGGATCCAGAGCAGCAGCACGAGCGCGCCGACGATCGTCAGGACGACGCCCATGCTGAGCCCCGTGAGTCGGGCCAGGCCCTGGTGCAGCACGTTCCACGGCTCCATGCCGAGGTCCGCGCGGACGAGGAGCGCGGAACTGGCGCCGTAGAGCGCGAGCCCGCCGTACAACTGGACCAGGCGTCGGCCGAGTTGGCCCCGAGTGGACATCGGATACCCCCCTGGGGGTGGAAGCAGTGGACTGACCCGTGTCACTCTGTGGCTCGGTAAGCTCGGTCATCCATGGCCAATCCGGGGAAGGTGGACTGATCTTCATGGCGCAGTGGACCTCGGCGGTGGGTGCCGCGCAGTTGGCCCGGCTCCTCAACTCCCAGCAGAAGCGCCCCGCGGGCCCCGGCACGCGCCGTCCGCCCGCCTATCGCGCCCTCGCCGACGGCGTACGGCTGCTCGTCCTGGAGGGCCGGGTGCCGGTCGCCGCCCGGCTGCCCGCCGAGCGCGAACTCGCCCTCGCCCTGTCCGTCAGCCGCACCACCGTCGCCGCCGCCTACGAGGAACTGCGCACCGAGGGCTTCCTGGAGTCCCGGCGCGGCGCGGGAAGCTGGACCGCCGTCCCCGCGGGCAACCCCCTGCCCGCGCGCGGCCTCGAACCCCTGCCGCCCGAGACGCTCGGCTCGATGATCGACCTCGGCTGCGCGGCCCTGCCCGCCCCCGAGCCGTGGCTCACCCGCGCCGTCCAGGGGGCCCTGGAGGAGCTGCCGCCGTACGCGCACACCCACGGCGACTACCCGGCCGGACTCCCCGCGCTGCGCGCCATGATCGCCGAGCGCTACACCGCGCGCGGCATCCCCACGATGCCCGAGCAGATCATGGTGACCACCGGCGCGATGGGCGCCATGGACGCGATCTGCCATCTGTTCGCGGGACGGGGCGAGCGCATCGCCGTCGAGTCGCCGTCCTACGCCAACATCCTCCAGCTGATGCGCGAGGCAGGCGCACGGCTCGTCCCCGTCGCCATGGCCGAGGGGCTCACCGGCTGGGACCTCGACCGCTGGCGCCAGGTGCTGCGCGAGGCCGCGCCCCGGCTCGCCTACGTGGTCGCCGACTTCCACAACCCGACGGGCGCGCTCGCCGACGAGGACCAGCGGCGCCGGCTGGTCGACGCCGCGCGCTCGGCGGGGACGGTCCTCGTCACGGACGAGACCATGAGCGAGCTGTGGTTCGACGAGGAGCTGGGCCGTCACATGCCCCGCCCCGTCTGCGCGTTCGACCCGGCGGGCTCCACCGTCATCACCGTCGGCTCGGCCAGCAAGGCGTTCTGGGCCGGGATGCGCATCGGCTGGGTGCGCGCCGCCCCCGACGTCATCCGCAGCCTGGTCGCCGCCCGCGCCTACGCCGACCTCGGCACCCCGGTGCTCGAACAGCTCGCGGTGAACTGGCTGTTCAGCACCGGCGGCTGGGAGGAGGCGGTGGAGTTGCGCCGGGCGCAGGCGAGGGAGAACCGTGACTGTCTGGTGGCCGCCGTCCGACGCGAGCTGCCGGACTGGGAGTTCGAGGTGCCCGAGGGCGGACTGACCCTGTGGGTCCGAGCGGGCGGTCTGTCGGGCTCGCGGCTGGCCGAGGCGGGCGAGCGGGTCGGCGTCCGGGTGCCCTCCGGACCGCGCTTCGGCGTGGACGGCGCCTTCGAGGGTTATGTGCGGCTGCCGTTCACCGTCGGGGGAGCGGTGGCGGACGAGGCGGCGGTACGGCTCGCCGCGGCGGCGCGGCTGGTGGAGACCGGCGCGGGTGGCGGGGCGGAGGCTCCGCGCACGTTCGTGGCGTAGGAGCGGGGTGGGAACGCGCCGGCCGGGCGGGGAGTCGCCCCGCCCGGCCCGGCGCCTTCGGCGTCCGTCAGGACTCGGCGCCCACCGCCTCCGCCACCACGGGGGCGGCGACGGTGTCGTCGGACTTGGTGAGGTGGGCCGGCGGCACCGGTTCCGCCGCCACCGCCGGTGCCGTGCGCGGCGGCAGCAGCGCCAGCACCGCCTGCCGGTCGGTCTCGCCCGTGGCGTCGTCGTAGGGGTCGGGGGTGGCCGGGACCTGGAGGCGCAGGACCGGGCCCGAGCCGAGGCGGGCGTAGCCGCGGCCCGCCGGGATGCGCTCGGGCGGGGTCGTGTGCGGGGGCTCGCCCAGGACGGCGGCCACCTGCTGGGCGCTCGCCGGGCCGAGCACGACCCGCGCGCGGGTGTGGCGGCCGACGGCCTCGCTCAGGCTGTCCGCGCTGTCGAACTGCTCGGCCAGGACCACCGTGACGTTGGCCGCGCGGCCGTGCCGCAGCGGGACCTGGAGCAGTGCCTGCGGGTCGGTGCGGTGCTCGGCCTCCGCGAGGTGCGTGAACACGGTCGGCCGGTCGAGGAGCAGCCACAGCGGGCGCCGGGTGTCCTCGGGCATCGGCTCGCCCGCCTGCCGGGCCCGGTTGACCGCGAGGAGCCGCCGCTCGGTCTCCTGCGCCGCCCACTCCAGGCTGGCGACCGCGCCCGCCGGGGCGCAGTCCACGGCCAGGACGCCGTCCCGGCCGGTCAGGCAGGCGTACTCGCCGGTGCCGCCGCCGTCCACGATCAGTACGTCGCCGTGCTGGAGCGCCTGGAGCGCGATGGAGCGCAGCAGCGTCGAGGTGCCGCTGCCGGGGTGGCCCATGGCCAGCAGGTGCGGCTCGGTGGAGCGCACACCGGTGCGCCAGACGACCGGGGGCACGTCGCGCTCCTCCTCCTCGAAGGAGAGCGGGAGGGTGCGCTGGACCTCGCTCGGGTCGGTGAACCCGAGCACGGTCTCACCGGGCGCGGTGACGAACCGCTGCGCGGCGATCCCGGTGGGCAGCGGCGGGAGGACGGACAGCGTGAGCCGGTTGCCCTCCTCGTCCCAGTCGAAGCGGTACTCGCGGCCGCGGCCGGCCTTCGCGCCGAGCAGCCGCTCGACCCGCGCGCGGGCCTCGGGGTCGCCGTCGGGGAAGTAGGCGGGGTAGCGGATCACCAGATGGCCGAGGCGGCCGCCGTCGTCGAACTCGTGGTCCGCGAGGGCCTTCTCCCAGGCGCCGCCGTGGGCGTACAGCGGCGCCGGGTCGTCGGCCGTCGCGAAGACGGGCACCAGGGCCTCGTACAGCGAGCGCAGCCGCTCGGCCTGGGCCGGGACGGGACCGTCGGGCTTGGCGGGGGTGCGGTCGCGGCCGTACCAGGCGGCCGCCGCCATCAGGGCGATGGCGGCCAGCAGCGGGCCGTACGGCGTGAGCGCGACGACCAGGACCACGGCTGCCGTCAGGAACAGCAGCGGGCCGCGCTTGTCCTTCGGTGTCGCGGCCCACTTCGTCCGCGCGGCCGCGGCGAGGCGGCCGAGCCCGCGCGAGAGGGTGATCAGCGGGTGGAGGACGTCGGTCGCGCTGTCGGCCGCCGTCCGGGCCATGTCCCGGCTCCGGGCGAGCTGCGTGCGGGCGAGCTGCGCGCTGTCCTTGCTCAGAATGCGGGGAAGAGGGCGCCGGGCCACTGCTGTCTCCTGTGCGTGGTGCGGAGTGGGGCGTGCGGGCGGGGTGGTCGGTCGCGCGACGTGGCGGTCCCCCTCGGACGGTGCGGTGCCCGCCCTCGGGGGAGGCCGGGCGTCAGAACTTGATGCCGCCGAGGAGGCTCGCCAGGCTCTCGCCGCCGGCCTTGATGCTCGGGGCGATGGCCGTGCTCGCGAGGTAGAAGCCGAACAGGGCCGAGATGCACGCGTGCGTGCCCTTGAGGCCGTCCTTGCGGAAGAAGAGGAAGACGATGATGCCGAGCAGGACCACGCCGGACATGGAGAAAATCATGGGGGACCTCCTGAAGTCGAAGGGGGGACAGTCACCATGAGTACTTCCAGGATCACAGGATGTATCCATACGATAAAAGGTGCAACTGGGTGAAAAGTGCTGCTTTTCCTCCAGGTGGCGGAGCTCGTGCTGCGCCGGGGGGCCGCATCCGTGCGTCCGACCGGGTCTGTCCTGTCCCCCGCCTCGGTCGCGCCAGGTCGGGGCCGGTGCGACGAAGTACCCTGACGATTCACCTGAACGGTTGCAACGAGAGGCGGTCCGGCCGATGAGCGAAGGCCCCGACCCCGAGGTCGTGGAGCTGGCGACCAAGATCTTCGATCTGGCCCGGCGGGGACGGACCGGGGAACTGGTCGCGTACGTCGACGCGGGCGTGCCGGCGAACCTCACCAACGACCGCGGCGACTGTCTGGTGATGCTCGCCGCCTACCACGGACACGCCGACACCGTCCGGGCGCTGCTGACCCGCGGTGCCGACGCCGACCGGATCAACGACCGGGGGCAGACCCCGCTCGCCGGGGCCGTCTTCAAGGGCGAGGCCGAGGTGATCGACGTCCTCCTCCAGGCCGGTGCCGACCCGGCCGCGGGCACGCCGTCGGCGGTCGACACCGCGCGGATGTTCGAGCGGACCGAACTCCTGGAGCGCTTCGGCGCGCGGTGAGCGGCACGTCCGGGCCGGAGACGGCGCGGAACGACGGGGGAGCGGTACCAGCAGCGGGGGGAGGCGGTACAAGCCGCCGGAAATACGGTCGCGGCAGCACAGACCGCGGGTCATCATGACGACGTGATTCACGGACGCGGGGGCTGGGCAGGAGTTGCCGCACCACGCGGGCCGTGACGCGGTCCGCATGGGCCACCTACGAGAGGCAGAGAGAAATGGTCTTCGGCAAGCAAGAGACGGCGGGCGCTCCGACGTTGTGTCACGCGGCCAGGTAATGCGTGTTCCCCGGTTGCGTCGACGCTTGATGTGAGGCTGTTTCCCATGTTCGATCCGGTCATAGCGCCCAGCGGCACCCTGCTGGGCCTGTTGCAGAGGGGCCGCGGCGACGGCACCCTGCACGCGCTCACCGCCCCCCGCGCGGAAGCGCTCGAAGCCCTCGACCACTGCGTCCTCCACGACCCCCGCCACGACTGGCAGGTGGAGAACCGCTCCCTGTACTACGCCCGGCTCTACCTCGACCTGAACGGCGAGCTGGACGCCGTCGAGGCCCACCTCTTCGGCGCCGAGGACATCCTCGACCGCGACGAGTCCCGCACCGGACTCGCCCTCGCCGTCCTCGGCCACCTCGCCTCCTACGGCCGCCTGGACGCACTCGCGCTGCTGCGCCGGTACGCCGCCCACGGCACCAACTGGGCCTGGGCCCTGGACGAGCTGGCGCTGCGCGACGACGACGCGGGCCTGCGCGCCCTCGCCGCCCCCGTGCTCGCCCGCTTCCCCGCCGACCCGGCGGGCGACGCCGAGCTGGCCGCCACCGTGCGCGACGCCTTCGAACCCCGGCCCTGGCGGCTGTGGGCCGAGGACCCGCGCACGTCCATCGCCACCCGGGTGCGCGCCGCGCAGGAGGCGGGCAGTTTCGACCGCTGGCAGCGGCAGATGCGGCCCGCGGGACCGCGCCCCGGCTGGAGCGTGGCCGCCGTCCTGGACTGGGCCCAGCAGGGCCTGGAGCGCGGCGCCGCCCTCCACGTCCCCGCCGCCCGCTGTCTGGCCGCCGTGGCCGGACCCGAGGACCGCGCGGAGATCCTGGAGGCCGCCCGCACGGGCACCGAGGGCGCCCGCTGCACGGCCCTGCGCCATCTCGCCGACAGCGCGGACCCCGACGCCCTCCCGCTGATCGAGGCCGCCGTCGCCGACGGCAGCGCCGGGGTCGTCGAGGCCGCCGTCGACGCCTTCGAGCGGATGCGGACCGTGGCGGCCGTGGAACACGCGCGCCGCTGGGCCGAGCGGCCCGACGCGCTCGGCGCCGCCGCCGGACGCGTCCTCGCCTGCCGGGGCACCGCCCAGGACGGCGACCTCGTCCTCGGCGCCCTGCGCGAGGCCGTACGGGGCGAGGGACCCGACGCGCCCACCCTGTGGACCCTGGTCGACGGCGCCGGACGCCTGGGCATCGCCTGCGCGGCCCCCGTCCTGCGCCACGTCTACCGCGAGACGGCCTCCTCCCATCTGCGCGGCCGCGCCGCCGGCGCCCTCGCCGCCACCGACCCCTCCTTCGCCACCGGCTTCGCCGTCGAATGCCTGTGGGACTGCGAGGAGACCACCCGTGAACTGGCCGCCCGGCACGCCGAGACCGGCGACGCCCGCGTGGTCGAGCGCCTGCGCCGCCTCGCCGCCGACCCGGCCGAGGAGGCCGAGGTCCAGACGGCGGTCCGCAGCCGCATCGGACCGGACGCGCAGACCATGTGATCCCCTCGGGGCCGGCCGCACGCGACGGCCGGCCCCGCGCGCGGAGCGACGCCCTCCGGCTCTCCGCGCGGGCCACGCCTTCCGCCCCTTGCGGGGTCAACGCTCATGGGACGTTCCCCGCCCGGACAGATCGACGTCGACGCGGACACGTCTGGCATGGCGAGAACAGCCGTATGCGTGTCGTCATCGTGACCGAATCCTTTCCGCCCGATGTGAACGGCGTCGCCCACTGCGCCCACCAGACCGCCCGGCACCTGGCCGAGCGCGGTCACGCCCCCCTTGTCCTCGCCCCCGCACCCGCGCCCGGCACCCCGTACGGCCCGGAGCCGTACCCCGTCGTCCGCGTCCCCTCCCTGCCCCTGCCCGGCTACCCCCAGGTCCGTGTCGCGCTGCCCAGCAGACGCCTGGCCGCCGCGCTCACCGCGCACGGCGCCGACCTGGTCCATCTGGCCGGCCCCTTCGTCCTCGGCGTGCGTGGCATGGCCGCTGCCGCCCGCCTCGGCATCCCCGCCGTCGCCGTCTACCAGACCGACCTCGCCGGATACGCGCGCACCTACCTCGGCGCGGGTGAGGCGCCCGCCTGGCGACGCATCCGCGCCGTCCACTCCGCCGCCGATCTCACCCTCGCCCCCTCCACCGCCGCGCTATCCGACCTCGCCGCGCACGGCGTGCCCCGGCTGCGGCTGTGGCCCCGGGGCGTGGACACCGTCCGCTTCCGGCCCGACCGGCGCGACGAGACGCTGCGCCGCGAACTCGCCCCGAACGGCGAGCTGATCGTCGGCTACGTCGGCCGGCTCGCCCCCGAGAAGCGCGTCGACCTCCTCGCCGGGATCTGCGGTCTGGACGGGGTACGGGTCGTCGTCGTGGGTGACGGACCCAGCCGGGCGCACCTCACCGGGGCGCTGCCCGGCGCGGTGTTCCTCGGGCGCCGCGAGGGCGATGAACTCGCCCGGATCTTCGCCTCGTTGGACGTGTTCGCGCACACCGGCCCCTTCGAGACGTTCTGCCAGACCGTCCAGGAGGCAATGGCCAGCGGGGTGCCCGTGATCGCCCCCGCCGTCGGCGGCCCGCTCGACCTCGTCGACCACGGCCGCACCGGACTCCTGGTCCCGCCGGACGACGCGCCCACCCTGCGCGACGCCGTACGCGCCCTCGCCGCCGACCCGGCACTGCGCACGGCCTACGGCGCCGCCGGGCGCGCGGCCGTCGAACAGCGCACCTGGACGGCCGTGGGCGACCGCCTTCTCGCCCACTACGCCGACGTGCTCGCGGCCCGCCGTGCGGCGGTGGCGGCATGAGCGGCGGTGCGAACGCCCGGCCGCTGCGCATCGTGCGGCTCGCCAACTTCGTCGCCCCGGCCTCCGGCGGTCTGCGCACGGCCCTGCGCGAACTGGGCCGGGGCTATCGCCTCGCGGGCCACGAGCCCGTGCTCGTCGTCCCCGGCGCCCGGCACACCGACCGTGAGACCGAGCAGGGCCGCGTCATCACCCTCCCCGGACCTCTGCTGCCCGGCACCGGCGGCTACCGCGTCCTGACCGGACGGACCCGCGTCGCCGCCCTCCTGGAGGAGCTGGCCCCCGACCGGCTGGAGGTCTCCGACCGTACGACCCTGCGCTGGACCGGACGGTGGGCGCGGCGCGCCCGGGTACCGGCCGTCATGGTCTCGCACGAGACCGCCGACGGCGTGCTGCGCACCTGGGGCGTGCCCGAACACCTCTCCCGGCGGGGCGCCGACGCCCTCAACACCCGCACCGCGCACGCCTACACGCGCGTGGTGTGCACGACGGAGTTCGCCGCGCGCGAGTTCCTGCGCGTCGGCGCGCGCAACGTCGTCCGCGCCCCGCTGGGCGTCGACCTGACGGAACGGCACCCGGCGCTCCGGCAAGGGGGTCCGCGTGCGGCGTACGCGCGCGGGGACGAGACGCTGCTCCTGCTGTGCTCGCGGCTGTCCGTGGAGAAGCGGCCGGGTACGGCTCTCGACGCCCTGGAGGTGCTGCTGCGGCGTGGGCGGCGGGCGGTACTGGTGGTGGCCGGCGACGGCCCGCTGCGCGCCCGCCTGGAGACACGCGCGCGCCAAGGCGGGCTGCCCGTCCTCTTCGCCGGTCACATCGGCGACCGTGCCGCCCTCGGCGCGCTCCAGGCGGCCGCCGACGTGTGCCTGGCACCGGGTCCCGCCGAGACCTTCGGGCTGTCCGCGCTGGAGGCCATGGCGTGCGGGACGCCCGTCGCGGTGAGCGCGTCCTCCGCGCTGCCCGAGGTCGTCGGGTCGGCGGGCGCCGTCGCGACCGACCACGGCGCGGGGTTCGCGGACGCGGTGGAGACGCTGCTCGACCGGCCGGAGCGGGTACGGCGCGCGGCGGCACGCGCGCGTGCCGAGCGCTTCGGGTGGGGAGCGGCGGTGGAGTCGTTCCTGGCGGCTCACGACGCGCCGGTGCTCGGGGGCGGCACGCGTCGGCCCGGCAGGGGAGAGGACGCCGTACGGGAGCACGGCGTGGCGCGCGAGCGCGAGGAGGGCGCCGTATGAGAACCCTGCGCTTCGTGGCCCTCGGCGACTCGCTCACCGAGGGCGTGGGCGACCCCGCTCCCGGCGGGGCGCGCGGCTGGGCGGCCCTGCTGGCGGGCGGGCTGAGGGCGGCCCCCGGGCGGGTGGAGTTCGCCAACCTCGCCGTCAGCGGGGCCCGCGTCCGCGACGTGCTGCACCGGCAGACCCCGGCGGGGCTCGGGCTCCGTCCCGACCTGGTGTCCGTGGCTGTCGGCGTCAACGACACCTTGCGCGGCTCCTTCGACATCCACGAGGTGGCCGACGGACTCGACCGGATCTACGCCGCCTTCACCGATCAGGGCGCCACCCTGCTCACCCTCTGCCTGCCCGACCCCGGCACCCTCCTCGGCCTGCCCGCCGCGCTCGCCCGCCCGCTGGCCCGGCGGCAACGCGCCGTCAACGCCGTGACCCACGCACTGTCCGACCGGTACGGCGCGGTCCATCTGCACGCCCACGAGGGCGCCTGGCTCACCGACCCCGCCCTGCGGAGCGCCGACCGGCTGCACCCCGGCGAACGCGGCCACCGGCACCTCGCCGCCCGCTGCCACGCCGTACTCGCCCGCGCGGGCCTGGCCACCGGCGCCCCGCCGTCCCCCGACCCCGAACACCCCGCTCCGACCCGGGCCGCGCGGTTGTGGTGGCTGGCCACCGCGGGCACCGGCTGGGTGGCCCGGCGCTGCACCGACCTGCTGCCCGGACTGTTGCGCCTGGCCGCCGAGGAGACACGTCACGGGACGGGAGCCGAACTGGACGCCCGCGCGTCGGCGGAGACGGCGGGGGCGCTGGCCGCGCTGTCGTCCGTGCGGCCGTGGCCCGCACCCCGCACCGCCGTCCGGCGGGTGCCGGTGCGGCGGACCGGCTCCGATCCGGTTCACCCGATCCGGTCCCCGGCGCCATGACCCCTCGTACGAACGGCTCTTGACCGCCCCGCGCGGGCGGTCTCGCGCCGCTGTGACGCCCGTCGCTTCTGCGCCGTTTGGGTTGTTGTCAGATCGAGGACCTAATCTGTGCACCGTGACTTCGCCTGCAACGACGGACAGCGTTCCGCCCCAGCTCAGCGCGGCGCCGCGCCCGGCGCCGGGCCCCGCCGCCGACGAGGGCCTGGCGCGGCGGCTGCGCGCGCTCGCCTGCACCGCGCCGCTGCACGACCTGGACGCGCGCAAGGCCAACCTGGCCGGCGAGTACTCGGTGTACGGCATGGCCGAGGTGGCCCTGGCCGCCATCGACCTGGTCACGCTCAACATGGACTTCGACACGGGCGCCGACCACGACCAGATAGTGGCCCGGCTCGTCCCGCGCATCGCCGCCCAGGCCCCGCACCGCCCCGCCCCCGAGCACGAGCGCGTGGCCCGCTGGGTCCTGGAGAACCTGATCAACGTCGGCAGCGCCGACCGGGGCTTCCGCGCGGTCTACGGCACCTTCGCGGCGGACGGCAGCTACGTGCGCCGCGACTACGACTTCAAGCTGATCGAAGAGGTCCCCGGGCCCGGTGGCACCGTCTACCTGCGCACCACCGACGAGGCGGTCAACGTCCTCGTCGGCGCCCTGGACACCGACGTCACCAGCGCCCAGATCGCCGCCGAGGTCAAGCTGGAGGTGCTGATCAGCCGGGGGCGCCTCGCCGACGCCCAGCTCGCCGCCGAGCAGGCCCGCTACCGCACCGTGCAGTACTCCGAGACGCTGCGCCGCGCCCTGGAGGCCACCCGGCGCAACGTCCGCGCGGTCGACTGGCTCAACGCCGTGCCCGACATGATCGCCGAGGCGCTGGACCACGTGGCCGACCGCTACCGCCACGAGAACGCGATCCTCACCAACATCCGCAAGGCCCGCGACGAGACGGAGGAGCCCGAGCACAAGCGGCGCGCCGCCGAGCTGGTCGACATCGTCAAGGACTGCATCCGGCGGCACACCCAGCTCCAGTCGCGGTTGCTGGAGGCGGGGCCGCTGTTCCGCGCCGAGCAGGACCGTCAGGCCTTCGCCACGCCCACGGGGGCCGCCGGCATCGACCTGTACGGGCATCTCGTCGCGCCCGTGCTGCCGTTGCCGGTGGAGCAGGCGATCCGGGTCACCGACGCGTTCTTCGCGCGCGGGACGGGGTTGCGTACGCCGGTGTCCGTGCGGGTGGCCGACCTTGTGGACATTTTGCTTACGCCGCCTGTGGAGCGGGAGCATCTCGGGGCGGAGATGCCGGAGCCGGATCTCATTGCCACGCCGGACGACAGTCGGTTCAGTGAGGAGCAGTTGGGGGCGGCGATGGAGTTGCTTTCCTTGCCGCCGGACGCTCCGCGGCGGTTGTCCGGACTGCTCGCTGACGCGCGTCGGCAGGATCCCGAACTTCCTTATCTGGTCGCGCTGCTGGCTGTTCATGCGGCGAGTCCTCCGGTGGGTACGGCCTATCGGCAGGGTGAGGAGAAGCTGCTGTTCGCCGTGGACGACGGGACCGAGTTGGAGGACCCGGAGTTCGGTGGGGCGGATCTCATCGTGGGGACGGCTCTGTTGGATGCGGCGGGTATGGCTGCGGATCGGACGGAGGGGGCGTGATGGGTCTGCCGCCTGTGCGCGCGTGCGGGTTCGTTGCGGCGTGTCGCGCAGTTCCCCGCGCCCTTCATGGAGTTGTCCTGCCCCTCGTTTTCCAGATCACCAAGGAGCCTCAACCGTGACCGAGCCCGTCGAGTGGAGCGACGTCGAAGCCCCGGCGCCGTCGGCCGCCGCCGTTACCCCCGCCGACGCCGCCGACGCCGCTCGGCTCGTCGCCTTCGGGCTGCAGCCCAAGCTGCAGCCCGCGCGGGATCAGGAGTACACGGATCTGCTGCGCCGGTACCGGGAGGATCCGCCGTTCGCGCGGCTCGCTGATGCCGTGGCCAGTGGTCTCGGGCTCGTGGTGCTGGAAGTGTCGGCGCGGGCGGGGATGGCGGTGACGGCGGCGGAGGACTCGGTGTTCGCGGTGCGGATGGGCGACTACGCGCGCCGGACCACCGCCGACTCCGGGGACCGGTTCCTGCACGGGCTGGCACATCTGTCCGTCGCCGCACTGGCGTTCCCGCGTCCGGAGGACCTGGCCGACGACTCCTACATCGGGCGGGTGACCGTCAACGGCGTGGACGCCTTCGTACGGCAGGCGTGCCGGCGGCTCGAGGAGCGGGCGCAGGAGGAGGGGGAGAACACCGACCCGGCGACCGACGCGCCCGGGCTGGAGGCCGCGTGGCGGATCTGGGCGCGGCGCAGTGCCACCGGTGCCACCAAGGACGCCCGGCGTCCGGCCGCCTCCACCACCGGTATCGTCGCCAAGGCGCTCGGGTTCCTCACCGACTCCGGGTTCCTCCAGCGCACCGGGGACGAGGGCGGCGGCACCTACCGCACCACGCCCCGCTATCAGCTCCAGGTGCGCGACATGGCGGGCGGCGCGGCCCTCGCCGAGCTGCTTGAGCTGGGCATAGTCCCGGACACCGGCGCCGTTGCGAGCCTGCTGCCCGCCGAGGAGAGCGACGACCTCGACCTGGTCGCCGACGCCGGGCTGCCGTTCCACTCCTGACGGCACCCGGGCCCCGCCGCCCCCGACGCACCACCGCACCCTGTTCGAAGCCTTACGACGAGAGTCCGCCATGTACGAGCTGTCCCGCGTCCGCCTCTACTCCATCGGGCCCGCCGGCGCGCGTTACGCCGACACCGTGCTCGACATGCGCGGCGTGGGCGCCCCCGTGCCCGAGCCGGCGCCCGCCCAGGCGGAGTTCTTCGAGGAGGAGCCGTCGGGACCGCCGCGCCGCCCCGCGCCCGCGGGCGTGCTCTTCCTGGAGAACGGCGGCGGCAAGTCCGTCCTGCTGAAGCTGATCTTCTCGGTGATGCTCCCGGGCCACCGCAACACCCTCGGCGGCGCCAGCTCCGGCGTGCTGCGCAAGTTCCTGCTCGCCGACGACTGCGGCCATGTCGCCCTGGAGTGGCAGCACGTGCTGACCGGTGAGTGCGTGGTCGTCGGCAAGGCCAGCGAGTGGCGCGGCCGCCAGGTGTCCAACGACCCGCGCAAGTTCGCGGAAGCCTGGTACTCCTTCCGGCCCGGCCCCGGGCTCAGCCTCGACAACCTGCCGGTCGCGGAGGCCACCGCCGTACGACCGCCCGTCGAGGGCACCTCCGGCGCGCGGGGCCGCCGCCGCACCATGAAGGGCTTCCGCGACGCCCTCACCGAGTTCGGCAAGAACTACCCCCACCTGGAAGTGCACTGGGAGGAGATCCACGAGCGCTGGACCGAGCACCTCGGCGAGCTCGGCCTCGACCCCGAACTCTTCCGCTACCAGCGGGAGATGAACGCCGACGAGGGCGAGGCCGCCGGTCTTTTCGCGGTCAAGAAGGACTCCGACTTCACCGACCTGCTGCTGCGCGCCGTCACCGACACCCGCGACACCGACGGCCTCGCGGACCTGGTCAGCGGCTTCGGCAACAAGCTGGGGCGGCGCGCCGAACTCATCGCGGAACGCGACTTCACGGCGGGCTCCGTCGACCTGCTCGGCCGCATCGTGGAGTCCGCCGACGCCCGCGCCCGCGCCCGCGAGATCCACACGGGCGCCGAGCGCCGCACCCGCACCCTGGCCCGCAGGCTCTCCGCGCGCGCCGTGCGCGAGCGGGTCCGCGCCGCCGACCTCGCCCAGCGGGTCACGGCCGCCGCCTACACCGTCACCCACTCCGAGGGCGCCCGCGAGCGCAGCTCCCTCGTCACCGCCGAACTCGCCTACCGGCACGCCTCGCTGGCGCTCGCCGCCGCCGAGAAGGCCGCCGCCGCGCAGAAGCGCGAACTGGCCGACGCCCGGACCCTGTACTCCGCCTGGCAGGCCGCCGAGGCCGTGCTGCGCCACCGCGCCGCCGCCGACCGCGTCGCGCGCGTGTCCGCCGCGATCCAGGAGGCCGAACGCGACGCGGCCCCCGCGCTCGCCGCCCGCGCCAAGGCCGCTGTCGACCTCGTACGCGCCCTGCACGCCGCCGCCGAGCGCGCCGAGAGCCTCGCCAACGAGGAGGAGGAGCGCTCCGCCGCCCTCCAGGAGGCCGGTGACGGCGCCTACCGCGACTCCACCACCGCCGCCACCGAGGCCCAGCGCGCCCGCAGCGAGGCCGGACACCTGCGCCAGCGCCTCGAAGAGGTCGAGCAGGAGACGGCCGAGGCGGTCCGCGCGGGCTGGCTGGACGACAGCGCCCCGGACGCCGACCCGGCCCGCGCCGCGCTCGCCGCGAGCGACGCCGAGAAGACCACCGTCGCCGCCTGGGACGAGGCCCGCGAGGCGGCCCGCAGCGCCGTCGAACGCGCCCGCGAGGCCGCCGCCGCCGAGTCCCGCGCCGAACTCACCGCCGCCCGCGCCGCCGACGCCGCCACCGCCGCCGACCGCGCCCACCAGGCCGAACGCCGCCTGGCCGAGGCCCTGGCCGCCGAGGAACGCCTCGCGGAACTGCTCGGCCTGCCCACCACCCGCGCCGCCGTCCCCGCACAGCGCGACGGCGCCGAGGACGCCCACGACGACAGCGAGAGCCCGCTCGCCGTCGAGGAACTCGACCGGTACGCCGACGAGTTGAAGTCCCTCCTCGACGACGCCGTCTCCGCCGCCGAGCGCAGCCTGTTCGAGCTGCGCACCGCCGCCGCCGACGACACCCGCATCCTCGCCGCCCTCGGCGACGGCGGCCTGCTGCCGCCCGGACCCGACGTGCTGGCCACCGTCGAGTTCCTCGGCGAACACGGCATCCCGGCGCTGCCCGGCTGGCGCTACCTCGCCCAGTCCGTCGACCCCGCCGACCACGCGCGCGTGCTCGCCACCCGGCCCGAACTGGTCGACGGCGTCATCATCACCGACCCCGACACCCACGCCCGCGCCCGCGAGGCACTCGGCGACGCCGCGCTGCTCCCGCGCTCCGCCGTCGCCGTCGGCACCGCCGCCGCCCTGCTCGCGCCCGCCCCGGCCGCCGACACGACACCGGGCGACGTGTTCCTCGTCCCGCCGAACCCGGCCATGCACGACGAGTTCGCCGCCGACGAGGAGCGCCAAGCGCTGCGCGCCCGCGCCGCCGCCCGCGACGAGGAGATCCGTGCCCTCGCCGCCCGCCTCGGCAAGGACCGCGAACTCGCCGCCCGCCTCTCCTCCTGGCGCACCGGCTGCCCCGCCGGACGCCTCACCGAACTCGCCGAGACCGCCGCCGAGGCCCGCGCCTTCGCCGAGGAGACCGAGGCCGAACTCGCCGAGGCCCGCACCCTGCGCGCGGAGGCCGACGAGACCGCCGCCGAGGCCGTACAGCTCCGCGACGAACGGCAGGAGGCGGCACAGCGCGCCCGCCGCGCCGCCGACGCCCTCGCCGGACTCGCCCACCGGCTGCGCGAGCGCGCCGGATGGCAGCTCAAGCTGCGCGAACTGGCCGACGAGGCAGCCGAGTCCGAGGCCCGCACCCAGTCCTGCCTGGAACGCGCCCGCGCCGCCGACGAGGACCGCCGCGCCGCCCAGCGCGCCGCCGACGACGCGCGCCGCACCGCCCGCGCGCTGCGCGCCGAGCGCGCCGAGATCGCCGGCGCCCCCGACGACGTGCCCGAGGACACCGAAGGCGCCCCCGAGGCGTCGCTGCCCGCGCTGCGCGAGGCGTACCGTGCCGCCTCCCAGGTGTACGAGAAGGTAGGCGTCGGCGCCGACCTGCGCGCCGAACAGGCCCGCGCCGAGAGCGACGAGAGCGCCGCCCGCACCGAGCTCGACCGGCTCAGCAACAAGGTCCGCACCCGCGCCGAACAGCTCCTGACCTCCCCGGACGGCTCCGACGGCCCCTCCCGGCAGGCCGCCGCCGCACGCGCCGAGGAACTGGTCCAGCTCCTGGAGACCCGCATGTCGACCGCGAGCGAACAGCTCGGCCGGCTGCGCGGCGAGGCCGAACGGCACGCCCCCGAGGAGGGCGACGCCCACACCGAGCTGCCCGAGGAGCTGCTCCCGCGCGACGCCGAGCACGCCCAGGCCCTGCTGCGCACCGCCACCGCCGAACTCGCCTCCCGCGTCGAGGCGTTGACCGAGGCGCGCGACGCCCACGCCGAACTCCTCCAGGCTCACCGCGCCGCCGAGGACGGCGCCGCCGGGTTCGACGAGATCGCGGCCATGCTCCGCGACCTCCTGCGCGAGCAGACCACCCCCGAGGACGAGCCGGAGAACCCCGAGCCCTACCCGGGCACCCTGGACGACGCCCGCCAGGCCGCCGCCGACACCCGCCGCTCCCTGCGCGGCTGCGCCGCCGACCTCTCCGCCGCCGACGCCGCCGTCCGCGAGGCAAGCGACATCCTGGTCCGGCACGCCAACTCCACCCGCTACGAGCAGGTCCGCACCCCCGCCCGGCAGCAGATCCGCGAACTGCCCGCCTCCGCCCTGCCCGAGCACGCCCAGAAGTGGGCCGACGCCTTCGCCCCCCGGCTGCGCGTCCTCACCGACGAACTCGCCCAGCTGGAGCGCAACCGCGACTCCATCGTGGACCGCCTGCGCGGCCTCGTGGAGACCTCGCTGGCCACCCTCCGCTCCGCCCAGCGGCTCTCCCGGCTGCCCGAGGGGCTGGGGGAGTGGTCGGGCCAGGAGTTCCTGCGCATCCGTTTCGAGGAGCCCGACCAGGCGACCCTCACCGAACGCCTCGGCGAGGTCATCGACGAGGCCACCCGCGCCGCCGTCAAGAAGAACTCCGACCTGCGCCGCGACGGCATGTCCCTCCTCCTGCGCGGCGTCGCCGCCGCCCTCGAGCCGAAGGGCATCGCCGTCGAGATCCTCAAGCCCGACGCCGTGCTGCGCGCCGAGCGGGTGCCCGTCGGGCAGATGGGCGACGTCTTCTCCGGCGGCCAGCTCCTCACCGCCGCCATCGCCCTCTACTGCACGATGGCCGCCCTCCGCTCCAACGACCGCGGCCGCGACAAGCACCGGCACGCGGGGACGCTGTTCCTGGACAACCCGATCGGTCGCGCCAACGCCACTTATCTGCTGGAGCTTCAGCGGGCCGTGTCGGATGCGCTGGGCGTGCAGCTGCTGTACACCACGGGGCTCTTCGACACCACGGCGCTGGCCGAGTTCCCCTTGGTCATCCGGCTGCGGAACGATGCCGACCTCCGGGCCGGGTTGAAGTACATCAGTGTGGAGGAGCACCTCCGGCCGGGCCTGCCGCAGCCGCCGCAGGCGGGGGAGGCGCACAGTGAGATCACGGCGACGCGGATGTTCAAGCGGCCGGCCAGTGTGAATTCCTAGGGTGTGTGGGGAGCTGCGGGCCGTCCCCGGCTGGTCGCGCAGTTCCCCGCTCCCTTGAGGGAGTTCAGGCGTCCTCTCTCAGAAGGTCCGCGCATTTCTCGCCTATCACCATCGTCGTGATGCACGGGTTCACCGAGATCAGGTCCGGCATCACCGAACCGTCGGCCACCCGCAGACCCGCGATCCCCTTGACCCGCAGCCGTGGGTCGAGGGGGGCCACAGGGTCGTCCGCCCCGCCCATCCGGACCGTGCACGAGGGGTGGTACACGGTGTTGTGCGTCCGCCGGATGTACTCCAGCAACTCGTCATCCGTCCGCACCTCCGGACCGGGAGCCAGTTCCGCCCCCGCCCACCCCGCCAGCGCGGGCTGCTCCGCGATCCGCCGGGCCAGCCGCAGCCCGTACGTCATCACCCGCACGTCGTGCTCGTCGGTGAAGTAGCGCGGGTCCACCACCGGCTTGTCGCGGAAGTCTGGCGTGCGCAGCCGTACCGTCCCGCGCGACCTCGCCCGGGTCACGTTGGGGGTCAGACAGAACGCGTTCTCCGAGGTCGGATAGCCCCAGCGGACCGTGTTCATGTCGAACGGCACCGAGCCGTAGTGGAACATCAGGTCCGGGCGGTCAAGGCCCGGTTCCGTGTCGTAGAAGATGCCCGCCTCCCACCACTGGGTGGAGGTGGTGGGCATGGGCTGCCGGGCCTCCCACATGATGACGCCCTCCGGGTGGTCCTGGAGGTTCGCGCCGACGCCGGGGGAGTCCACGACCGGTTCGATGCCGGTCTCGCGGAGATGGGCGGCGGGGCCGATGCCGGAGAGCATGAGCAGCTTGGGGGAGTCGATCGAGCCGCAGGAGACGATCACCTCGCGGCGGGCGCGCACCGTGCGGGTGTGGACGAGGTCGGGGTCCAGATATTCCGCGCCCACGCACCGCCGCCCCTCCAGGAGCAGCCGTTTCGCCCGTACCCCCGTGCGCACCTCCAGGTTGGGCCGCTTGCCGAGCACCGGGTGGAGGTAGGCCACGGAGGAGGACTGGCGGACGTTGTTCTCGTCGGCGTTGATCTGGAACCAGTTGGCCCCGCGCACCACCGTCCGGCCCGAGTTGAACGGCACCGTCGGTATCCCCGCCTGCGCGCACGCCTTCAGCACGGCCGCGCCGCACGGGTCGGCGCCCTTGACCGTGCGCAGTCGCACCGGGCCGCCGCGGCCGTGGTGCTCGCCGGGCGCGTCGTTGTCCTCCACGCGCCGGTACAGCGGGAACAGGTCGGCCGCGCCCCAGCCCGTGCAGCCCCGGGCCGCCCAGCCGTCCAGGTCCTCGGCCGGGGCCCAGAAGGCGATGCAGGAGTTGTGCGAGGAGCAGCCGCCGAGGACCCTCGCCCGGGCATGGCGCAGGAAGCTGTTGCCGTTCTCCTGCGGCGCGACCGGATAGTCCCAGTCGTACCCGGACTCCAGCAGGCCCATCCAGCGCTCCAGGCGGAGCACGTCGTCCACGCCCACGTCGCTCGGTCCCGCCTCCAGCACGCACACCGTGACGGACGGGTCCTCCGACAGCCGGGCGGCGACGACATTGCCCGCCGTGCCGCCGCCGACCACCACGTAGTCGAACGTGTCGCCGCTCATCGCAACAGCCCTCCCCTGAGACGGAATTCAGTCGGCAGCCGGCGTGCTCCGCGTCGTGTCCGGCGCGGGCTCCTCCAGCCGGTGCCCGGCGAGCACCCCGGTGCGGTGGCGCTGCACGAACCAGTAGTAGGCGAACCCGCCCCCGGCGATCACGGCCACGAACAGCACCGCGCCCCAGCGCAGATACCAGTGGTAGGGCGCGGTCGCGTTGTAGACGGCGGCGCGAGGCCAGAGCAGGTTCAGCGTCATGCCCGCGCCCCACACCACCGCGACCACGTTGACGAACAGCCCCCAGCGGCCGAGCGAGAACTTGCCCTCGCCCGCCGGACGCCACTTGCCGCGCAGCCGGGCGACCAGCATCGGCGCGGTGACGCCCAGATAGGCGAGGTAGATCATCACGATGCCGATGCTGGTGACCACGGTGAAGATCTGCGGCTGGCGGATGTTGACCACCAGGATCGCCAGCGCCAGCACCCCGATGATCACCGCGGGCAGCACCGGGGTCCTGAAGCGCGGGCTCACCCGGGCCAGCAGCGCGGAGCCGGGCAGGTTGTTGTCGCGGGCCATCGCGAAGGCCAGCCGGATCGCCGCCGTGTGCACCGCGAGCGCGCACACCGTCACCGCGATCAGCACGCACCACAGCATCGCCTTGCCCGCCGTCGGACCGAGCACGTCGAGCACCACGTACTGGAGGCCGTCCGTGGACAGCTTGTCGCCCTTCAGGCTCGACACGCTCATCAGCGCGAGCAGCAGCACCAGACCGCCGAGCACGAAGGAGGCGACCACCGCGCGCACGATGGCGCGCGGGGCGTTGCGCGAGGGGTCGAGCGACTCCTCGCCCAGCGAGGCCGCCGTGTCGAAGCCGTACATGACGTACGCCGACGCCAGCGAGGCCACCAGGAAGGCGCCGAGATATCCGGCGCTGTGGCCGGAGCCGGTGCCGTTCGTGTGCAGCACGACGCCGGGGCCGCGCGTGATGTGCACGGCGAACGCGACGATTAGCACCACGCTCGCGATCAGCTCGATGAACACGCCCGCCGCGTTGATCGTGGCCATCAGCCGCACCCCGAAGGCGTTGACCAGCGTGGTGAACAGGATCAACACAGCGGCGAGCACGACCGCGTTGGTCGCCACGTCGTAGGTGCCCGTGCCGTCACCCACGAACTGGAAGACGGACGAGATCTGGGGCAGCGTCAGTTGATAGGCGAGGGCGACCGCCGCGATGGACACGATGGAGGCGATGAGCATCATCCACCCGGCGAGCCAGCCCAGATGCCGATTGCCCGTCTTCTTCGACCAGTTGTAGACGGAGCCCGCGACCGGATGCCGGGCGGCCAGCTCCGCGAAGCAGAGGGCCACCGCGAACTGGCCCAGGAACACCATCGGCCACGACCACCAGTAGGCCGGACCGCCGCTGCCGTAGCCGAAGTAGAAGAGCTGGAAGGTGCCGGTCAGGATGGAGATGTAGCTGATCCCGGCTGCGAAGGTGTGGAAGTTGCCCAGCGTGCGCTTGAGTTCGGGCCGGTAGCCGAACTCGGCCAGCTCGGCGTCGTCTTGGTGGTGTGAACCGGACGACGGCTCGGTGGTGGTCATCGGTCGTGCTCCTGGTGGGCCTGGAGAGGAGGAAGAGGCTGGGTGGATACCCGCTGATTCGCTTTTCAGTCACGGGAGTTGGCATCGAGCGCGGCCAGCACCCACGCGTGGAAGCCGCCGATGTGGTGCTCGCTCGGCACCAGCACCCCGCCCGCCCGGTAGGCGCGGGAGGACATCGCCGGCTGGGTGCGCTCGCACGCCGCGAAGTCCTGCTCGTTGACCCGGTGGAACAGCTCCACCGACTTCGACACGTCCGCCCCCGACGCCACCACCTCCGGCGCGTACAGCCAGTCGCACTCCACCACCGTGCGGTCCTCGGCCAGCGGGAACATCCGGTGCAGGATGACGTGGTCGGGCACGAGGTTCACGAACACCGTCGGCTTGACCGTGATCGCGTAGTAGCGGCGGTCCTGCTCCGCGCTCACCTCGGGGAGCTTGTCGAAGCCCGCGCTGCCGTCCACCGTGAAGCCCTCGACCCCGGTGCCGAACTCCGCGCCGTGGCCCACGTAGTACTGGGCCGCGTACCCCTGCGCGAACTCCGGGAGCACCTCGGTGAGTTCGGGGTGGATCGTGGCGCAGTGGTAGCACTCCATGAAGTTCTCGACGATGAGCTTCCAGTTGGCCTTCACGTCGTAGGTGACGCGCTTGCCGAGAGCGAGCCGCTGGGTGCCGTAGTGCTCGATGGCGGCCGGGTCGCCGAGCCGTTCGACGGCCGCGTGGACCACGGTGTCCTCGAAGGAGGGCGGCTCGTCGGCCAGGCAGACCCACGCGTAGCCGAGCCATTCGCGCAGGGCCACCTTGACCAGGCCGTACCGGTCCCGGTCGACGTCCGGCATCCGCACCAGGTTGGGCGCGGCGATCAGGCGCCCTTCGAGGTCGTACGTCCAGGCGTGGTACGGGCATTGGAGATTCCGGCGCACCTGCCCGGACTCCTCGGCGCACAGCCGGGCGCCCCGGTGACGGCACACGTTGAGGAAGGCCCGCAGCTCGCCGGTGCGGGTCCGGGTGACGACGACGCTCTCGCGGCCCACCTGGACCGTGCGGTAGGCGCCGGGGCGGTCCAGGTCGGCGGCGCGCACCACGCACATCCACATCGACTCGAACAGAGCCGCCTGTTCGCGCCGGAAGATCTCCGGGTCCGTGTAGTGGCCGCCGGGGAGGGTGGCGGCCAGGCTCGGGGGGAGGGGGTCTGCCGGGGAGATCGGGGTCGTCGTCACGGGCGGTCTCCCGGGTCGGGGGCGGCGGCCTGCTCGGGGGTGGCGGTCCTGCCGGGCGAGGTGCTGAAGCGGGTGGGGTCGAACAGGCCGACCGGGTGCGCGGTCCCGCCGGTCAGCGCGAGGTCGGCCAGGATCTCGCCGACCACCGGTACGAACTTGAAGCCGTGCCCGGAGAACCCGCAGGCCACGGACACCGACTCGGGGTGCGCGGGGTGGCGGGCGATCACGAAGTGCTCGTCGGGCGTGTTGGAGTACATGCACGTCGCGGCCTTGAGGAAGGTGCCCGGCAGGTCCGGGACACAGCGGGACATGTGGTCCGCCATGGCCCGCACCTCGTGCTCGTGCACCGTCCGGTCGATGGTCTCCGGCGTGGTGACCTGGCCCTTCCTGAAGAAGGCGACCTTGGCGCCGAGTCGGGGCCCGTCGATGGCCGGGAAGCCGTAGACCTGGACGCCTCGCACGTCCTCCCAGATGTAGACGGGGTGCCGCTCGGGCACGAACGGCTCCGTGCCGCCCCTCGGCTGGAACCAGTACATGACCTGCCGCTCCACGGTGACCGGCACCCCGAGATCGGCAAGGAGCTGCGGCGCCCACGCCCCGGGGCAGATCACCAGCTGTCCGGCCGTGTACGACGCACGCGCGGTGTGGACGCGTACGCCGTCCCCGTACGGCTCCCAGCGCAGCACCGGCTCCTCGAAGCGCAGGTCGGCGCCCTGAGCGGCGGCCAGCTCCAGATGAGCGGAGACCATGGCCTCGGGGCGGACCAGGCCGGCCTTCGCCTCGTACAGCGCCACCTCGTCGTCGTACGGGTTCAGGGTCGGAAAGCGGCGGCGGATCTCCTTGGCGTCCAGCAGCTCGTGCGGCAGGTCCCACTCGGTGGCCGAGCGCAGCGAACCGGCGACCGTGCGCGAGTCGGACGGGCCGACCATCACACCGCCGCACAGGGTCGCGATCTCCCGGCCGGTGGCCCGCTCCACGTCCTCGTACAGCTCGTAGGCGCGCAGCAGCAGTGGCACGTACGCCGGGTCCTCGAAGTACGACTGCCGGGTGATCCGCGAACCGCCGTGGCTGGAGCCCCGGTTGTGCGCCGGGCCGAACTTCTCCAGGCCCAGTACCCGGGCGCCGCGCGCGGCCAGATGACGGGCGGCGGCGCTGCCCATGCCGCCAAGACCGATGACGATCACGTCGTGAGCGGGGGACACGGTGCGGACCTCCTGAGGGGGGACGGTTCTGCGGCGGGCCGGTCGTGGGTGCGGACGGCGGCGGACGGGTCTGCCGGAAGCGGGTCCGGTCAGCGGCGGATGCGGCTCATCCCCGGGTCGAACAGCGGCTCCTCGGCCACCGTCGCCGGAAGCTTCTCGCCGAAGTACTCGATGTGCACGCCGGTGCCCGGGGCGAGCCCGGCCGGCAGCCACGCGTAGGCGATGCACCGGCCGAGCGTGTAGCCGTAGGCGGCGCTGGTCACGTACCCCGCCGGGACCCCGTCGAGGTGCACGGGCTCCTTGCCGAGGACCACGGCGGCGGGGTCGTCGAGGAGAAGCGGGGTCAGCGCGCGGGTGGGTCCGGGCCGGGCGCGCAGGGCCTCCTGCCCGGTGAAGTGCTCCTTGTCCATGCGGACCGCGAAGCCGAGTCCCGCCTCGTAGGGGGTGTCTTCGGTGGTCATGTCGGTGCCCCAGGCACGGTAGCCCTTCTCCAGCCGCAGTGAGTTGAAGGCGGAGCGGCCCGCGGCGATCACCCCGAGGTCGCGGCCCGCCTCCCACAGGGTGTCCCAGAGCCGGAGCCCCAGGTCGGCGGTCGTGTACAGCTCCCAGCCGAGTTCCCCCACATAGCTCAGCCGCAGCGCCGTGACCGGCACGTGTCCGAGGTACGTCCGCTTGGCGCGGAAGTAGCCGAAGCCCTCGTGGGAGAAGTCGTCGCCGGTCAGCGGCTGCACGAGGTCGCGGGCGAGCGGGCCCCAGACACCGACGCAGCAGGTGCCGGACGTGATGTCCCGGATGTGGACTCCCGCACTCCCGGCTTCGCTCGAGCGGGAGGGACCTCCGGTGGGGGCCTGTCGGAGGAGGTGGTCGAGGTCGGCGGGGGAGTTGGCGCCCACCTGGAAGTGCTCGGGACCCAGGCGGGCGACGGTGAGGTCGGAGCGGACGCCGCCGGACTCGTCCAGGAGCAGGGTGTAGGTGACCGCGCCGGGCTTCTTGCGGAGGTTGTTGCTGGTCAGGCGGTCGAGGAAGGCGAGCGCGCCGGGGCCGGTGACCTCCAGGCGGCGCAGCGGGGTCATGTCGTAGAGGGCGACGCGCTCACGGGTGGCGCGGGCCTCGGCGACGGCGACGGGGGACCAGTGGCGGGCGGCCCAGGGGTCGCGCGCCGGGAGGTCCGCGAGGGCGCCGAGGACCCCGGGGGCGCCGGGTGTCTCTCCGCCCCCGAGCTCCGCCACCAGTGGCGCGTTCGCCTCGTACCAGTGCGGGCGCTCCCAGCCGCCGCCCTCCAGGAAGTACGCGCCCAGCTCCTGCTGGCGTGTGTAGAAGGGGCTCACGCGCAGGGGCCGTGGCCGCTCCATCGGCTGGAGGGGGTGGATGACGTCGTACACCTCGACGAACTGCTGTGAACCGCGTTCACGGACATACCCCTGTGAACGCTGTGCCTCCTCGAACCGCGTGACATCGCAGTCGTGCACATCGATCGACGGCCGCCCGTCAACCATCCACTCGGCCACCGCCCGCGCCACACCGGCCGAGTGCGTCACCCACACCGCTTCGGCCAGCCAGAACCCGCGCAACTCCCGGGACTCCCCGAGCACCGGCATCCCGTCCGGGGTGAAGGAGAACACCCCGTTGAACCCGCTCTCGATCTCCGTCTCCCGCAGCGCGGGCAGCAGCCGTCGGCACTCCGCCCAGCTCGGCTCCCAGTCCTCGTCGGTGAACGGGTACGAGGACGGCATGTCACGCCCCGCCGCCCGCGCCGCGTCGTACGCGGGCACCGCGAACGGGTCCACGGGCAGCGGCCGGTGCGCGTACGAGCCGATGCCGATCCGGTCGCCGTGCTCGCGGACGTACAGGTCGGCGTCCTGGAAGCGCAGGATCGGCCGCGTCGCCTCGGCCGTCGCCCCGCTCAGCTCGGGCAGCGGACGGGTCCGGGCGTACTGGTGCGCCAGGGGCTGCAACGGCACCTCGACCCCGGCCATCCGTCCCACGACCGGACCCCAGAACCCGGCCGCCGACACCACATGGTCGGCCGCGAAGAAGCCCCGGTCGGTGTGCACTCCGGTGACCCGGCCGTCCTCCCGCTCGACACCCGTCACCGTGTGCCGGTCCAGGAAGCGGGCACCCCGCGCGACCGCCCGGTCCATCTGGGCGCGGGAGGCGAGCACCGCGCGGGCCAGCCCGTCGCCGGGGGTGTGGAAGCCGCCGAGCACCACCGACTCGTCGAGCAGCGGCCAGAGTTCCTTGCAGCGGGCCGCACCGACCACCTCGCCGGGGACGCCCCAGGAGGCGGCGAACCCGGCCCGGCGATGCAGGTCGGCCAGGCGTTCCGGGGTGGTGGCCAGCTCCAGACCGCCGACCGGCTCGAAGCACGGCACACCGCCCACGTCGAGCGAGGAGAACTTCTCGACGGTGTACGCGGCGAACCGCGTCAGCGTCCGCGACGGACCGGTACGGAAGACGAGCCCCGGTGCGTGCGAGGTGGAACCGCCCGGCGCGGGCAACGGCCCCTGCTCCAGCACGGTGACGTCCGTCCAACCGCGCGCGGTCAGCTCGTCCGCCAGGGAACAGCCGACGATCCCGGCTCCGACGACGACCACCCGGGGTGTCACGGAACCACCGTCGGACACGGCACCACGCCCCGCTCCGGGCGGCCGGGGACAGCGGTGAAGACACAGACGGAGACACAGACCTCGTGTGGCACGACAGGCTCCTCTCCTGTTGCGCGGTGCACGATGGGTTGCGCGATGAGGAACATAGTGAGAACGCCCTCACCGGACCGTCAAGGGGCGCGCGTTAACCCTTGGCAAAAGGAATCCGACGGCCGAAACCTGCCGGACACACCACCGCGCGGGGCCGGAAAACCGTGCCCCGCGCGGGTGTTGACCTTGTGAATCGACGCTGCGTCAGAAGCCGTACCCCATCCGCCGGGACAGCTCGGCGCCCGCCGCCACGGCCCGCTTCGCCACCTCCGGCAGCCGGTCCGCGGTCAACCGGTACACCGGCCCCGACACCGTGATCGCCGCGATCACCTTGCCGTCGTGGGAACGGACCGGCGCTGCCACGGCGGCAAGGCCCAGCTCCAGCTCCTCGACCGTCATGGCGTAGCCCTGCTCCACGACCGCCTCCAGTTCCGCCCGCAGCATCGCCGCGCCGGTGACCGTCCGCTCGGTGAAGCGGTGCAGCGGGCGGGCGAGCAGGCCCTCGCGCAGGGTCGGGGGCAGATGCGCGAGCAGCACCTTGCCGCTGGAGGTCGCATGCAGGGGGCTGCGTCTGCCGAGCCAGTTCTGCGCGGTCACCGAGGCGGTGCCCCGGGCCTGCATGATGTTGACGGCCGCGTCGTCGTCCAGGACCGCGATGTTCACCGTCTCGCCCAGCTCGTCCGCCACCTCGCGGCAGACCGGCACGCCCTCCTGCGAGATGTCGAGGCGTACGGCCGCCGCCCCGGCCAGGCGCAGCACCCCGGCGCCGAGGTAGTACTTGCCCCGGTCCTTGGCCTGGGCCACCAGGCCCCGGTTCTCCAGGACGCCGAGCAGCCGGAACGCCGTGGACTTGTGCACGTCCAGCTCGTCGGCGATCTCGGTGACCCCTGCCTCGCCGTGCCGGGCCAGGATCTCCAGCACGCTGACCGCGCGGTCCACCGACTGCACCGCGCCGGCGCCGCCCCGTCCACCGCCGCGTTCCTGGGCGGCATCACCCCCGCCCCGCTCCTGAGCGCTGCCCTCCGCCGTGGTCGCCCCGTCGCGGCCGGAGCGCTTCTGCGTGCGGCTCATGGCTCAACTCTCCCCATCGCCGGCCCGGTTCGGGCCGCATCTGCGGGAAGCCCTTGACGCGACGGTCCTCCCGCGCGGATTCTGTTGCGCACAGCGCAGGAACGTGCGCCATACGGAACATCATGTTACCGAAGCGTCGGTATCCCGGAAGGGCTCCGGCCGCCCGGTGTCGACGGCACGTCATGTCTTCACATCCGCGCCTTCACATCCCCGTCTACGCAGCGCCGTCCCCGCTCCACCGCCTCCACGGCCCGGTCCTCGCGGCCCGGCCTCGGCGGTTCCGCTTCCGTCTCTCCGCTTCCGCGTTCCCATTCAGGGGGGTCCGTGATTCCCGTCTGCCGCCTCGATGACCTTCCCGAGGGCGAGTCCGTCCGCGTCGCGACCACACCGCCGGTCGCCGTGTTCCGCACCGACGACGGCGCGTTGTACGCCATCGACGACACCTGCACCCACCAGGACGCCTCCCTCTCCGAGGGCTGGCTGGAGGGCTGCCTGGTCGAATGCCCGCTGCACGCCGCCTCCTTCGATCTGCGCACGGGCGAGCCGACATGCCTCCCCGCACGGCGGCCCGTGCGCACCCACCGCGTCACCGTGGAGGACGGCGTCGTCCACATCCACCTCACCGCGCGGGAGGGCACCGCGGCATGAGGACCGTGACCGTCGTCGGCGCCTCCCTCGCCGGGCTGTACGCCGCCCGGGAACTGCGCGCCCAGGGCTTCGACGGCCGACTGGTGATCGTCGGCGACGAACCCCACCGCCCCTACGACCGCCCGCCCTTGTCCAAGGACTTCCTCACCGGACGCGCCGACGAATCGGTCCTCGCCCTCACCGACGCCGAGGACCGGGCCGCGCTCGGCGCCGAATGGCTCCTCGGCGTCCGCGCGACCGGGCTCGACCCCCGCACCCGCAGGGTCCGGCTCCACACCGGCCGCACGGTCACCACCGACGGCGTCGTCATCGCCACCGGAGCCCGCGCCCGCCGTCTGCCCGGCCCCGTGCCCACCGGCGTCCACACCCTGCGCACCCTGGACGACGCCCGGGCCCTGCGCACCGCGCTCACCGAGGGCCCGCGCCGGGTCGTCGTCATCGGCGGAGGCTTCATCGGCGCCGAGACCGCCTCCTCCTGTGCCGTACTCGGCCACGAGGTCACGGTCGTGGAGGCCGCCCCGCTCCCGTTGCTGCCCCAGCTCGGACCCGAGATGGCCGCCGTCTGCGCCGCACTGCACCGCCGCGCCGGGGTCCGCCTGATCACCGGCACGGGCGTCGCCGCCCTGCGGGGCACCCGCACCGTCACCGCCGTGGACCTCGCCGACGGCCGCACGCTTCCCGCCGACCTCGTCGTCACGGGCATCGGCGCGACCCCGAACACCGACTGGCTCGCGGGCTCCGGACTGCCGCTGCGCGACGGCGTGCTCTGCGACGCGGGATGCGCGACCCCGCTGCCCCAGGTGGTCGCGGCCGGTGACGTGGCCCGCGTCGACGGGATCCGCTCCGAGCACTGGACCGCCGCGACCCTCCAGCCCCGCACGGCCGTCGCCGGCCTGCTCGCCGGGCACACCCGCGAGACCGGCCGCCCGGTGCCGTACTTCTGGTCCGAACAGTACGGATCCCGGCTCCAGTTCGCGGGCAGCCGCCGCGAGGGCGACACCGTCCGCGTCACGGAGGGCACCCTCGCCGACGGCGCGCCCGGCCCGGAGGGCTTCCTCGCCCGCTACGAACGCGACGGCCGCACCGTCGCCGTCCTCGCGGTGGACCGGCCCAAGCCCTTCACCCGCATCCGGCGGGAACTCGGCCGGGAGGAGAAGGAGGCCCAGCCGGCCGCGTTCTGAGGACTCCCGGCCGACGTGGCCGCGTGCGACGAACCTCCGCGGACGACGAGTCCGCACGCTCCTACGAGTGGGACAGCCGCCCGGCGCCCCGCCCGGTTATCCGTTCCTGGTCCCGCCGCCCGGCCCGCTCGCGCCGCCGCGCCGCCCGCCGCTCCCGGCGCAGCGACCGCGCCGTGCTGCTGGGCTCGGAGACCACGCCGTTCCGCTGGTTCCACACCTGGCGCGTCACCCAGACGTCCACCACCGACCAGGTCGCCACCACCGTACTCACCACGCTGCTGATCACCATGGGGAAGGCCGGCCAGGATCCCGCCATCGCGCACAGGAACGCCACCATCGCCTGGATCAGCGTCACCGAGATGAGCAGCACGGCCCGCACCGCCGACGTCCGCACCGGATCGGGCAGCCGACGCCGCCGCGCGGGCTCCTCCACCCACAGCGGCCGGTACGCGGCCCGCGCGCTCTCGTCGTACTCCCCGGGGCGCTCCCGCGCCGCGTGCTCCCGGGACCGTTCGTACGCGTACTCGTGCGTGCCGCCCACCTGACCGGGCACCTTTCGGTCCCGACCGGGCGCCGAGCGCACCGCCACGCTCTTCTCGGGCGCCTCGCGCCGCTCCGCCGTGCCCATCACCGTGTCACTCCCCACCGCCGGCACACCGCTCGCCCCGGAACCGAAAGCTCCGACTCCCCAGTGGCTGCCCGGCTTGCGCTGATTTACGCCGCCGGGACGCGGGACGCGGCTCCTGTGGCCGATTCCGTCCCCGTGTCCCCGCCGACTCCCCGTGCGTTCCCCATGGACAAGGACGCACGGGACGGCCCGAAGATTCCCGGTCCGGGAAAAATTTCGGCCAACCGCCGTCCGTGCGATTTCGGCCCCCGGCGCCCATGACCGTGTCCGGTGCGGCGGCAATCTCACCCAATGCCCTGACAACTCGCCATCTTCCTTTGTCCACAAGGGAGTTCACGCGTCAGACGTGTCTTCGAGTTACGCGTGGGGCGGTAGTAGGCTCGCGCCGTTCCGAGTCGGGACATCCACACTCCCGCGCCCGGCGCGGGCCGAGTTGGGGGAGGCCATGCGCTTTCGCGGGAAGTCGATCCGCCGGAAGATCGTGGCGCTCCTGCTCGTGCCCCTGGTGTCCCTGACCGCCGTCTGGGGCTTCGCCACGGTGCTGACGGGGCGCGAGGTCACGCGGATGCTGCGCGTCTCCCGCACCGTCGAGGACATCGGCCACCCCACCGAGGACACCGTCCGCCTCCTTCAGGGCGAACGCCGCCAGAGCCTCGTTTACCTCGCCGACCCGCGCGCCGCCGACGCCCTCGCCTCCCTGCACCGCGCCCGCACCGACACCGACAGGGCCGTCGCCCGGCTGCATGCGAACGCACGCGACCGCGACACCCGTGCGGCCGTACGCGGAGAGGACGGCGAACGCCTCACCGCCGTCCTGGACGCCCTCGGCGGCCTGGAGTCCCTGCGCCGCGGTGTCGAGGAGCGCACCGTCACCCGCGCCGAGGCCCTCGACCTCTACAACCGGCTCGTCGACCCCTGCTACGCCCTGATCGTCGCCGTCGACGGCATCGACGACGTGGAGATGGACAAGCAGGCGGCCGCCCTGGTCAACACCACCCGCGCCCGCGAACTCCTCTCCCGCGAGGACGCCCTGCTCGCCTCCTCGCTCGTCGTCGGCCGCCTCACCCGCGCCGAGACCCGGCAGATCTCCGACCTCGTCGCCCAGCGCGACCTGCTCTACGACATCAGCCTGCCGCTGCTGCCCGCCGCGGAGCGCGAGCGCTACGAGCACTTCTGGCGCAACGCCGCCACCGCCCCGCTGCGCGTGGCCGAACGCAACGTCGTGGCCACCGACTCCGGCCCCCCGCGCGGCGTCACCGCCACCGGCTGGAAGGCCGCCGCGAGCGGAGTCCTCTACGAACTCGCCAAGCTCGACCAGCAGGCGGGCGACCGCTTCCGCGACCGCGTCCAGCCCGTCGCCATCGGCGTCATCGCCCAGGCCGCCGTGGTCGGCGTCCTCGGCCTCGTCGCCGTCCTCGTCTCCCTCGTCCTCTCCGTACGCGTCGGCCGCCGCCTCATCCGCGACCTGCGGCAGCTCAGCCGCGAGGCGCACGAGGCGTCCGGCACCCGGCTGCCCAACCTGATGCGCCGTCTCACCACCGGCGAACAGGTCGACGTGGAGAGCGAGGTGCCCCGGCGCGAGTACGACAAGAACGAGATCGGCGAGGTCGGCCAGGCGCTCAACACCCTCCAGCGCGCCGCCGTCGAGGCCGCCGTCAAACAGGCCGAGCTGCGCGCCGGTGTCTCCGAGGTCTTCGTCAACCTCGCCCGCCGCAGCCAGGTGCTGCTGCACAAGCAGCTCACCCTGCTCGACACCATGGAGCGCCGCACCGAGGACACCGCCGAACTCGCGGACCTCTTCCGCCTGGACCACCTCACCACCCGTATGCGCCGGCACGCCGAGGGCCTGGTGATCCTCTCCGGCGCCGTGCCCTCGCGGCAGTGGCGCCGCCCCATCCGCCTGATGGACGTCGTACGCGCCGCCATCGCGGAGGTCGAGGACTACGAGCGCATCGAGGTACGGCGGCTGCCCAGCATCGCCGTCACCGGACCCGCCGTCTCCGACCTCACCCATCTCGTGGCCGAACTCCTCGAGAACGCCACCGTGTTCTCCCCGCCGCACACCGCCGTCCAGGTCGTCGGAGAACGGGTCGGCAACGGCTTCACGCTGGAGATCCACGACCGGGGACTCGGCATGACCGCCGACACGCTCCTCGACGCCAACCTCCGGCTCGCGGAGACCCCCGAGTTCGAACTCTCCGACACCGACCGGCTCGGCCTCTTCGTGGTCAGCCGCCTCGCCCGCCGCCAGAAGGTCCGCGTCTCTCTCCAGCCGTCCCCCTACGGCGGCACCACGGCCGTCGTCTTCATCCCCGACGCCCTCCTCAGCGACGACGACCCCGGCACCAACGGCCTCGGCATCCGCCTGGACCCGGCGCGCCTGACGAAGAGCCCCGCGGCCCCCCTCCCCGCACTCCCCGCCGCGCCGTCCGACCCCGACGACTTCCCCGGCGCCATCGGAGACACCGAGACCGAACGCGGCGCCATCTTCCGCCCCCGCGGCTACGTCCCCGCCGCGGACCCGGAAGCGGAAACGGCCCTGCCCCCACGCACCCCGCCCCCGCTCCCGACCCGGCACCGCAGACCCCGGGACGAGGACGAGGTGCTCACGGATGCGACGGACACCGCCGATCCGTCCGGTACCGCGAGCCCGACCGGCCCCGTGCGCCGCGGGGACCTGGCCGACCCGGCCGGTCGCTCGGGTCTGAACGGCCACGACGGACCCTCCGGCGACACCGAGTCCCACGGCTCCGGCGGCTTCCGCGGCCTCGCGGGCCTGTCCGGCCCCGTCGCCCCCACCGGCTTCCCCGACCCGATGGGCGTGCTCGGCCCCGACGTCTCGGCGTACGCCGACGACGCCACCCCCTTCACGGGCTTCACCGATCGCAGGGACGTGGCGGCCCCCGGCGACGACCCGGTCCACCCCACCGGCCCGACGGGCTTCCCGGACCCCACCGGCGTCCTCGGCCCCGCACCCGCGACCGGCTCCGCCTGGTCCCGCGACACCGCCGCGCCCGGCGACCCCACCGGTATGGACGCCCCCACTCCGCCGGGCCGGCCCGACACCCCGGAGTCGCCCCGGCCCGTGACCCCGTGGACCTCCCCGTCCCAGGAGCTTCCCCGGCGCCGCCCCACGGCGGCCGCCCACGAGGGCACCCCGAGTCCCCGTGGCAGGCCGGCCGAAGTCCCGCCCGCCGACGAGGGAACGACCGCCCCCCTCCCCAGGCGGGTCCGCCAGGCCAGCCTGGCACCGCAGTTGAAGCAGGATTCCCGTCGGCGGACCACGGCACAGCCGGCGGAGCCGCCCCCGCGGGACGCCGACGAGGTCCGCACCCGCATGGCCGCGCTGCAACGCGGCTGGCAACGCGGCCGCGACGAGAACGCGGCGGGCGACGAGGCCCGCCACGGCACAGCACCAGGAACGACCAAGGGAGACGGTCGATGACCGCACCGAAGACGATCGGCCACTCGGAGACCGTGAAGAAGGAGCTGAACTGGCTCCTGGACGAACTCGTCGACCGCGTCGCCAGCATCCGCAAGGCCGTCGTGCTCTCCGGCGACGGCCTCGCCACCGGCGTGTCCAAGGACCTCACCCGGGAGGACAGCGAACACCTGGCCGCCGTGGCCTCCGGCTTCCACAGCCTCGCCAAGGGGGTCGGCCGCCACTTCGACGCGGGCAGCGTCCGCCAGACCGTGGTCGAACTGGACGACGCCTTCCTGTTCGTCACCGCCGCGGGCGACGGAAGCTGCCTCGCCGTCCTCGCGGACGCCGACTCCGACGTGGGCCAGGTCGCCTACGAGATGACGCTCCTGGTCAAGCGGGTCGGCGTCCACCTGAGCAGCACCCCGCGCGCGGGCGGGTAGTCGTAGAGCATGAGCCGCAAGGGCCAGGGAGGCCGTCATTGGTTCGACGACGAGGCAGGTCCCGTCGTCCGTCCGTACGCCATGACACGCGGCCGCACCACGAGCGGTACCCAGGAGTTCCTCGACCTGATCGCGGTCGTCGTGACGGAACCCGACGCGGCCGACCCGGAGGCGGACCCGGAACTGGCCCCCGAGCACGTGGAGATCGTCGGACTCTGCCGCGACACCCCGCAGTCGGTCGCCGAACTCGCCGCCGGGCTCGACCTGCCCGTCGGCGTGGTGCGCGTGTTCATCGGGGACCTCGTGCACGCGCGATTCGTCCATGTGACGCGTCCGGTACCCCCGGCGGAACTGCCGGACGAAGGTATCCTGCGCGACGTGATCGACGGCCTCCGGGCACTGTGACCGGCGCGGAAGCAGGGTGGTGACATGGCAGGCTGGCAGTTCTGGATCGACCGGGGCGGCACCTTCACCGACATCGTGGCGCGCCGCCCCGACGGCACCCTGCTCACCCGCAAACTGCTCTCGGACAACCCGGCGCGGTACGCCGACGCGGCCGTCGCCGGGGTCCGCGAACTGCTCGGCGGCTCCCCGGAGGGCGTCGACTCCGTCCGTATGGGCACGACCGTGGCGACCAACGCCCTGCTGGAGCGCAAGGGCGAACGCACGCTCCTGGTGATCACGCGCGGTTTCCGCGACGCCCTGCGCATCGCCTATCAGGACCGCCCGCGCATCTTCGCCCGCCGCATCGAACTGCCCGAGCAGCTCCACGCGCGCGTCCTGGAGGTGGACGAGCGGATCGCCCCCGACGGCACCGTGCTGCGCGCGCCCGACCTCGGCGCGCTCGAACGGGAGCTGCGCAGCGCCCACGACGACGGCATCCGCGCGGTCGCCGTCGTCTGCCTCCACAGCCATCTGCACCCCGCCCACGAGCAGGCCGTCGGGGAACTCGCGGAGCGGATCGGCTTCCCGCAGATCTCGCTGTCCAGTGAGGTCAGCCCGCTCATGAAGCTCGTCCCGCGCGGCGACACCGCCGTGGTCGACGCCTACCTCTCGCCCGTGCTGCACCGCTACGTCCGTCGCGTCGCGGACGAACTGCGCGACGTACGGCTGATGTTCATGCAGTCCAACGGCGGCCTCACCGAGGCGCACCGGTTCCGCGGCAAGGACGCGATCCTGTCCGGCCCGGCAGGCGGCATCGTCGGCATGGCGCGGATGTCGCGCCTCGCCGGGTTCGACCGGGTCATCGGCTTCGACATGGGCGGCACCTCCACCGACGTCTCGCACTACGCGGGGGAGTACGAGCGGGTCCTCACCACCCGCATCGCGGGCGTGCGGCTGCGCGCGCCCATGCTCGACATCCACACCGTGGCGGCCGGCGGCGGCTCGGTGCTGCACTTCGACGGCTCCCGCTACCGCGTCGGCCCCGACTCGGCCGGCGCCGAACCCGGTCCCGCCTGCTACCGCGCGGGCGGCCCCCTCACGGTCACCGACGCGAACGTGATGCTCGGCCGCATCCAGCCCGCCCACTTCCCGGCCGTCTTCGGCCCGGACGGCGACCAGTCCCTGGACGCGGACCTCGTCCGTGACCGCTTCACCGAACTCGCGGCAGAGATCCGCGACCACACCGGCGACGACCGCACCCCGGAGGACGTGGCCGAGGGCTATCTGCGGATCGCCGTCGCGAACATCGCCAACGCCGTCAAGCGGATCTCCGTCCAGCAGGGCCACGACGTCACCCGTTACGCGCTGACCACCTTCGGCGGCGCGGGCGGCCAGCACGCCTGCCGGGTCGCGGACGCCCTCGGTATCCGCACCGTCCTCGTGCCGCCCATGGCGGGACTGCTCTCCGCGCTCGGCATCGGACTGGCCGACACCACCGCCATGCGCGAACAGTCCGTCGAGGCGGCCCTCTCCGACGACTCGATGCCCGAAGTCCTGCGAGTAGCAGCCGAGTTGGAGGAAGCGGCCCGTGCCGAACTGCGCGCCGAGCACGTCCCCGACGACCGCGTCGAGACCGTCCGCCGCGCCCAGTTGCGCTACGACGGCACCGACACCGCCCTGACCGTCGAACTGACCGACCCCGACACGATGCTGCACGCCTTCGAGGAACGTCATCGCGCCACGTACTCCTTCACGCTGGACCGCCCCGTCGTCGTGGAATCCCTCTCCGTCGAAGCCACCGGCCTCACCCCGCCCCCCGACCTCTCCGCCCTCGCCCCCTACGAGGGCCGGCCCGCCGAACCCGGCACCGCCCGCCTCCACACCGGCGGCACCTGGCGCGACGTACCCCTCCACCGCCGCGAGGCGCTTCCTCCCGGCGAGACCGTCGCCGGCCCCGCGGTCATCACCGAGGCCGGGTCCACCACCGTGGTCGACGACGGCTGGCGGGCCGCGGCGAACGACGACGGACATCTGGTCATGGAACGGACCTCCGTCACGCAGAGTTCCCGGCCGGACACGGAAGTCGATCCGGTGCTGCTGGAGGTCTTCAACAACCTCTTCATGTCGATCGCGGAACAGATGGGCGCCCGGCTCGAATCCACGGCCCAGTCCGTCAACATCAAGGAACGCCTGGACTTCTCCTGCGCCCTCTTCGACCCGGACGGAAACCTGGTCGCCAACGCCCCCCACATCCCCGTCCACCTGGGCTCCATGGGCACCGCCGTCAAGGAGGTCGTCCGCCGCCGGGGCCCCGCCATGCGCCCGGGCGACACCTATGCCGTCAACGACCCGTACCACGGCGGCACCCACCTCCCCGACGTCACCGTGATCACCCCGGTGTTCGGCGCCGACGACGCGACCGGCACGGACGGTGAGCCCCCCGTCCTCTTCCACGTCGCCTCACGCGGCCACCACGCCGAGATCGGCGGCATCGCGCCGGGCTCCATGCCCGCCCACAGCCGCACCATCGACGAGGAGGGCGTCCTCTTCGACAACTGGCCGCTGACCGAGGACGGCCGCCTCCGCGAGGAGGAGACCCGCCGCCTGCTCACCGAGGCGCCGTACCCCAGCCGCAACGTCCGCACCAACCTCGCCGACCTGCGCGCCCAGATCGCCGCCAACCAGAAGGGCGTCGACGAAGTGCGCCGGATGATCGAGGAGTTCGGCCTCGACGTCGTCCAGGCGTACATGCGGCACGTCCAGGACAACGCCGAGGAAGCGGTCCGCCGTGTCATCGACGCCCTGGACGATGGCGAGTACGCCTACGAGACCGACTCCGGCGCGGTCATCCGCGTGCGCGTGCGCGTGGACCGCGCCGCACGCCGCGCCACCATCGACTTCACCGGCACCTCACCCCAGCTCGGCACCAACTTCAACGCCCCCACCTCGGTCGTCCACGCCGCCGTCCTCTACGTCTTCCGCACCCTGGTCGCGGACGACATCCCGCTCAACGACGGCTGTCTGCGCCCACTGGACATCGTCGTGCCGTCCGGCTCGATGCTCGCGCCCGAGCCGCCCGCCGCCGTCGTCGCCGGGAACGTCGAGACCTCCCAGGCCCTCACCGGCGCCCTCTACGCCGCGCTCGGTGTCCAGGCCGAGGGCTCGGGCACCATGAACAACGTCACCTTCGGCAACGAACGCCACCAGTACTACGAGACGGTCGCCTCGGGCTCCGGCGCCGGACCCGGCTACCCGGGCGCCGACGCCGTACAGACCCACATGACCAACTCCCGCCTCACCGACCCCGAGATCCTCGAATGGCGGCTGCCCGTCCGCCTCGAGGAGTTCGCCGTACGGCGGGGGAGCGGCGGCGCGGGCCAAGAGCGCGGCGGCGACGGCGTGGTGCGCCGGATCCGCTTCCTGGAGCCCATGACCGTCTCCACGCTCTCCCAGCACCGCCGTGTCCCGCCCTACGGCATGGCGGGCGGCGCGCCCGGCGCGCTCGGCGCCAACCGGGTGGAGCACGCCGACGGCACCGTGACCGATCTGGGCGGCAGCGGCTCGGCCGAGGTCGGACCCGGCGACGTACTCGTCATCGAAACCCCCGGTGGCGGCGGCTACGGCCCGCCGTCCTCCGACCACCACCGAGCAGGAGAAGAGACCGATGGTCTTCCGACGACCTGAACGCGCCAAGCCCCCGGTCGAGCCCGTCACGCTCAAGATCCTGGTGGCGGGCGGCTTCGGCGTCGGCAAGACCACCCTGGTCGGCGCGGTCAGCGAGATACGCCCGCTGCGCACCGAGGAACTCCTCACCGAGGCCGGGCGCCCCGTGGACGACCTCAGCGGCATCGAGGGCAAGCACACCACCACGGTCGCCATGGACTTCGGCCGCATCACCCTGCGCGCGGACCTCGTGCTCTACCTGTTCGGCACGCCGGGGCAGGAGCGGTTCTGGTTCATGTGGGACGAACTGTCGGAGGGCGCGCTGGGCGCGGTCGTCCTCGCCGACACCCGCCGCCTGGAGGACTGCTTCGCCGCCGTCGACTACTTCGAGCGGCGCGCGATCCCCTTCGTCATCGCCGTCAACTGCTTCGAGGGCGCCGACCGTTACCCGGCGGAGACGGTCCGCCAGGCTCTCGACCTCGATCCCGGTGTGCCGTTGCTGCTGTGCGACGCCCGCGATCGCGAGTCGGTCAAGGAGGTCCTCATCGGGGTCGTACGGCACGCCATGGAGCAGGCCGCCGAACGCCGCCGCACCGTCACCGGCTGACCGCGCCTCCGGCGTCCACCATGAACCCCCGACGACAGAAGAGACGACAGAAGAGACGACAGAAGAGGCGACTGAAGAGGCGACAGGAGACGCCCCACCTCTGATCGGATACAGTCCGCGCGTGTCCGAATCTCAGCACTCACCTGTCAACTCCGCGCCCGGCTCGCACTGTTCGAGCTGCGGAGCCCCCTACGGGGAGAGCATCACCGGCTGGCCGCGCACCTGCCCGGCCTGCGGCACCGTCGCCTACCGCAACCCGCTGCCCGTGGCCGTCGCGCTCCAGCCCGTCTACGACACCCAGGGCACCGCGCTGGTCGTCATCACCCGCACCGTCGGTCCCGAGCGCGGCGGCATCGCCCTGCCCGGCGGCTACGTCGACGACCGCGAGGACTGGCGGCACGCCCTCGTCCGCGAGCTCAAGGAGGAGACCGGCATCGAGGCGGCGGCCCGGGACGTGCGGCTCATGGACGCCATGAGCGCCCCCGACGGCCACCTCCTCCTCTTCGGGCTCCTGCCGGAACGCCCCGCCGACACCCTCCCCGCCTCCGCCGCGACCGACGAGACCGAGGGCTGGCACCTGCTGCGCACCCCCGACGAACTCGCCTTCCCGCTGCACACCCTCGCCGCGCGGGCCTGGTTCGAGGGCCGCTACATCTGACCCGCCCCGCTCACCCCAGCCCCCGTATCCGCACCGGGCAGGACGGTTCCGCCGAGCCGTCCTCCCCCTCCAGGGTGACCACCACCTCCGCACCCCGCCGGCGCACCGCGTACCGCTCGGTGCCCGCCTTCTCCCAGCCGTCGCCCGCGTCCCGCACCACGAGTCCGCCGCCCGTGCGCCCCTCGGCGGGAGCCCATACCTCCAGCTCCGTCCCGCCGTCCGCCCCCCGCACCGGCAGCACCGCACCCGCGCGCGCGAGCACGGGTATCCGGGACATCGGCGCCTCCACCAGCACCTGCGCCGGACCCTCGTACACCCGCTCCGTCGCCGTGTCGTACCAGCGCCCGCGCGGCAGCCGCACCGCCCGCCGGTCCGCCCCCGGCGCCAGCACCGGCGCCACCAGCAGCGCGTCCCCGAGCAGGAACGCGTCCCCGCAGTCCCGCAGCGCCCGGTCCTCCGGCGCCCCCCACCACACCGGCCGTACGCACGGCGTCCCGGTCCGCCGCGCCAGGTGCGCCAGCGTCACGAAGTACGGCGAAAGCCGCCGCCGCTCCGCCAGCGCCCCGCGCACGTGCTCCAGTACCGCCGGACCGACCTCCCACGGTTCCCCGGCCCCGGCACGCCCCCGCGCGCGCGTACGGAACAGCGGCAGAAACGCGCCCAGTTGCAGCCACCGCAGATACAGCTCCGGCGCCACGCCCCCGTCGACGTCCACTCCCGCGTACGGCACCCCGCACAGTCCGAGACCCAGCACCTCCGCCAACGACGCCCGCAGCCCCGGCCAGTCCGTGACCGCGCCCCCGGCCGACACCCCGCCGTAGCGCTGCGCCCCCGCCCAGCCGGCCCCGGACACCACGAAGGGCCGCTCCCGGGGCGCCAGTTCGCGCAGCCCCTCGTACGCGGCACGCGCCATGGAGAGGCCGTACACGTTGTGCGCCTCCCGGTGATCACCACCGCGCCCCTCCAGCGCGTGCCGCGCCGAACGCGGCAACGTCGGCTCACCAAAGGCGCTCAGCACCGTCGGCGCGTCCATGGTGTGCCACACACCCGCGAACCCCTGCTCCCGCCGCTCCCGGTGCAGCCCGCCCCACCAGGCGCGGACGCGCGCGTGCGTGAAGTCGGGGAAGTACGACTCCCCGCACCACGCCTCGCCCCGCACCGTTCGCCCGGAGCCGTCCCGCACGAACGCGTCCGCCGCGGACCCCGACGCGAGCACCGCCCCGCCCGGCACCGCCCGCACGGCGGGAGCGGTCTCCGACACGAGCCGTATCCCGTCCCGCGCCAGTTCCTCGGCCACCACCGCGAGCTTCGGGAACCGCTCCTCGTCCAGGGTGAACGCCTCGCCGTGCCACCCGGCCCCCAGATGCACCGCGTCCAGCGCCAGTTCCCGCTCCCGGTACCCCGCGACGAGTCGCCGCAGCTCCTCCTCGCCGCTCAGCCGCCCCGGCACGTGATGGTGTCCCAGCGCCCACGCCGGCGGCAGCGCGGCCGCACCCGTCAGCGACGCCCACGTGCCCAGGACGCGCGCGGGAGTGCCCACCACCACCCAGCAGCGCAGCGGACCCCCGTCCATCCGCACCTCGCAGCGCCCCGCCCGGTCGTGCCCCGACCCGGCACCCTCCTCGCCCTCCCGCAGGATCACCGTGCCGTCCCACGTCGTGTCGTGGAACACCAGATGCGCCCCCGCGTCCGCCACCACCAACTGCACCGGCACGGCGGTGCGCGGCTCGCCCCCCTGCCCGGGGCCGGCGTTCCACAACCGGTACGCGCCGTCCCTCAGCCGAGGACCCGACGCCCGGCCTCCCAGGCCGAAGAACCGTGCGTCCGCCGCCACCTCCGAGCGCAGCGTCCACCGCGCCTCACCCCCGCCGACCGGCTCCCACCAGCGCGGCGGCAGATCCCGCCGCAGCACCACCCCGCCCGGCGTGCACACCTCCACCGCCCCGTGCCGCGAGACCGTCACCGTGGCCCGCTCGGACACCACCCGCCAGCCGCCGTCCTTGTCCGGCTCGAGAACCACCCGGGGGTCGGCCTCGGGGCAGCCCCCGGCCAGCGCGTACGACGGCTCGGGTCCCGCCCCGTCCCAGCCCCAGAACACGGCGCCGCCCGCCGTCACCACGATCCGCAGCTCCGACCGCTCGAACCGCAGCACCCCGCCGCCCGGCTCCGGCACCGACTCCCGCACCTGCCCCGGCACCCGCGCCCGCTCAGCCCCGCGCGGCGGCAGCCCCACGGCGTCGGCACGCCGCCTGCGCCAGGCGGCCCGCCACGTCCGCACCGCCCGGGCTGCCCGCCCCGAACCGACCTCACCCATCGAACGCACCAGGTCACGACCGTCCATGCTGCTCACCCTGTCACTGAGCGCCCCACCCGGGCGGGCCGTTCAACTGCCGTTCACCCAGGCCCGGACCACATATAACCGGCCCCGACTGTGTGGGGCGTGCCCTGGTGCAGAAGTCGATCACATGGCATCGTCCCTGTCAGCCGTCCCGCACACACCTCGGCGCGGACGCAGGAGACGCAACGACGCGTACAGCCCGGGAGCCGCCCCATGTCCACCGCGAACCCCCAGCCGCTCTGGCAGCCCGATCCCGAACGGATCGACCGGGCCCGCATCACCCGGTTCCAGGCATGGGCCGCCGACCACCACGGCGCCCCCGCCGACGGCGGCTACTTCGCGCTGCACCAGTGGTCCGTCACCGAGCCGGAGTCCTTCTGGCGGGCGGTCACCGAGTGGTTCGACGTCCGCTTCGGCACGCCGTACGCGCGCGTGCTCGGCGACCGCTCCATGCCCGGCGCCCAGTGGTTCCCCGGCGCCACCGTCAACTACGCCGAACACGCCCTGCGCGCCGCCGCGGAGCGCCCGGACGACGCGGCCCTCCTCCGTGTCGACGAGACCCACGAACCGCGCCCCGTCACCTGGGCCGAGCTGCGCCGCCAGGTCGGCTCGCTGGCCGCCCGCCTGCGCGACCTCGGCGTACGCCCCGGCGACCGCGTCAGCGGCTACCTCCCCAACATCCCCGAGGCCGTCGTCGCCCTGCTCGCCACCGCCGCCGTCGGCGCCGTGTGGACCTCCTGCGCCCCCGACTTCGGCGCCCGCAGCGTCCTCGACCGCTTCCAGCAGGTCGAACCCGTCGTCCTGTTCACGGTCGACGGCTACCGCTACGGCGGCAAGGAGCACGACCGCCGCGACACCGTCGCCGAACTGCGCCGCGAACTGCCCACCCTGCGCGCGGTCGTCCACATCCCGCTCCTCGGCACCGACGCCCCCGAGGGCGCCCTCGACTGGTCGGCGCTGACCGCCGACGACACCGAGCCCGTCTTCGAACAGGTCCCCTTCGACCACCCCCTGTGGGTGCTCTACTCCTCCGGCACCACCGGACTGCCCAAGGCCATCGTCCAGTCCCAGGGCGGCATCCTCGTCGAGCACCTCAAGCAGCTCGGCCTGCACTGCGACCTCGGCCCCGAGGACCGCTTCTTCTGGTACACCTCGACCGGCTGGATGATGTGGAACTTCCTCGTCTCCGGTCTGCTCACCGGCACGACGATCGTCCTGTACGACGGCAGCCCGGGCTTCCCCGACACCGGCGCCCAGTGGCGCGTCGCCGAGCGCACCCGCGCCACGCTCTACGGCACCTCCGCCGCCTACGTCATGGCCTGCCGGAAAGCCGGCGTGCACCCCGCCCGCGACTTCGACCTCTCCACGGTCCAGTGCGTCGCCACCACCGGCTCCCCGCTGCCCCCCGACGGCTTCCGCTGGCTGCACGACGAGGTCCGCGACGACCTCTGGATCGCCTCCGTCAGCGGCGGCACCGACGTCTGCTCCTGCTTCGCCGGAGCCGTGCCGACCCTGCCGGTCCACACCGGCGAACTCCAGGCGCCCGGCCTCGGCACCGACCTCCAGTCCTGGGACCCCAGCGGCAAGCCCCTGGTGGACGAGGTCGGCGAACTGGTCGTCACCAACCCCATGCCCTCCATGCCGGTCCGCTTCTGGAACGACCCCGACGGCAGCCGGTACCGCGAGAGCTACTTCGAGACCTACCCCGGCGTCTGGCGCCACGGCGACTGGATCACCGTCACCTCACGCGGCTCGGTGATCATCCACGGCCGCTCGGACTCCACCCTCAACCGCCAGGGCGTCCGCATGGGCTCCGCCGACATCTACGAGGTGGTCGAGCGGCTGCCCGAGATCAAGGAGTCCCTCGTCATCGGCATCGAACAGCCCGACGGCGGCTACTGGATGCCCCTCTTCGTCCACCTCGCCCCCGACACCGTCCTGGACGACGCCCTGCGCGACCGCGTCAGGAAGGCCATCCGGGAGCAGCTCTCCCCGCGCCACATCCCGGACGAGATCATCGAGGTCCCCGGCGTCCCGCACACCCTCACCGGCAAGCGCATCGAGGTCCCGGTCAAACGCCTCCTCCAGGGCACCCCGCTGGAGAAGGCGGTCAACCCCGGCTCCATCGACGACCTGAGCCTGCTCGGCTTCTACGAGGAACTGGCCCGCAAGCGCACCTGACCCCGGTCAACCCCCGTAGGTGGCCTCGGACTCGCCCAGCACGGCCGCGAAGTCCGAGGCCAGCCGCGCCGCCTCCGGCGGTTCGAGGTCCGCCGTGGTGATCCGCACCCCCGGCGCCGAGGCCAGCCGGAACCGCGCCCCGGCCGCCACCCACCAGCCGCGCGAACGCAGCCCGTTCACCACCGCCGACTCGTCGCGCACCGGCACCCACAGATTCAGCCCGCTCACCCCGTGAGCCGGGGCACCCCGCTCGGCCAGCGCCCCCGCGAGAGCCATCCGGCGCTCGGCGTACGCGGCACGCGCCCGGGTCACCAGACCCCGGGTGCTCTCGTCCGTCAGCAGGCCGTACGCGGTCTCCTGGAGCAGATGACTGACCCAGCCCGAGGTCAGCAGCAGCCGCCCGTCGTGCCGGGCCAGCGTCACCGGGTCGCACGCGGCGGCCGCCCACCGCAGGTCGGTGCCGAGGAACTTGCTCACCGTCCGCACGTGCGCCCAGCGGGCGAGACCGGCTCCGGACAGCGTGCGCAGCGGCGCTCCGGACACGTCGGAGGCGTGGTCGTTCTCCACCACCAGCACGTCCGGCGCCTCCCGCAGCACCTCGGCCAGCGCGTCCCGGCGCGCCGTGGAGAAGGCCCCGCCGAACGGATTCTGCGCCCGGGGACTGAGCACCACCGCGCGCACCCCGGCCCGCAGCGCGCTCCGCAACTGCTCGGGCCGCATCCCCTCGTCGTCCACGGCGACGGACACCGACCGCAGCCCCAACGCCGCCACCAGGTCGAGCAGATGGTGATAACCGGGGTCCTCCATCGCCACGGCGTCCCCGGGGCGCAGCTCGGCGGAGAGCACCCGGCCGATGAAGTCCAGCGCCCCGTGCGCGAACGTCACGTGCTCCACCGGCACCCCGTCCGCCCCCAGCCACGCGCGCACCGCGTCCTCCAGCCGCGCGAGCCGGGGCGTGGAGCGGTGCGAGCGGACGCCGGGGGACAGGCGCGAGGGCGGCACCAGCGCGGGGAGCAGCGCCGGATCCGGGTGCCCGCCCGCCAAGTCCCGCAGCCCCTCGGGCACCTTGGGCGGCCGCCGGGACGCGACCGAGGGGGCCTCCGCCACGACCGTGCCGCCCCGGCCGAGCGTGACGACGATCCCGCGCCGCCGCAGCTCCTTGTACGCGGTGGCGACCGTGCCCGCGCTCACCCCCAGCTCCTCCGCGAGCCGCCGCACCGGGGGCAGCGCCGCCCCCGGTGCCAACGCACCCTCGGACACGCCCTGTTCTACGGAGCGCGTAATCCCCTTGGCGGTCGTACCGCTGATCTCATATTGTGTTGCCACGTTGCTGATTATGTATCAGTACAGAATTCGAGGCAAGGGGGAACCGTGGCCGCGAAGCCCGGGTCAGCCATCCACCGACCACGCATACCGGGAGGCCGCGACGGACGCCGGATGCTCGCCGTCACCTTCCTCGACCGCATCGGCAGCGGCCTGTGGGCCTCCGTCTCCGTCCTGTACTTCACCTACGTCTCCCACCTCTCCGCTGCCCAGGTCGGCGCCCTCGCCGCGATCGCGGGCGCCGCCGGCATCGCGGGCGCACCCCTCGGCGGCCGCATCGCCGACCGGCTCCCGCTCACCCACGTCCTGGTCGGCCTCCAACTCCTGCGCGCACTCGCCTCGTTCGCGCTCCTCACCACGGACCACTACGGCCTGCTCGTCGCCTACTCCGCCCTCGGCGCCCTCGGCGACCGCGCCGCCAGCATCCTCACCAAGCTCTACGCGACCCGCGTCGCCGGACCCGACCGCGTCCGCTACCAGGCCATCAACCGCACCGCCTCCAACGCGGGATGGGCGCTCGGCGGCCTCGCCGCGGCCGCCGCCCTCACCCTCGGCACGACCACCGCCTACCGCTGGCTCCTCTCCGGCGACGCGCTCTCCTTCGTCCTCGTCGCCCTCCTCACCCTGACCTGCGCCGAACCCCCCTCCCCGAGCCGCGTCGCCGCCACCGCCGAGGACACCCCACGCACCCGCCCCCGCAGCCCCTGGCGCGACCGCACCTACCTCGCCTACGTCGGCACCGAGACCGTCCTCTTCCTGGACGACACCTACTTCAAGGTCGGCCTGCCACTCTGGATCGCCCACACCCCAGGCGTCCCGCACGGCCTCGCGCCCCTGCTGCTCGTGCTCAACAGCGTGCTGGTCGTCGCCTTCCAAGTGCCGCTCTCCCGCTTCGGCGCCACCACCGACGCATCCCGCCGGCTCCTTCTGCCGCTCTCCGCCGTGTTCGCCGCGGGCGGCCTCGCCATGACCCTCTCCGCCACCGGCGACCCCCTCCGCGCCACCTGCCTGCTCACCGTCGCTGCCGCCCTCTTCACCCTCGCCGAGATGCTGCACGCCACCATCTCCTGGGAACTCTCCGTCGCCCTCGCCCCCGACGACGCCCAGGGCGCCTACCTCGGCGTCCACGGCCTCGCCCAGGCCGCGCAACGCTCCCTCGGCCCCCTCGCCGTCACCGCCGCCCTCGCCCTCGGCCCCCTCGGCTGGACCGCCCTCGGCACCACCATCGCCCTGACCTGCGGAATCCAGCACCGCCTGATCCGCGACCGACTCCGCCCCGCCCCATTGTCAGTGCCCACGGCTACGGTGAGTGAGCATCGATCGACCGAGCATCACGGGGGCATCACATGACACACACCGACCAGCGGACCCAGCGACGCGCCCTGCACCGCGAGATCGCCGGCACCGTCGGCCTCCTCACCGACGCCCACGACTTCCAGACCATGCGGCGCTACGACAGCTTCCCCTTCGACGACCACCCGGCCTACCTGAAGAACCTCGAAGCCGTCCTCAAGTCCCGCACCGCACAGGGCAGCCACACCACGCTCGCCCTCTTCGACCCCGAGGAGTACGCCGAGTACTGCACCGCCGACGGCCTCGACCCCGGAGCCCCGGCCAACCGGAGCCGCTTCACCGCCGAACTCGCGAACCTCGGCCCCACCCTCGCCTACGAGGGCCAGCCCCTCACCACCCTGCTGCCCGCGCTCGTCGACGCGGCGGTCCGCCAGGCCACCTGGGAGTACGCCACCACCCTGCTCACCCGCCTCGGACCCTGCCCCACCTGCGGCGAGGACATCGGACGCGCCGCCTTCATCCGCGCCGCCGCACTCCTCGCCCGCGTCCTCGAAGCAGCGCCACCCGGCGACCAGCACCTCGTGTGCAGCGTCTCCGGCCCACCCGAAACCCTCGTCGCCGTGCTCCACGCCGACCGACAGGACACCGGACCCGCCGAACCCGACCAGGCCGAGGCCATCGAATTCACCAGCGTCCTCGCCCTCGGCCTCGCCACCCGCAGTCCCGGCGGCCTCGTCATGCGCACCACCGCCCCCGGCCGACCCGACCGCGTCCACGGCTGGCGCATCCGCGCGGGCGCACTCGAACCCCTCACCGCCGCCGAGGTCTTCGACGCCTACTGCACCGACGCCGAATCCGGCGACCTCGTCGCCCCCGAATCCGGCGTCGACTACTGCGCGGCCCCCGACCTCGGAGAGGATGGCCCCGAGCACCGGCACTGAGGAACGCGTCAGGGAAACGCCGAGGGGCGCCCCACCCGAAGGCGGGGCGCCCCTGCGCCGGAAGACCGGTGGCCGTTACTCGCCGGACAGCACGGCCTGCGCCGCCGCCCGCGCCTCGTCGGCGCTGTCCGTCGCACGCGCCGCGACCGCGGCACGCTCGCACTGCTCCAGCGTGTACTGCGCCAGCGTCGCCCGCACATAAGGAATCGACGCCGCACCCATGGAGAGGGAGGTGACACCCAGACCCGTCAGCACACACGCCAGCAGCGGATCGGACGCGGCCTCACCGCACACACCGCAGCTCTTGCCCTCGGCCTTCGCCGCCTCCGCCGACAGCGCGACCAGGTCGAGCAGCGCGGGCTGCCACGGGTCCTGGAACCGCGACACCGCGCCCACCTGCCGGTCGGCGGCGAACGTGTACTGCGCGAGGTCGTTCGTGCCCAGCGACAGGAACTCGACCTCCGAGAGGATCGAGCGCGCCCGCAGCGCGGCCGAGGGGATCTCCACCATCGCGCCGTACTTCGCGTTCAGCCCCGCCTCACGGCAGGCGTCCGCGAACGCCTTGGCGTCCGCCCGGTCCGCCACCATCGGCGCCATGACCTCAAGGCGCACCGGCAGCCCCTCGGCGGCCTTCGCCAGCGCGGTCAGCTGCGTGCGCAGGATCTCCGGGTGGTCGAGGAGGGTCCGCAGACCGCGCACACCCAGCGCCGGGTTGGGCTCGTCGGCGGGGGTGAGGAAGTCCAACGGCTTGTCCGCACCCGCGTCCAGCACGCGCACGACGACACGACCCTCGGGGAACGCCTCCAGGACCTGGCGGTACGCCTCGACCTGCTTCTCCTCCGAAGGCGCGTTCTTGCTGTCGTCCAGGAACAGGAACTCGGTGCGGAACAGACCCACACCCTCGGCCCCTGCCTCCACGGCCGCGGGCACGTCCGCCGGACCGCCGACGTTCGCGAGCAGCGGCACCATGTGCCCGTCGGCCGTGGCACCCGGGCCACTGACGGAGGACAGCGCGGCCACCCGCGCGGCGGCGGCGGCCTCCAGCCGCGTCCTCGTCTCCTCGCTCGGGTTCACGAACACGTCACCCGTGCTGCCGTCCACGGCGACCAGTGAACCCTCGGCCAGCTCGACCGCGCCCGGCAGCGCCACCACGGCCGGCACACCGAGCGCCCGAGCCAGGATCGCGCTGTGGCTGGTCGGCCCGCCCTCCTCGGTCACGAAGCCGAGCACCAGCGCCGGGTCGAGCAGCGCGGTGTCCGCCGGAGCCAGGTCCCGGGCCACCAGTACATAGGGCTCGTCACTGTCCGGCACACCCGGCATCGGCACGCCGAGCAGCCGGGCCACGATCCGGTTCCGCACGTCGTCGAGGTCGGCCACCCGGCCCGCCAGATACTCACCGGCGGCGGCCAGCAGCTCGCGGTACGCCGCGAACGCGTCGTACACCGCGCGCTCCGCCGTACTGCCCGCGGTGATCCGCCGGTCCACGTCCGCCATCAGCTCGGGGTCCTGCGCCATGAGGGACTGAGCCTCGAGGACGGCCTGGGCCTCGCCGCCCGCCAGGTTGCCGCGTGCCACCAGGTCGGCCGCCACCGCGTCCACGGCCTGGCGCGCGCGAGCCTGCTCGCGCTCCGCCTCCTCGGCCGCGATCTGCTTGGCCGGCGGCTCCAGCACCGCCGTTCCCATGTGCCTGACCTCGCCGATCGCCACACCGTGGCTGACCCCGACGCCCCGCAGCGTTGTCTCCATCTCACCGTCTCCGCTTAGTGCGGCGGCCCCCGCCGCCGAGTGGGTATTCATGTACGCCGTCAGACGGCGGCTGTGGTCAGGACCAGGAGAAGAGGCTGTCGCCCTGCTGCACCTGGCCGCTCTCGACCACCTCGGAAAGGGACTCGGCCGTCGCCTCCAGGGCCACGACCGGACAGATCGGGGACTTGCCGGCTGTCTCCACGGCGGCGGGGTTCCAGCGCACGATGCTCTGGCCGCGCTTCACCCTGTCCCCCTTGTTCACAAGAAGCTCGAAGCCCTCGCCGTTGAGCTGGACGGTGTCGATGCCGAGGTGTACGAGCACGCCGTGCCCCTCGTCGTCCACCACGACGAACGCGTGCGGGTGAAGGGAGACGATGACGCCGTCCACGGGGGAGACGGCCTCGGAGGGCTCGCGCACGGGGTCGATGGCGGTGCCCGGGCCGACCATGGCCCCGGCGAAGACCGGATCGGGCACGTCGGCCAGTCCGAGGGCGCGTCCGGCGAGCGGGGACGTCACGGTGGTCATGGGTGGCCTCCCAAGGAGTGGGGGTGCATACGCGCCGTCACCGCCTGTCCCGGACAGCGCACTGAGCAGCAGCGTATGCCAGTTGTAGTCGCAGTTCTGCGGAGAAGCTACCAGGTAGTGGTCTAGACCACCAACAGCAACGGTTTGCGCTGCCGCCGGGACTTGTGTACAGTCGTCGTCCTGCCCGAGAGAGGCGGCGCGAAAGCGTGCCTCTGGTGGCAGCACCCAAACTCGTCAGATCCTATCTGTGGATCACCTTCCGCATGTCTGCGGAAAGGATGGTTCAGAGGGCCGGAAAAACCCTGGTAGAGTTTGGACCGCCGGAAAGGGAAACGCGAAAGCGAGAACCTGGAAAGCACCGAGGAAATCGGATCGGAAAAAGATCTGATAGAGTCGGAAACACCGAAGGGA
>NZ_JBSGAH010000028.1:0-57506 GCF_053600675.1 Streptomyces sp. NPDC005004
GCCGAATGGACGTTCGCCGCGGAGCCGGGCGCGGTGCGCGCCGCCCGCGCCGCCGTCCGCGGCCAGTTGCGCCACTGGGACCTGGACAGCCTCGCAGAGCTGACGGCGTTGCTGGTCAGCGAGCTGGTCACCAACTCCCTGCGACACGCCACCGGCCCCATCGGCGTCCGTCTGGTACGCCCGGCAGGACTCGACGGCTCCCTCCTGGTCGAGGTCTCCGACCCGCTGCCCGACCCGCCGCGCGAGCGGATCGCCCGCCCCGAGGACGAGAGCGGCCGCGGACTGCAACTGGTCGCGGGCGCCTCGCAGCGCTGGGGCACCCGTCCTGGTGAGACCGGTAAGACCGTGTGGTTCGAACTCACGGTGCCGGGGTGAACCGGGGGCGCGCCGCGCCGTGCGCCGGTGGCGCCGCACACCACGCCGACGACGCGTGCCCGTGTGGGTGATTCGAGGACGTGTTCCCTGGTTAGAAGAGTGGAAGTGTTGTCGCGGCCCGGTCCGGAACTCACCCGCACCGAGCTGTGATCGTGAACACCGTGTCCTACGGCGCCGTAGTGCTGGATACTGCGGGCAGCCGCCCCCGGTGACCGGTGCCGGACGCGGTGAGCTGGAGGGGACGGTTCGCGTGAGCGAGATACCAGCGAAGGCCACGGAGTCCGAGGACCCGTCGGACGGCGCCAGGAGTGAGGTCGCGGCTGCCGCCGCGCGCGGTGAGACGCCGTCCGCCGACCTGTGGCAGAGCAGCCCGCCCGGCTCCATCTACGAGTACATCAAGGTGGCGTCCTTCTCCATCGGCCCCGGCGGCCTGGTCGAGCAGTGGAGCCTGCGGGCCGAGCAACTCCTCGGCGTCCCGGCCGAACGCGCCGTCGGCACGGACCCCATCGAGGCGTTCGTCGACCCCGACCTGCACATTCGCGGCCACCGTAAGATGGCCGAGATCCTGGACGGGCGGGAGTGGACCGGCGTGGTCCCCTTCCGGATGCCGGACCGCGAGGACGGCACGCGCGGCGAGGAGGGGCTGGCCGAGGTCTACGTCATGCCCACGAGGACCGCCGACGGGGAGAACGCCGCCGTCTGCATCGTCGTGGACATCCGCACCCTGCGCAGCATCGAGACCGATCTCGCCGCCTCGCAGGCGATATTCGGCCAATCTCCCTTCGGCTTCCTGCTGATCGACGACGATCTGACGGTCCGCCGGGCCAACGCGCGGTTCGCGTCCATCTTCGGCGGGACGCCCGACGACCACCGGGGCAAGGGAGTTCACGACTATCTCCCGCGCGCCGAGGCCGACCGGGTCGCCGCCACCCTGCGCCGGGTGATGGAGACGGGCGACTCCATCACCGACATGCACGTCACCGGCTTCGTGCCCGGCTCCGACGAGCGGCGGCACTGGTCGATCAACCTCTACCGCGTCTACAGCGGCAGCGGACGCCCCATCGGCATCGCCTGGCTCGGCACCGACATCACCGCCCGTCGCGCCGCCGCCCGCGAGGCCGCCGCCGCCCGGCGCAACCTCGCCCTGCTCAACGAGGCCGGCGCCCGCATCGGCAACAGCCTCGACCTGGAGACCACCGCGCGCGAACTGCTCGACGTGGTCGTCCCCGGCTTCTGCGACCTGGCCACCGTCGACCTCTGCCAGGGTCTGCTCACGGGCGACGAGAACCCGCCCGGTCTGGCCGACGGCAGCGCCGAGCTGCGCCGGGTCGCCTTCGCCAGCGCCGTCTCCGACGTGCCCTTCGACGACTCCGATGAACCGGTCGAGGTCGGATCGGTCCACCGCTTCCCGTTCAACTCCGCCTGCGCGGACGCCCTGCGCACCGCCCGCCCGCAGCGCGTGCCCGCCGGGGAGGGCGGGCTCGTGCAGTCCACGCTGGCCGTTCCGATGGTCGCGCACGACACCGTGGTGGGCATCGTGCAGTTCGCCCGCACCAAGGGCAGCGAGCCCTTCGGGGACCGCGACCGTGACCTCGCCGTCGAACTCGCCGCGCGCGCCGCCGTCTGCATGGACAACGCGCGCCTGTACCGCCGCGAGCACGAACGCGCCCTGATACTCCAGCGGTCCCTGCTCCCGCCCGACGACCCCGAGGCGTCGGGGCTGGACATCGCCTGCCGCTACCTTCCCGGCAACGCCGCCACCGAGGTGGGTGGCGACTGGTTCGACGTCATCGAACTGCCCGGCCACCGCACCGCGTTGGTGGTCGGCGACGTGATGGGCCGCGGTCTGCGCGCGGCCGTCGCGATGGGTGAACTGCGCACCGCCGTGCGCACGCTGGCGCTGCTCGACCTCGAACCGGCCGAGGTCCTCTCGGCGTTGGACGAGATCGCCCGCGGCCTCGGCACCTCGGGGAACGTCCAGCAGGCCACCCGCGCCGCCCGCCAGCCGCGCGACGCCGACCTGTGCGAGGTCTACCTCGCCACCTGCGTCTACGCGGTCTACGACTCCGTCACCCGGCGCTGCACCTTCGCCAACGCGGGCCATCTGCCCCCGGTCCTGGTGGAGCCCGGCGAGTCCGCGCTGATGCTCGACGTGCCGCCCGGGATGCCGCTCGGCGTGGGCGGCGAGCCCTTCGAGGAGGTCGAGGTCGAACTCCCCGAGGGCGCCCTGCTCGCCCTCTACACCGACGGCCTGGTCGAGTCCCGCGACCACCCCCTGGACGAGGGACTGCAAGCCTTCGTGGGCGCGCTCACCGACCCGGCCCAGCCCCTGGAGGACGTGTGCGACCACGTCCTGAGCAGCCTGGACACCCGGCACGGCGAGGACGACATCGCCCTCCTCATGGCCCGCGTCCAGGGACTGCCCGCCGATTCGGTCGGCGACTGGACCCTGCCGCGCGAACCGCGCAGCGTGGGCCGCGCCCGCGAGTACGCCCGCACCCAGTTGCTCGCCTGGGACCTGGAGCCCCTGGTCGACACCACGGAACTGCTGGTCAGCGAGCTGGTCACCAACGCCCTGCGGTACGGCGAGGGCGAGATCAGACTACGGCTGCTGCTCGACCGCACCCTGGTCTGCGAGGTCTGGGACGCAGGGCTGGTCCAGCCCCGCCGCAGGCGCGCCCGCGACACCGACGAGGGCGGGCGGGGACTTCAGCTGGTCGGGCTGCTCAGCGCGGCCTGGGGCTCGCGCCGTACCCCGCGCGGCAAGACGGTGTGGTTCGAACTCCCGCTGCCGGGCGCCGAGCACACGCTGACGGACCCGGCGGAGGCGCTGCTGAGCCTGTTCTGACCCGGGCCGGGGGACAGGACGGTCAGGACAGCCGTCGGCGGTCCCGTGTCGCGGGGCCGCCGTAGCTCGCCGGCGGGCCGCCGTCCGGTTCCTCGCCGAGCAGGACCCCGCCGAGGACGGCACCGGCGAGCCCGGCGGGATGCCCGGGTTCCTCGGCGTACGGAGAGGCGTACGCGCGCACGTCCTCCTCGGCCGACTCCCGGGCGCGCCGGGCCAGCACGTCCGCCTCGGCGTCGTACTCGGCGCGCCGGTCCGTCGCCGCGAGCGCCTGCCGGGCCGCCGCGAGCAGGGTGCGGGCATCGGCGCCGACCGCTCCCCGGCGCACCGCGAGGTAGTCCGCCGCCTCCTCGGTGGCCGCCTCGGCCACCAGGCGCGCCGCCTCCCGCAACACCTCCGCCCGCGCTTCCCCCGGCCGCCGCACGGCCCCCGTGATCCGGCGCAGCGCGTCCAGCGGGTCGTACGGAGCGGGCGCCTCGCGGGCGGCCAGCACCTCCCCGGCCCGGGCGGGTGCCGCCGGGTCCTCCTCGGCGGCGGCGAGCGCGACCGGGACCAGCGCGGCCGCCGCGTCCAGCCGGGCCGCGAGCCGTTCCACGCCGTCGACCTGGACGGCCGCCTGGGATATGGCGCCTTCGGCGGCGCGGAGCTGACGGGCCGCCATGCGGTCGTCGCCCGAATCGGCGGCACGTCGTGTCTCGTTGAGCCGGGCGGTCGCGAACACCAGGCGGTCCAGCGCCACTTCGGTGTGCGCGTCGGCTCGTACGCCGTAGCGCTCCCGCAGCACCGCCACCGTGCCCTGTGCGGCCGCCGCCCGCGAGGTCAGCTCGCGGAAACGGCGCTCCGCGACCCCGAGCGCCGGACCCACCCCCGCCTGAAGCCCCCGCAGCCGGTCCAGGGCGGCGGCCTCCGTGTCCAGGCGCCGCCCGGCTTCCTCGCACCGGCCGACCACGCCGACCAGGGCCTGGCGCCGGGCGTCCGCGTCCTCGGGGACGCCCTCCGTGCAGCGCCGGAAGATCGCGAAGGCGGCCGTCAGCTCCGACTCGGCGGCGCGCAGCGCCTCACGCGCCGGTCCGCCCTCCGGCTCCGCGACGTACGACAGCTCCTCCGCCGAGGCCCGTACACAGTCGTCGGCGCGCACCAGCGCCTCCCGCGCCCGCCGCTCGGCCTCGCCGGTGTCCCGCGCGGGCGGCGCCGACGGCATCACCGCCGGGGTCGTCCGGGTCCGCACCCGCCGGGTCCGCCGTACATAGCCGTACCCGGCGACCACCACGGCGGCGACGGCCACGACGAGCGGCAGGGCGAGGTCGACGGCGGAGCCGTCCTGCCGCGCGGTCTCGGAGGCGGCGGCCGCAGGGGCGGTGCCGGAAGAGGCGGCGACCACGGGGGCGGAAGCGGTCGTGGACACCCCCGTCGAGGACACCGAGGTGGGGACCGTGACCGGATGCCCCGGAGCGTGGGCCGTGGCCGGGAGCAGGAGCCAGACCGCCGCCGCCGTCCCGCCCGCCAGGGCGTGAGCCACACGCACGCGTATGTGCGCCGTCGCATGGCGGGGGCGGCCCAGTGTGCTGGTCACATTTCGGAGCGTATGGGCGGCCGGGCGGCGCCGCGAGTGGGCGGGAGGCGGTGTTTTCCGGCGGCGCACGCCCGCGCGCCCGGACAGGTTGCGCCGCACGGGTGGGCTTGTCGTACGACTCCGCCGTGTCGCCGCCGTTCAAACGACAAGGTCGTTTTCAGTGGGGCCATAGATCTGATCAGCTCCATATACCGCCAAAAGTGATCCTCACGTCCGCGGCTTCCCGGAGGTAGCACAGATGTCCCACGACGGCGTCGGCCTGCGCGCGGTCATGCGCGCGGTCACCTTCCTCACCGCGGGCGCCCTCGCGGTACCCCTCCTGTCGGGGTGCGGCTCGGACGACAAGGCCGACCGCCCCCTGGCCCCGCAGGACATCGCCCTCGCCGCCCGCACCCAGGTCGCCGAGGGCGGCACCCTGAAGTGGGCCGTGGACGCGGTGCCGCAGACCTTGAACACCTACCAGGCCGACGCCGACACGGGCACCACCCGGGTCGCCCAGGCCGTCCTGCCGTCGATGTTCCGCCTCGACGCCAACGGCGCCCCGGAGGCCGACCCCGCCTACCTGGAGTCGGCCAAGGTCATCGAGACCGAGCCCCGCCAGGTCGTCCTGTACAAGCTGAACCAGCAGGCGGTCTGGAGCGACGGCCGGGAGATCGGCGCCGCCGACTTCGTCGCCCAGTGGCGCGCCCTGTCCGGCAAGAACACCGCCTTCTGGACCGCCCGCAACGCCGGGTACGACCGCATCGAGAAGATCGAGCGCGGCGCCAGCGACCTCCAGGTCCGGGTCACCTTCTCGCGCCCCTACGCGGACTGGAAGTCACTGTTCTCCCCGCTGTACCCGAAGGACGTCATGGGCACCCCGGACGCCTTCAACGACGGCGCGCGCCGCCAGCTCAAGACCACCGCGGGCCCCTTCAGGGTCGAGAAGGTCGACACCGCCGCCAAGGACGTCGTCCTCACCCGCAACCCGCGCTGGTGGGGCGAGTCCGCCAAGCTCGACCAGATCGTGCTGCACGCGGTGCCCCGCACCGACCGCACCACCGCGCTGGCCGACGGCACCGTCGACCTCGCGGACATCGACGCCGCCGACGCCCAGCGGATCGGCTCCGCCAGCGGCGGCAACGGCTCGGGCAGCCCGCTCCAGGGCGGCGGCAAGACCTCCGTGAAGAAGCTCCGCTCCTGGGCGCTCGCCCACGGCCTGGAGTCCGAGAAGGTCCACGCCGGGAAGAAGACGCTGCGCAAGGCGATCACCCGGTACCTGGACGAGCAGGAGGCGCTGCGCTCCTACGACGTCCGCAAGTCCCTGGAGCCCGCCTACACCCAGCTCGCCATGAACGGCGCGAGCGGCCTCCTCTCCGACGAGCGGGTCCGCCGTGCCGTGGCCCGCGCGCTGGACCGCACCGAGCTGGCCAAGCTCGTCCTCACCCCGCTCGGCCTGCCCGCCGTACCGGTCGGCAGCCACCTCGCGCTCGCCGGGCAGCCGGACTACGCCGACGGCAGCGACGCCCTCGGCGGACAGGACACCAAGGAGGCCCAGGCCCTGCTCTCGGAGGCGGGCTGGGTGCCGGGCGGCCCGGTCAAGCAGAAGAAGCCGGACAAGGCGGCCGGGCCGCAGGCGACCAAGGCGGCCGAGGACCAGTCCGACGGCGGCAAGGACGGCGAGTACATCGTCGGCGAGGACAACAAGCACCCCGGGAAGTCGGACGGCAAGGGCTCCGACGGCAAGCAGTACTCCGGGCAGGGCGGGGCGCCGGGAGCCTACGCCCCGAAGGGCACCGCCGCCCCGGCGGGCGCCGTCACCGGCCCGCTCGCCAAGGACGGCCAGGCGCTCGACCTGCGCTTCGTGCTCCCCTCGGGCGCGGGCTCGCAGACCCTGGACGCCGTCGCCCGCAAGATCACCACGATGCTGGAGAAGGTCGGCATCCGCACCACGATCACCAAGGTCCCGGACGACAGCTACTTCAAGGACCACATCGCGGCCGGCGACTTCGACCTCGCCCTGTACTCCTGGCCCGGCACCGCCTTCCCGGCCACCGACGGCCGGCCGATCTACGCCAAGCCCGCCGCGTCCGCCGACGGCTCGGTGAACATCGAGCAGAACTACACCCGTCTCGGCACCGACCAGGTCGACCAGCTCTTCGACCAGGCTGCCGCCACCCTCGACAGCGACGAGGCACGCGACCTCATCCGCAAGGCCGACTCCCGCATCTGGGCGACCGCGGGCTCCATCCCCCTCTACCAGCGCCCCCAGCTCGTCGGCGCCCGGAAGAACCTGGTCAACGCGGGCGCCTTCGGCTTCCGCACCCCGGTCTACGAGGACATGGGCTTCCTGAAGAAGGGCGCGAAGGTCTCGCCCAGCCCGTCCAAGAGCTGACCGCCCCCCAAAAAACGGCGCCGGCCGCCCCTCGCAATGGAGCGAGGAGCGGCCGGCGTCACGTACTGCGGGGGAAGATCAGCCGTGCTTGGCGCGGCTCGCGGTGCGACCGCGCTCCTTCTGGTCGAGGACGACCTTGCGGATGCGCACGGCCTCCGGGGTCACCTCGACGCACTCGTCGTCGCGGCAGAACTCCAGGGACTGCTCCAGGGAGAGCTTGCGCGGCGGGACGATCGCCTCGAACGAGTCGGCCGACGAGGACCGCATGTTCGTGAGCTTCTTCTCCTTGGTGATGTTGACGTCCATGTCGTCGGAGCGCGAGTTCTCGCCGACGATCATGCCCTCGTACACCTCGGTGCCGGGGTCGGTGAACAGCACACCGCGCTCCTGGAGGTTCGTCATCGCGAACGCGGTGACGGCGCCGGAGCGGTCCGCGACCAGCGAGCCGTTGTTACGGGTCTGCAGGTTGCCGAACCACGGCTCGTGGCCCTCGTGGATGGAGTGGGCGATGCCCGTGCCGCGGGTCTGGGTCAGGAACTCGGTACGGAAGCCGATCAGACCGCGCGAGGGGACGACGAACTCCAGGCGGACCCAGCCGGAGCCGTGGTTCGACATGTTGTCCATGCGGCCCTTGCGGACGCCCATGAGCTGCGTGACCGCGCCCATGTGCTCCTCGGGAACGTCGATCGTCATGCGCTCGACCGGCTCGTGGACCTTGCCGTCGATCATCTGGGTGACGACCTGCGGCTTGCCGACGGTCAGCTCGTAGCCCTCGCGGCGCATCTGCTCGACCAGGATGGCGAGCGCCAGCTCACCACGGCCCTGGACCTCCCAGGCGTCGGGACGCTCGGTCTCGAGGACGCGCAGCGAGACGTTGCCGATCAGCTCGCGGTCGAGGCGGTCCTTGACCTGGCGGGCGGTGACCTTGCGGTCCTTGACCGCGGCCTTGGCGTCCGCGCCCTTGCCCGTGCCACCGCGGCCGACGAGCGGCGAGGTGTTGGTGCCGATCGTCATGGAGATCGCGGGCTCGTCCACCGTGATCAGCGGCAGCGCGACCGGGTTCTCGGTGTCGGCCAGGGTCTCGCCGATCATGATGTCGGGGATACCGGCCACGGCGCAGATGTCACCGGGGCCCGCGACCTCGGCGGGCTTGCGGGTGAGCGCCTCGGTCATCATCAGCTCGGTGATGCGCACGTTCTGGATCGAGCCGTCGCGCTTGATCCAGGCCACGGTCTGGCCCTTGCGCAGCTCGCCCTGCTCGACACGGAGCAGCGCGATACGGCCGAGGAAGTTGTCCGCGTCGAGGTTGGTGACGTGGGCCTGGAGCGGCGCGTCCTCCTCGTACGTGGGGGCCGGGATGTGCTCCAGGATCGTGGAGAAGAACGGCTCCAGGCTGGTGGAGTCCGCGGGGACCGTGCCGTCGTCGGGCTTGGTCAGCGAGGCGATGCCGTCACGGCCACAGGCGTAGACGATCGGGAACTCGATCTGCTCCTCGTCCGCGTCCAGGTCCAGGAACAGGTCGTACGTCTCGTTGACGACCTCGTCGATCCGGGAGTCGGGGCGGTCCGTCTTGTTGATGCAGAGGATGACGGGCAGCCGCTGCTGGAGCGCCTTGCGCAGCACGAAGCGGGTCTGCGGCAGCGGGCCCTCGGAGGCGTCCACCAGCAGGACCACGCCGTCCACCATCGACAGACCGCGCTCGACCTCACCACCGAAGTCGGCGTGGCCGGGGGTGTCGATGATGTTGATGGTGATCGGCTCGCCGCCGTCCTTGGGGTGGTACTTCACCGCCGTGTTCTTGGCGAGGATCGTGATGCCCTTCTCACGCTCCAGGTCGTTCGAGTCCATGACCCGGTCGTCGACGGAGTCGAGCTGGTGAGCGGCGAACGCGCCGGCCTGCTTCAGCATGCCGTCGACGATGGTGGTCTTGCCGTGGTCGACGTGGGCGACGATGGCGACGTTACGGATGTCGTGGCGCGTGGCCATATTGCGGCGTACTCCCGGAGTATGAGGATTGCCCTGCGCGGACGTCTGTGTTTGCGCGGGCCCTGCCGGGCTGGACACGCCACGGCCATACCCCATCGTACGTCCCGGAGCGCGCTGGGGCTCGCCGGGTGGCCCGGGCCATCCTCCCAAGCCCCCCGAAGCGGGGTGTTTCCCGGCGTAAGCCGCTTTTCCTGCTGAATCCGACATGAAGATCGCGAATGCAAAGAAGATCGGGCCGGGAGGGGTGCGCGGAGAAAGCCCGCGGGTGATCGACGACGCGGGTGGCCGGAGGCGAGGTCACCCGCCCCGTGAAGAGGCCGTCCGCCCTATGGAAGGGGAAGGGAGGGCGTCGCCCTATAAGAGGGGTGTCCGCAGAGGCGAGGTTTCCGAATTCCACCGGCTCCGGGTGCCAGGTCAGGGTCGTAGAGGGTTTTCCCTAGGGTCTGCCGTGATGGCCTGATTCCGTCGGCTCGGGCATGTTCGCGACGCTAGGGTTGGCCGGACGTGGGCCCCAACCCGTCGGCGTTCCGCCGCGCTTGAGGGCGGGCGGTGTGCGAGATCGATCTCCACCGCCGGGCGCAACTCATTTCCTCATCGCATGTCCGCTATTCGGACGACACGGACCGATACTCGTGTAACAAGTCCGTTTCGCAGGGATCTTTCGGCAATCTGTTTGTCCGGATTTCGGAAGAAGTTAACGCCAGGTGTGATCGAACCGAGACCAAATCACTGTGGTCGGCCGGTGAAGCCATGGCAGATAGTTAGGCGCGTAGAGCTCGGGTCTACGGGTCACGCGCCGTGGGAGGCGCCGACTCGCGAGCATTGCGGGTGCACTTGACTTTCCTCAATCCTCGACGGCTGCGGAATGTCCGGTACTCCCCGTGCGGTGAACAAATACTCAGGAGGAGGAACCCATGCGCGGTGCCAAGAGCGCCAAGTGGGTCGCGGGCGCGATCGTCATAGCCCTGGCCGCGACTGCCTGCGGCAGCAGTGACGATGGCGGTAGCAACAAGGGCTCTGGTCAGAAGGGCGGGACCTTCCGGCTGGGTATCACCGAGCCGGTGGCCATCGACCCTTACAACGCGCAGGAGTCCGAGGGCACCCTCGTCGCGGACAACCTCTTCACGGGCCTTTACGAGCCCTCCGCGGACGGTCAGGTCATCCCGGAGCTCGCCACGTCGAAGAAGGTCAGCGCCGACGGCAAGACCTGGACCTTCACGATCAAGAAGGGTACCAAGTTCAGCAACGGCGAGGCGGTCGACGCCGAGTCCTTCATCCGTGGCTGGAACCGTGTGGCGCAGAAGTCGGCCGCGTCCGACGTCGCGTACCACATGGCCGGCATCGCGGGCTTCGCCGACGCCCAGTCCGGCAAGTCGAAGACCATGTCCGGTCTGTCCGCCCCGGACCCGTACACCCTGCAGGTCAAGCTCTCCGCCCCGGACTTCGAGTTCTACATCAAGACCACGCACACGGTGTTCAGCCCGGTGCCCAAGGTCGCGGGTGACGCGAAGAACAAGAAGTACAACGAAGCCCCCATCGGCAACGGCCCGTTCAAGATGCAGGGCCGCTGGGAGCACAACAAGTCGATCACGCTGGTCCGCAACGACAGCTACGGCCTGAAGAAGGCCCACCTGGACAAGGTGCAGATCGACATCCTCAACTCCGCCAACGGCGTGACCCTGGAGTACCAGGGCTTCGAGTCGGGCCAGTACGACTGGGCCCGTATGCCCACCCCGCAGCTGCCGGCCGCCAAGGCCAAGTACGCGCCGCAGGGTGAGTGGATCGACGAGGACACGAACGGGATGAACTACCTCCTCCCGATCACCGACAACGGTCCGCTGAAGTCCGCGAAGGCCCGCGAGGCGGTCTCCTACGCGATCGACCGCGACGCCATCATCAAGGGCGTCTTCCAGAACATGCAGACGAAGTCGACGACGATCCTGCCGCCGGTCTTCAAGGACGTGTACCAGAAGGACCTGTGCGCCTCCTGCGTCAAGCAGGACAAGGCCAAGGCCAAGCAGCTCGCCAAGGAAGGCGGCCTGAAGCCGGGCACCACCGTCGAGCTGGCCTACAACACCGGTGCCGGCCACGAGGAGTGGATCCAGGCGGTCAAGCAGCAGCTCGAGAGCGTGCTCGGCATCAAGGTGAAGGCCACCGGCAAGCCGTTCGCCGAGCTGCTCGCCGACCAGCAGAAGCCGGGCGCCACCGGTGCCTACCGCTTCGCCTGGGGTGCGGACTACCCGACGCCGGACAACTTCCTGTACCCGCTGCTGGACACGGCCTCCATCAACAAGGACGCCAACGGCAAGGTCACCGGTGACAACCGCGGCCGCTACAGCAACAAGAAGTTCGACGCGCTGCTGGCCAAGGCCCGCGCCACGCAGGACCAGGCCGGCCGCAACGACCTGTACAAGCAGGCCGAGAAGGTCGCGCTGGACGACATGGCGCTGATCCCGCTGTGGAACCGCACCCAGCTCCGCCTCGCGAACACCAAGAAGTTCTCCAACATCAAGATGGACTTCCACGAGGACCCGAACCTGGCTGAGCTCAGCCTGAAGTAACGGGTCACCGCGCAAGCGGAATCCGGCAACCGGGGGTCGTGGTGTTCCGAGTGTCCGCTCGGCCGCCACGGCCCCCGACGACCGTCGGGAGAGGTTGATCCACTTCTCCCGCTCCACCCCACGCCCGTGAAGCGGGGCGAGGGAGCGCTGCGGCACAGGCAGCGAGGCAGAGAGGCAGTCATGGGAAGGTATGTGGTCCGCAGGCTGGGCCAGTTGGTCGTCGTCGTGCTCGGCGCGACGATGGTCCTGTTCGCCTGCCTGTTCGTGCTCCCGGGTGACCCGGTGGGCCAGATCGCGGGCAGCGACAAGGCGCGTGACCCCGCGGTCATCGCCGAGCTGCACAAGCAGTACGGGCTCGACAAGCCGCTGGTGGTCCAGTACGGCACCTACGTCGGGAAGCTCGTCACCGGCGATCTGGGCACGGACTACACACAGGGCCGGCCGGTCACGGAGATCCTGGCCCCGAAGCTCGTCAACACGGCCAAGCTGGCGGTCGCGGCGATCGTCATCGACATCGTCATCGGTATCTCCGTCGGTGTCCTCGCCGCCATGCGCAGATACTCGATCTGGGACGTGTCGGCGACCCTCGTCACGACCCTGGCCATCGGCGTACCGTCCATCGTGCTCGGCATGATCATGCAGCGTGTCTTCGTGATCGAGCTGGACTGGTTCCCGCTCATCGCCGGCGACGACTTCAAGGGCATCATCCTGCCCGCCTTCACGCTCGCCATCATCGACGCGGCGCTCGTCGCCCAGCTCGCCCGCAGCACGATGCTGGAGGTCCTGCGCGCCGACTACGTCAAGACGGCGATCGCCAAGGGCCTCCCGCGTCGCACGATCCTGACCCGGCACGTCCTGCGGAACTCGGTCATCCCCGTGATCACCTACCTGGGCATCTCCTTCGGCGGTCTGCTCGGCGGTGCGATCATCACCGAGACGATCTTCAACTGGAACGGCATCGGTCTCGCGCTCATCCAGGCGATCCAGCAGAACAACAACCCGATCATCGTCGGGGTCGTGACGATCGGTGTGGCGGTCTTCGTCCTGCTGAACCTGATCGTCGACCTGCTGTACGCCGCCCTCGACCCGCGCATCCGCCTCGCCTGACCCGCGGGATCGCCCCCTTCTAGGAGTCTCACAATGACCGAACTCGTCTCGCAGACCGAAGAGGCGACGGCGGCCGGTCCCGTTCCGGCGCCCCCGGGAGCCGAACCGAGCGTCGCCCGGGTCAGCCAGTGGTCCGACATCCGGCACCGCTTCTTCGCCAACAAGCTCGCCGTGGTGGGCCTGGCCATCATCGTGGTGCTGGTCCTGGTCGCGATATTCGCGCCGCTGCTCGCGCCGCACGACCCGCTCAAGCAGGACCTGACCAACACCCTGCAGTCCCCGGGCGCCAGCCACTGGCTCGGCACCGACGCGCTCGGCCGCGACCAGCTCTCCCGCCTCATCTACGGCAGCCGCATCGCGGTGGTCGTGGGTCTGGCCTCGATCCTGGTCGCCCTCGTCATCGGCGTGATCCTGGGCGCGGTGGCCGGCTACTACGGCCGCTGGGTCGACACGGTGATCATGCGTGTCGCCGACGTCTTCTTCGCCTTCCCGCTGCTGATCGGCGCCATCGTCATCATCCTGCTGATGGGCCGCGGTGTGCTGCCCGTCGTGCTCTCGCTGGCCATCTTCTCGTGGGCGACCTTCGCCCGGCTGCTGCGCAGCCAGGTGCTCTCGGTGCGCGAGATGGACTACGTCCACGCCGCCAAGGCGCTCGGCGCCGGGCAGGGCCGGATCATCCGCCAGCACATCCTGCCCAACTCGCTGACCTCCGTGCTGGTGTACGGCACCAGCAACGTCGGCATCGCGATCGTGACCGAGGCGTCGCTGTCGTACCTCGGCGTCGGCGTCGACCCCGAGGTCGCCGAGTGGGGCAACATGATCTCCGCGGGCCGCAACTTCATGGGCGTCAAGGACTTCATGTGGACCTACCCGAGTCTCGCGATCGTCATCACCGCTCTCGGCTTCATCCTGCTGGGCAACGGTCTTCGCGACGCGCTCGACCCGAAGCTCCGGTGACCGACCGCCATGAATCCAACCCCTTTGGCCAAGCACGATGAAGGTGACGGCATGACCAGCCTGGAGACGGCTCCCAGTGAAGCCGGGGCGGACGGGACCACTCCGCTCCTGGAGGTGCGCGATCTGCACGTGGAGTTCGAGGTCCGCGACTCCGTGACCAAGGCGGTCAACGGTGTCAACTACAGCGTCAGCGCGGGCGAGACGCTCGCCGTTCTCGGCGAGTCCGGGTCCGGCAAGTCGGTGACCGCGCAGGCGATCATGGGCATCCTCGACAGCCCGCCCGGACGGATCGCCAAGGGCGAGATCTTCTTCCAGGGGCAGGACATCCTGCTGCTGTCGGAGGCCGAGCGGCGCAAGCTGCGCGGCGCCAAGATGGCGATGATCTTCCAGGACGCGCTGTCCTCGCTCAACCCGGTCCTCTCGGTGGGCTTCCAGCTCGGCGAGATGTTCCGCGCGCACCAGGGCCTGTCCCGCAAGGAGTCCAAGGCCAAGGCGATCGAGCTGATGGACCGCGTGCGCATCCCGGCCGCGGCCCAGCGGGTCAACGACTACCCGCACCAGTTCTCGGGCGGTATGCGCCAGCGCATCATGATCGCCATGGCGCTGGCCCTGGAGCCGGACCTGATCATCGCCGACGAGCCGACCACGGCCCTCGACGTGACCGTCCAGGCCCAGGTCATGGACCTGCTCGCCGAACTCCAGCGCGAGTACAACATGGGCCTGATCCTCATCACCCACGACCTCGGTGTCGTCGCGGACGTCGCCGACAAGATCGCGGTGATGTACGCGGGCCGGATCGTCGAGACCGCCCCGGTGCACGAGCTGTACAAGCGTCCGGCCCACCCCTACACCAAGGGCCTGCTGGAGTCGATCCCGCGCCTGGACCAGAAGGGCCAGGAGCTCTACGCCATCAAGGGCCTGCCGCCCAACCTCCAGGCCATCCCGCCGGGCTGCGCCTTCAACCCGCGCTGCAGTGCGGCGCAGGACATCTGCCGCACCGATGTACCGCCGCTGGTGCAGGTGACCGAGCCGGACGGCACGGCGCTTCCCGGCCGCTCCTCCGCTTGCCACTTCTGGAAGGAGACGATCCATGGCTGAGTCCACGAATCTCGCGAAGGACGACGAGTCCAAGGACGCCACGCCGAACGTCTCCGAGGTCGAGACCGTCGACGCGGCCACCGAGACGGAGGCCGTCGCCGCCATCGAGGCGCCCGTCGAGCGGGGCGAGCCGATCCTCCAGGTGCGCAACCTGGTGAAGCACTTCCCGCTCACCCAGGGCATCCTGTTCAAGCGGCAGATCGGCGCCGTCAAGGCCGTCGACGGCATCTCCTTCGACCTCTACCAGGGCGAGACCCTCGGCATCGTCGGCGAGTCCGGCTGTGGCAAGTCCACCGTCGCCAAGCTGCTGATGAACCTGGAGCGGGCGACCGCGGGCGAGATCTTCTACAAGGGCCAGGACATCACCAAGCTGTCGGGCCGCGCCCTGCGCGCGGTGCGGCGCAACATCCAGATGGTGTTCCAGGACCCGTACACCTCGCTCAACCCCCGTATGACGGTGGGCGACATCATCGGCGAGCCCTTCGACATCCACCCCGAGGTGGCCCCGAAGGGCGACCGGCGCAAGCGGGTGCAGGAGCTGCTGGACGTCGTCGGTCTGAACCCGGAGTACATCAACCGGTACCCGCACCAGTTCTCCGGCGGTCAGCGCCAGCGCATCGGCATCGCCCGCGGCCTCGCGCTCAACCCCGAGATCATCATCTGCGACGAGCCGGTCTCGGCGCTGGACGTCTCCGTCCAGGCGCAGGTCATCAACTTGATGGAGCGGCTGCAGGACGAGTTCAACCTGTCCTACATCTTCATCGCGCACGACCTGTCGATCGTCCGGCACATCTCGGACCGCGTGGGCGTGATGTACCTCGGCAAGATGGCCGAGATCGGCTCGGACGAGCAGATCTACGACCACCCGACGCACCCCTACACCCAGGCGCTGCTGTCGGCGGTCCCGGTGCCGGACCCGGACGCCCGTGAGCACCGCGAGCGGATCATCCTCACCGGTGACGTGCCTTCCCCGGCCAACCCGCCCTCGGGCTGCCGCTTCCGCACCCGGTGCTGGAAGGCCCAGGACAAGTGCGCCGAGGAGGTGCCGCTGCTGGCCGTGCCCGAGCGCTTCCAGGGCAGCGACACCCCGGCGGCCCACGAGTCGGCCTGCCACTTCGCCGAGGAGAAGGACGTGGTCCACGCCTGACCCGCCCCGGCTTGTCGTGTTCCCGGTGCCCTCGACGCAGAGGGCGCCGGGAACACGGCGTTTTCCGGGAACCTTCTTCCGAGAGCCTTTCCGCCGAGAGCTTCGCTGGAGTCGCGCGATGACCCTGCACCACGTCGAACTGTGGGTGCCCGACCTGCCCCGCGCCGAGGCCGAGTGGGGCTGGCTGCTCGGCCGCCTCGGCTACGAGCCGTACCAGAGCTGGGAGCACGGCCGCAGTTGGCGGCTTGGACCCACGTACGTCGTCGTCGAGCGGTCACCGGCGCTGCGCGGCACCGGGCACGACCGGCTGCGGCCCGGGCTCAACCACCTCGCCTTCCACGCCGGGACGCCCACCGAGGTGGACGTCCTCGCGGCCCAGGCGCCCGAGCACGGCTGGCAGTTGCTCTTCCCCGACCGTCATCCGCACGCGGGCGGCCCCGACCACTACGCGGCCTATCTCGCCAACTCGGACGGTTTCGAGGCCGAGTTGGTCGCCTCCCCGAAGGACTGACCCGGCCCCGCGAGAGCTACGCCGTCACCTGCGCGTGCACCCAGTGGCAGGCCGCCTGCGCGGTGGGGCCCGCGTCGAGGACGGCCGGGTCCTCGGTGCGGCAGGCGTCCGCCACGCCCGCCCGTTCCGCCTCGCCGCTCGCCAGGACCGGGCAGCGGGCCCGGAAGCGGCAGCCGGTGGGGATGCGGGAGGGGTCCGGGGGTTCGCCGGTGAGGACCACGGGGTCGCCGGGCGCGTCCGGGAGGACGGACAACAGGGCCTGTGTGTACGGGTGTCGGGGAGCGGTGAGGACCTGCTCGACCCGGCCCGTCTCCACGATCCGGCCGAGGTACATCACCGCCACCCGGTCCGCGATGTTCCAGGCGAGACCCAGGTCGTGGGTCACCACCAGCGCGGCGAGGCCCAGTTCGGAGCGCAGGCGCAGCAGCAGGTCCAGGATCTCGCCGCGCACCGAGGCGTCGAGGGAGGCCACCGGCTCGTCGGCGACGAGGAGTTCGGGCTCCAGGACCAGCGCGCCCGCGATGACCACGCGCTGGCGCTGACCACCGGACAGCTCGTGCGGGTAGCGCAGGAAGAACCGCTCCGGGGGTCGCAGCCCGGCCCGGGAGAGCGCGTCGGCCACCGCCGCCCGCTCGTCGCCGGAGTGCCCGTGGATGCGCAGCCCCTCGGCCACCGCGTCGTACACCGTGTGCCGGGGGTTGAGCGAGCCGATGGGGTCCTGGAGGACCAGTTGGGCGCGGCGGCGGTAGGCGCGCAGGGCGCGGGTGGAGTACGCCAGCGGGCGGCCGGCGAACGACACCTCGCCCGCCGTCGGCTTCACGAGCCCGAGCAGGGCCCGGGCGAGCGTGGACTTCCCGCAGCCGGACTCGCCTACCAGCGCGACGATCTCGCCCGGGCGGATCTCCAGCTCGACCTGGTCGACGGCGCGCGCGGGCGCGGCCCCGGACCGGCCGGGGAAGACCACGCGCAGGTCGCGCGCGCTCAGCAGGGCGGGCGGCTCGGTCGTCGGCATGGGCTGCTCACCGGTCGTCGTCATGGGGTGCTCCCGGTGTTCTCCGGTTCCGTCGCGTCGTCTCGTGCCGTTCCCGCGGGTCCGCTCGGCGCCCCCACGTGGACGCACGCCGCCAGCCGCCCGGCTCCCGCCTCGCGCAGCGGCTGGTCCTCCGTGGCGCACTCGGGCAGCGACACCGGGCAGCGCGGATGGAAGGCGCACCCGGCGGGGAGCGCGAACGGGTCGGGCGGGTCGCCGGGCAGCCCGCGCGGGGCGAACCGGGAGGCCGGGTCCCCGATGCGCGGGAACGCCCCCGACAGCGCCTGGGCGTAGGGGTGCCGGGCGTTCTCGTGGACGGCGCGGGCGGGGCCCTCCTCCACGACCCGGCCCGCGTACATCACCGCGAGCCGGTCGCAGGTGTCCGCGAGGACCGCGAGATCGTGGCTGATCATGACCAGGGCCACGTCCTGCTCGCTGACGAGCCGCTCGATCAGCCGGAGGATCTGCGCCTGGATCATCACGTCGAGCGCGGTGGTCGGCTCGTCCGCGACGACCAGGTGGGGGTCGCAGGCGAGCGCCATGGCGATCATGACGCGCTGGCGCTGGCCGCCGGAGAGTTCGTGCGGGTACGCCGTCGCGCGTGCGGCGGGCAGACCGACCTGCTCCAGCAACTCGCCGGTCCGCTTCTTCGCGGCCGCCGCCGTCGCCCGGCCGTGCAGCAGGATCGGCTCCGCGATCTGCTCGCCCACCCGGTGCACGGGGTTGAGGGAGTGCATGGCGCCCTGGAAGACGATGGAGGCGCCCGCCCAGCGCACCGCGCGCACCCGGCCCCAGCGCATCGTCAGGATGTCCTCGCCGTCCAGCAGGATCTGCCCGCCCACCTCGGTGCCGGCGGGCAGCAGCCGCAGCGCGGCGAGCGCCAGCGTGGACTTGCCGCAGCCGGACTCCCCGGCGATGCCGAGCTTCTCGCCCGCCGCCACCGACAGGTCCACCCCCCGGACGGCGGCGGCGCCGCCCGGGTACGTCACGGTCAGGTTCCGCAGTTCGAGCAGGCTCAACGGGCCACCCCCAGACGGGGATTGAGAACGGACTCCACGGCGCGCCCGCACAGCGTGAACGCCAGCGCGACCAGGGCGATCGCGATGCCGGGCGGCACGAGATACCACCAGTCGCCCGCGCTCACCGCGCCCGCCTCGCGCGCGTCCTGGAGCAGTCCGCCCCAGGAGACGACGGACGGATCGCCGAGCCCGAGGAAGGCGAGGGTCGCCTCGGCGAGGATGGAGGAGGACACCATCAGCGTGGTCTGCGCGAGCACGAGCGGCATGACGTTGGGCAGCACGTGCCGGGTCATGACGTGCCAGTGGCCGCCGCCGAGCGCGCGGGCCCGTTCGATGTACGGGCGGGACTCCACGGCCAGCGTCTGCGCCCGTACGAGGCGGGCGGTCGTCGGCCAGGTCGTGACGCCGATGGCGAGGATCACCGTGCCGAGCGAGCGGGACATCACGGTGGCCAGCGCGATGGCGAGCACCAGCGTGGGCATCACCAGGAACCAGTCGGTGATCCGCATCAGCACGGTCGCCCACGCCCCCCGGAAGTGCCCGGCGACGATCCCGACGACCGCGCCGATCGCCACCGACAGCACGGCCGCGAGCAGCCCGACCAGGAGGGAGACCCGGGCGCCCCAGATCACCAGGCCCAGCAGGTTCCGCCCGAACCGGTCGGTGCCGAGCGGGAAGTGGCCGCTCGGCGCCTCAAGGGGGTTGCCCGGCGCGTCGGTCACCCGGGCCACGTCGGAGCCGACGGTCAGCGGCGCGGTGAGGGCGATCAGCGCGAACAGCACGAGGGCGGCGAGCCCCGCCACTCCGGCGCGGTGGGTGCGGTACTGCCGCCAGAACCGCAGTGCCGAGCGGCGGCGGCGCTGCCAGGCGAGCGTCCGGGGTCCGGGTCCTGACCCGGGCTCGGCGACGGTGGTGGTCATCGGCCCACCCGGGGGTCGAACAGCGGGTAGACCAGATCGGCCAGGGTGTTCATGACGATCACCGCCGAGGCGAAGAGGAGGAACAGCCCCTGCACCAGGGGCAGATCGGGCACGCTCAGGGCCTGGTAGAAGAGTCCGCCGAGACCCGGCCAGGAGAAGACGGTCTCGACCAGGATCACGCCCGCGACGGTCCGGCCGAGGTTGACGAAGACCAGGGTGACGGTGGGCAGCAGGGCGTTGGGCACCGCGTGCCGACGGCGCACCAGATCGTCCCGCAGGCCCTTGGCGCGGGCCGTCGTCAGGTAGTCGCTGCCCATCTCGTCCAGCAGCGCCGAACGGGTGACCAGCAGCGTCTGGCCGTACTCGACGGCAACCAGGGTGATCACCGGCAGGACCATGTGGTGGGCGACGTCGAGGACGTACGCGAAGCCGCTCGTGTCGCCCGACTCCATGCCGCCCGTCGGGAGGAGTCCCGGGATCGGGCCCATGCCCACCGAGAAGACGATGATCAGCAGCAGGCCCAGCCAGAAGGACGGCAGCGAGTAGAGGGTCAGCGCGAGTCCGGTGTTGAGCCGGTCGCCGAGGCCGCCGTGCCGCCAGGCGGAGCGGGTGCCCAGGTACATGCCGAGCGCGGTGTAGAGCACGAACGCCGTGCCGGTGAGCAGCAGGGTGTTGGGCAGCGCCTCACCGATCTTGTCGCTGACCGGGGTGTGGAACTGGTACGACGTGCCCAGGTCGCCGGTGAGCGCCTTGCCGCAGTACTGGGTGAACTGCTGCCACATCGGCAGGTCGAGGCCGAACTCGCGCCGGTAGGCGGCGAGCTGTTCCGTCGAGACCCGGCGGCCGCCGGTCATGGCCTTGACCGGGTCGCCGGGGATGAGCCGGAACAGGAAGAAGCCGGTGACGAGGACGGCGAACAGCGAGACGACGGCGCCGCCGAGCTTGCCCGCGACGTAGCGGGCGTACCCGGGCCAGGTGCGTGCCCGGGGGCCGCCGATGTCGGGCGTGACGGCGGCCGGGCCCGGGACGCCGGCCTCGGCGGGGGTGAGTTCAGCGGCCATCGGGCACCGCCCGCCGCCGGGCCGGGTGGATCATCGGTTCCATGGGCTACTCGCGGTCGTCGGCGGAGGCGCGGCGCCGCCGGGTGAACAGGAACGCGGCACCGGCGAGGACCACCACGCCGACGACGACCCCGACCACGACACCGGTCGAGCCGGAGTCCTCCGACTTCTGGGAGGCGGCCGGGACCGCCGACCACCAGCTCCAGTAGCCGTCCTGGCCGTAGATGTTGCCCGCCGACTTGGGCATCGTCTCGATCGACTTGATCTGGTCGGTGCGGTAGGCCTCCACCGCGTTCGGGTACGCCATGACGTTCATGTACCCCGTGTCGTACAGCCGCGACTCGGCCTGCTTGACGAGTTCAGCCCGCTTGGCGGAGTCGTACTCGGCCAACTGCTTCGCGTACAGCTCGTCGAACTTCTTGTCGCAGATGAAGTTGTCGGTGAGCCCGGTGTCCTTCGGGGTGGCGGGCAGGGCCGCGCAGGTGTGGATGGACAGGACGTAGTCCGGGTCGGGGTTGACGGACCAGCCGTCGAAGGCGAGGTCGTACTTGCCGGCGAGCCAGGGGTCGGTGACGTTGTCGAGGCAGTCGAGCGACATGCCGACGCCGAGCTTGCCCCACCACTCCTTGAGGTACTGCCCGACCGCCTTGTCGTTCGGGTCGGTGGCGTGGCACAGCACGCGGTAGTTCAGCGGCTTGCCGTTCTTGCCGGTGCGCTTGCCGTCGGCGTTCTTCTTGTACCCGGCCTTGTCGAGCAGCCTGCCCGCCTCGGCGGGGTCGTAGCCCCGCTCCTGGTCGGCCGAGGGCTTCCAGAAGTACGAGGAGAAGCGGGGCGGGATGTAGCCCTGGCCCTGGACGGCGTGGCCCTGGAACACCTTGTCGATGAGGGTCTTGCGGTCGACCGCCATGAAGAGGGCCTGCCGCACCCGGGGGTCGAGCAGCGAGGGGTCGCCGTCGCCGAACTTCTCGCCGTTCCTGGCGCGGGCGCCGGGGTTGACGGCGAGGGCGTAGAAGCGGCGCCCTGGGGCCTCGTTCAGGTGAATGTCCGGCTGGCCCTTGAGGGAGGCGGCCTGCGCGGGGGTCAGGGAGGGCGACCCGGCGACGAAGGAGACCTCGCCCTTGCGGAGGGCGGCGACGGCGGCGTCCTGGTCCTTGTAGTACTTGAAGACCAGGTTGTCGAACTTGGGGGCCCCGCGCCAGAAGCTCTTGTTGGCCTTCAGCCGGACGTAGCTGTCGGGCTTGTAGGCGGTGACGGTGAAGGGGCCGTCCCCGACGAGGGGGAACTTCTTGTCGTTGGTGAACTTGGCGATGTCGCCGACGTTCTTCCAGACGTGCTCGGGCACGATCGGAACATCCAGGGCCGTCATCGTGGCCTGCGGCTTCTTCAGCTCGACGACCAGCTTGTCGGGGCTGGGCGCCGACACCTTGCGGAAGTTCGTGACGAACCCGCCGTTGGCCGTCGCGGCCGCCTCGTCGGTCATCATCTTGTTGAAGGTCCAGGCGGCGTCCTGGGCGGTCACCTTCTGCCCGTCCGTCCACTTGGCGTCGGAGCGGATCGTGTAGGTCCAGGTGAGCTTGTCGGCCGACGGGGTCCACTTGGTGGCGAGACCGGGGATCGGGTGGCCGTCGCCCGGGTCGTAGTCGGTCAGGTACTCGTACGTCAGCCGCAGGACGCTCGTGCTGAGCAGGCGCACCGCCAGGAAGGGGCTGAGCGAGTCGACGCTCTGCGCGACGGCCACGGTGAGCGTCTTGCCCTCGGGCGCCGCCTCGGCACGCTGGGGCGCCGGAGCGAGCGGCGTGACGAGTCCCGCCGTGACCGTCAGGGCGGCCGCCGCGGCGGCGGTCAGGCGGCGCACCGGGGACCACGGGCGTCTTGGCGTCAACTCTCGTCCTCCGTACTGGCCGTGTGTGCTCATAGGTCGTGACCTCACGTCATCGCTCGCACGGAAACCGCTTGTTGGACTGCCCGGTCACGGCCGGCGGTATGCCGTCGGCCGAAAGTGATGAGCTTGTCTATCAGGGTGATCTGCACGCGTCAACGGTCCCGAGACCCCCTGTGGCCTGCGGAAAAGCCCAGGTGAGCGGGGGTGTCGCGGACATTGGTCCAGTCCGGTGAAGACCTGCTGGTGAGGGGCTGACGGCACATGCGTACGACACCGCGCGCCCGGTCGGAGCCGCTGCGCCACAGCTCGGAGCAATCACGCAACCCGAACGAGCTAAGCGGCACCCGCAGACGGCCGCCTGCGCATGCGAGGGAAGCGGCGCCCGCCGATATTCGGAACCGGGACGACCGAGACGGCACCCCTCACGAGGAGGCACCCATGGGCCCATCCGCGCGCCCCCGGCTGGCCGCCGGTGTTCTCGCGCTGGCGTTCCTCGCCACGGGCTGCGCGGGCGGAGGGAGCGGGGCGGGCGGCGGCGGGGTGCTCAGTTCGTCCTGGGGGGACCCGCAGAACCCCCTGGAGCCCGCCAACACCAACGAGGTGCAGGGCGGCAAGGTGCTCGACATGGTCTTCCGGGGGCTGAAGAAGTACGACCCGAGGACCGGCGCCGCCACCGACATGCTCGCGCGGAGCATCGACACCAGCGACTCCCGGCACTTCACCGTCAAGGTCAGGGACGGCTGGACCTTCTCCAACGGTGAGAAGGTGACCGCCCGCTCCTTCGTGGACGCCTGGAACTACGGCGCGAGCCTGAAGAACAACCAGAAGAACGCGTACTTCTTCGGCTACATCGAGGGCTACGACAAGGTCCATCCCGACAGCGGAAAGCAGAGCGCCGACACCCTTTCCGGGCTGAAGGTGGTGGACGACCACACCTTCACCGTCACCCTCGGCCAGAAGTTCTCCGGCTTCCCCGACACCCTCGGCTACGCCGCCTTCGCGCCGCTGCCCCGCGCCTTCTTCACCGACCACGCCGCCTGGGTGAAGAGACCGGTGGGCAACGGCCCGTACACGATCGAGGCGTACACCAAGGGCTCCCAGATGAACCTGAAGAAGTGGGACGCCTATCCCGGGCCGGACAAGGCGCGGAACGACGGCGTGGACCTCAAGGTCTACACCGACAACAACACCGCCTACACCGACCTGATGGCCGGCAACCTCGACCTGGTCGACGACATCCCCGCCGCCCAGCTCAGGAACGTGAAGACCGACCTCGGGGACCGGTACATCAACACCCCCGCCGGGATCATCCAGACGCTCGCCTTCCCGTTCTACGACGCCCGCTGGAACACGCCTGGCGCCGAGAAGGTGCGCACCGGGCTCTCCATGGCGATCAACCGGAAGCAGATCACCGACACGATCTTCCGGCAGACCCGCACCCCCGCCACCGACTGGACCTCACCAGTGCTCGGCAAGGAGGGCGGCTTCAAGGCGGGGCTGTGCGGGCACGCCTGCGAGTACGATCCCGCCGAGGCGAAGCGGCTGGTCAAGGAGGGCGGCGGTCTCCCCGGCGGTCAGGTGAAGATCACGTACAACGCCGACACCGGCTCCCACAAGGAGTGGATCGACGCCGTCTGCAACTCCGTCAACAGGGCGCTCGGCAAGGACGACGCCTGCGTCGGCAACCCGGTCGGCACCTTCGCCGACTTCCGCAACCAGCTCGGGCAGCACAGGATGACCGGTCCCTTCCGCGCGGGCTGGCAGATGGACTACCCGCTCATCCAGAACTTCCTCCAGCCGCTCTACTACACCGACGCCTCCTCCAACGACGGCAAGTGGGACAACGCCCAGTTCGACCAGCTCGTGGACCGGGCCAACGCCGAGACGGACACCGCCAAGTCGGTCGCCACGTTCCAGCAGGCGGAGGAGGTGGTGCGGGACCACATGGCCGCGATCCCGCTCTGGTACCAGAACGGCAGCGCGGGCTACTCCGAGCGGCTCTCGGGTGTGGAACTCAACCCGTTCAGCGTCCCCGTCTACAACGAGATCAAGGTCGGCTGAGCCGCCATGGGGCGCTACGTCGTCCGCCGACTGCTCCAGATGATCCCGGTGTTCTTCGGGGCCACCCTGCTGATCTTCCTCATGGTCAACGTGATGGGCGATCCCGTCGCCGGACTGTGCGGGGAGCGGGCCTGCGACCCGGCCACCGCCGCCCAGCTCAAGGCGGAGTTCGGCCTCGACCGGCCGCTGTGGCAGCAGTACGCGACCTACATGGGAAACGTCTTCACCGGCGACTTCGGCACCGCCTTCAACGGCCAGCCCGTCACCGAACTGATGGCGGCCGCGTTCCCGGTGACCATCCGGCTCACCATCGTCGCGATCGTCTTCGAGATCGTCGTCGGCGTCACCCTCGGCGTGCTGACCGGGATGCGGCGCGGACGGCCGGTGGACACCGCCGTGCTGCTGCTCACCCTGGTCGTCATCTCGGTGCCGACCTTCGTCACCGGCCTGGTGCTCCAACTGCTCCTCGGCGTCGAATGGGGCTGGATCAGACCCTCCGTCGCCCCCGAGGCGCCCTTCGACCAGCTCATCGTGCCGGGTCTGGTCCTCGCCTCCGTCTCGCTCGCCTACGTCACCCGGCTCACCCGCACCTCACTCGCCGAGAACCGCCGCTCCGACTACATCCGCACGGCCGTCGCCAAGGGGCTGCCCCGGCGCCGGATCGTCGTCCGGCACCTGCTGCGCACCTCGCTGATCCCGGTGATCACCTTCATCGGCACCGACATCGGCGCGCTCATGGGCGGCGCCATCGTCACCGAGCGGATCTTCAACATCCACGGCGTCGGCTTCCAGCTCTACCAGGGCATCCTGCGCCAGAACACCCAGACGGTCGTCGGCTTCGTCACCGTGCTCGTGCTGGTGTTCCTCGCCGCGAACCTGCTGGTCGACCTGCTCTACGCCGTACTCGACCCGAGGATCCGCTATGCCTGAGCAGGGGTACGACAACGGCGGCGCCATCGCCTCGACCGGCATGGGCGGCGCGATGGACCTCGCGACCGGCGAGGCGAGCGCGCTGGAGCGTGCCCCGGGCGGCGGACCCGGTGGCACCGGACCGCGCGGCCGGCCACGCTCCCTGTGGTCCGACGCCTGGCGCGACCTGCGGCGCAACCCGGTGTTCGTCGCCTCCGCGCTCGTCATCCTCTTCCTGGTGTTCATCTCCGTCTGGCCCTCGGCCATCGCGTCGGGCAACCCGCTCGACTGCGACCTCGCCGACGCCCAGCGGGGCTCCGCGCCCGGCCATCCCTTCGGCTTCGACGGCCAGGGCTGCGACGTGTACACACGGACCGTGTACGGCGCCCGTACGTCCGTCACGGTCGGCGTCTGCGCCACGCTCGGCGTCGCCCTGCTCGGGTCGGTGCTCGGCGGGCTCGCCGGGTACTTCGGCGGGGCGGGGGACGCGGTGCTGTCCCGGATCACCGACATCTTCTTCGCGATCCCGGTCGTGCTCGGCGGGCTCGTGCTGCTCTCGGTGGTCACCAGCAACTCGGTCTGGCCCGTCGTCGGGTTCATGGTGCTGCTGGGCTGGCCGCAGATCTCCCGCATCGCGCGCGGCTCGGTCATCACCGCCCGACAGCACGACTACGTGCAGGCCGCCCGCGCTCTCGGCGCCTCCGACACCCGCATCCTGCTGCGGCACATCGCGCCCAACGCCGTCGCACCCGTGATCGTCGTCGCCACCATCGCGCTCGGCACCTACATCTCCCTGGAGGCCACGCTGTCCTACCTCGGCGTCGGGCTGAAGCCGCCCAGCGTCTCCTGGGGCATCGACATCTCCGCCGCCTCGCCGTACATCCGCAACGCCCCGCACGCCCTGCTGTGGCCCTCCGGGGCGCTCGCCATCACCGTGCTGGCCTTCATCATGCTCGGCGACGCGGTGCGCGACGCCCTCGACCCGAAGCTGAGGTGACGGCGCGATGCTGCTCGAAGTCCGGGATCTGCACGTGGAGTTCCGCACGCGGGAGGGGGTGGCCCGTGCGGTGGACGGGGTGTCGTACACCGTGGACGCGGGGGAGACCCTGGCGGTGCTCGGGGAGTCGGGCTCCGGCAAGTCGGTGACCGCGCAGGCCGTGATGGGCATCCTCGACACCCCGCCCGCGCGGATCACCGGCGGACAGATCCTCTTCCAGGGCCGGGATCTGCTCACCCTCAAGGAGGACGAGCGGCGCCGGATCAGGGGCGCCCGGATGGCGATGATCTTCCAGGACGCGCTGTCCGCCCTCAACCCCGTGCTCAGCGTGGGCGACCAGCTCGGGGAGATGTTCGTCGTGCACCGGGGCATGTCGAAGCGGGACGCGCGCGCCCGGGCGGTCGAGCTGATGGACCAGGTGCGCATCCCGGGCGCGGCCCAGCGGGTGCGCGACTATCCGCACCAGTTCTCCGGCGGGATGCGCCAGCGCATCATGATCGCGATGGCGATCGCGCTGGAGCCCGCCCTCGTCATCGCGGACGAGCCCACCACCGCCCTCGACGTCACCGTGCAGGCTCAGGTCATGGACCTCCTCGCGGAGTTGCAGCGCGAGTACCGCATGGGGCTCGTGCTCATCACCCACGACCTCGGCGTCGTCGCGGACGTGGCGGACCGGATCGCGGTGATGTACGCGGGCCGGATCGTGGAGTCCGCCCCCGTCCACGACCTCTACAAGGCACCCGCCCACCCCTACACCCGGGGTCTGCTGGACTCCATCCCGCGCCTGGACCACAAGGGCCGTGAGCTGTACGCCATCAAGGGCCTGCCGCCGAACCTCGCCCACGTTCCGCCCGGCTGCGCCTTCCACCCGCGCTGCCCGATCGCCCGCGACGTCTGCCGCACGGACGTGCCCCCGCTGTACCGGGTCTCCGAAACCCGGCGCAGCGCCTGCCACTTCTGGAGGGAGTGTTTGAATGGCTGAGCCGATCCTGGAGGTCAGCGGCCTCGTCAAGCACTACCCGCTCACCCGGGGCATCCTGTTCAGGAAGCGGATCGGCGCGGTCAAGGCGGTCGACGGCGTCGACTTCACCCTCGCCAAGGGCGAGACGCTCGGCATCGTCGGCGAGTCGGGATGCGGCAAGTCCACGGTGGCGAAGCTGCTGTGCAACCTGGAACGGCCGACGGCCGGCACCATCAGGTTCAAGGGCGAGGACATCACCCGGCTCTCGGGCCGCGCCCTGAAGGCCGTACGACGCGACATCCAGATGGTCTTCCAGGACCCGTACACCTCGCTCAACCCCCGCATGACCGTCGGCGACATCATCGGGGAGCCGTACGACATCCACCCCGAGGCAGCCCCGAAGGGCGACCGGCGCCGCAGGGTCCGGGAACTGCTGGACGTGGTCGGCCTCGACCCGGAGTACATCAACCGCTACCCCCACCAGTTCTCCGGCGGCCAGCGCCAGCGCATCGGCATCGCACGGGGGCTGGCGCTGCGTCCCGAGATCATCGTCGCCGACGAACCGGTCTCGGCGCTGGACGTCTCGGTCCAGGCCCAGGTGATCAACCTGCTCGACCGGCTCCAGGCGGAGTTCGACCTCTCCTACGTCTTCATCGCGCACGATCTGTCGATCGTCCGGCACATCTCGGACCGGGTGGCGGTCATGTACCTCGGCCGGATCGTGGAGACCGGCACGGACGAGGAGATCTACGAGCACGCCACGCACCCCTACACACAGGCGCTGCTGTCGGCGGTACCGGTGCCCGACCCGGAGGCGCGCGAACACCGCGGCCGGATCATCCTGACCGGGGACGTCCCCTCGCCGACCGACATCCCCTCCGGCTGCCGCTTCCGCACCCGCTGCTGGAAGGCTCAGGCGCGCTGCGCCACGGAGGTCCCGGCGCTGGCCGTGCCCGAGGAGTTCCGCTCCACCGCCGGACCCGTGGCCCACGACTCGGCGTGCCTGTTCGCGGCCCCGCTGCCGGTCACCCTGGAGAAGAACGGCAACGGGCCGGGGTGACATGGTGCACCCCGGCCCGTACACGGCACCCGCACGGCCGTACGTTCTTCAGTCTGGCGCGTTCGTATATCGGTGCCACTTCAGTGGAGTTGCTGGAGTGTTAAACCCCGTTCACCGTCACTGAACGGGCGTCAGGGACCGCTTGAGGAAGTCGACCTGGAGCAGCAGCAGGTTCTCCGCGACCTGTTCCTGCGGGGTCATGTGGGTGACGCCGGACAGGGGCAGCACCTCGTGCGGCCGGCCCGCGGCCAGCAGGGCCGAGGACAGGCGCAGGGTGTGTGCGGCCACCACATTGTCGTCGGCCAGACCATGGATGATCATCAGCGGGCGGTGCGGCTCGGCGGGGTCGGACAGGCCGTCGTCGGTGACGAGGGAACTGCGGGCGTAGACCCCCGGGTCCTGGGCGGGGTCGCCGAGATACCGCTCGGTGTAGTGGGTGTCGTACAGCCGCCAGTCGGTGACGGGGGCGCCCGCGATACCCGCGTGGAACACGTCCGGGCGGCGCAGCACGGCGAGCGCGGAGAGGTAACCGCCGTACGACCAGCCCCGGATGGCGACCCGGTCGAGGTCCAGCGGATAGCGCTTGGCGAGGTCGTGCAGGGCCTCGATCTGGTCGTCGAGGGTAAGCGTGAAGTCGTGGTGGATCGCCTTCTCCCACGCGGGGGAGCGGCCCGGGGTGCCCCGGCCGTCCGCGACGATCACCGCGAAACCCTGGTCGGCGAACCACTGCGAGGTCAGATGGGCGTTGTGGGCGGCCACCACCCGCTGGCCGTGCGGGCCGCCGTAGGGGTCGAGGAGCACGGGGAGGAGTGCGTCACCGGGGTAGTCCGTAGGCATAAGCACGGCGCACGGAATTCGCTGTGCGCCCCCCTCGGTGAGTGTCACGCGGGGGGACATACCGGGATCTTCGGCGTACGACGGGACAGCGGTCGCCGCTTTTCCGTCACGGAGCACCTGGACACGGGCGCCCGGGCTGTCGAGCGTCGCGGAGATCAGCACGGTCGTGTCGCCGCCCCGGACCGCCGTGTGCACGCCGGGCACCTGGGACACCCGCTCCACGCCGAGTTCGTTCACCCGGTACACATGGATCTCGCCGATTTCCGGGTCTTCGGCGGCCTCGCCCGCGGAGGCCGAGACGAGCACCTCGCCGTCCGCCACATCGAGCACCGAACGGATGTGCAACTGCGGTCCGGTCAGGGGACGTTCGCCCACGACGAGGACCCGTGCCCCGCCCTCGTCCGCGATCCGGACGAGCTGTCCCGAGGGGGTCCAGCACGGCACGGAAGGGAAAAGATCAAGCCATGTTGGATCATCGTCGGCGTGCACCGTGCGAGTGGTCCCGGTGTCCGGGTCGACCGCCAGGACGAGCTGGCCGCGCTGGTCGCGGGACTGCACCAGGAGGAGTGGCGCACCCGCCGCTGACCAGTGCACTCGCGCAAGATAGGGGTACCGCTCGCGGTCCCAGGCGACCTCGGTGCGCTCGCCGCCGAGCCCGATGACGAAGAGCCGTACGTCCGCGTTCGCCGTGCCCGCCGCCGGGTAGCCGACGTGGTGTGGCTCACGCTCCGGGTGGGCGGGGTCCGCGATCCACCAGCGCCGCACCGGCGTGTCGTCCACGCGCGCGACCAGCAGCCGGTCGGACTCCGGGGACCACCAGAAGCCGCGCGAACGGTCCATCTCCTCGGCCGCGATGAACTCCGCCAGCCCGTAGGTGACATGGTCGGACTCGGGGGTGGCGAGGGCCCGGTCGTCCGCGCCCTCCGCCCCGACCACGCGCAAGTGGCCGTCCGCGACGTACGCGATGTGCCGGCCGTCGGGGGAGGGGCGGGGGTCGATCACGGGTCCGGGGACGGGGAGTTCACGTGCCGTGCCCGCGTGCAGCTCGGACGCGAAAAGCCGCCCCGACAAGGCGAAAGACGCCAACTCCACGGCCGTGTCGGTGGCGTAGCCGACGATGCCCGCGCCGCCCTCACGGCTGCGCTCGCGCCGGGCACGCTCCTCAAGCGACAACTCCTCGTCGCCGCCCGCGAGCAGGGCGCGCGGGTCGGCGGCGGGGCGCTCCGTGCCGTCAGAAGTGTCCCTGACCCAGAGGGAGTTGGTCCGGTCGGTGCCGGACTCCGACCGGAGGAAGACGACACGCGAACCGTCCGGTGCCACGGTGAACGCGCGCGGCGCGCCGAGCGTGAACCGCTGGGTACGGGCGTGCCGTCGGGGGAAGGACTCAGCCTCGGTTGTCATACCTCGACCATATTGGCCATGCGCCCCCTTGTGCGGCCGTGCGCCGAGCGATGCGCGAGCACGGATAGTTATGATCACTGTCGCAGCGTGGGTATGAACCAGGCGGCGTCCGCGTGGACTTGCTCCACCGGTGCAGAACCGAACGACAACCCCCATAGTCCGAACCCCCCGCGTCCCCGGGATTCTTTGGAGGTGAGCCGCCGTGGCACTCTCGATTTCGGCGGTGGTGCTGCTGGCGATCATCGTCTTCCTCCTGATCAAAAAGTCAGGACTGAAGGGTGGCCACGCGGCGATCTGTATGCTCCTCGGCTTCTACCTCGCCTCCTCGACGATCGCCCCGACGATCAGCGAGCTGACGACGAACGTGGCGAGCATGATCGGGAGCATCAAGTTCTGACGGGCCGTGCGGGGCGCCGAGCCGTCCGGCGGCGTCCCGGCCTCCGCTAGCAGGTCACCTCTACGGACAGCGAGGAGCCGCTGGACTTTCCGTCCTGTGCCGATGCCTTCACGGTGGCCATGAGGCCCGACGAGGAACAGAGTCCGGCGGTCTTCTGGTCCACGTGGGCGACGAACCTCAGGAAACCGCCTCCGCCCGGGGCGTACGAGCCGATGTTGATCCCCACGTCCGCGATGGTGTCCGTGGTGAGGGACTTCCACTTGTTGTCTGTAGAGCTCGCCGAGAACTGCGTCGTGCCGCGCATGTACACGGCTCCCGCTGGGAGCTTCATCCGCACGACGACGTTGTCCTGCTGGACGTCACCGTCGTTCAAGTACAGGACCTTGTAAACGACTTGTCCCGGCCCTGTCGGCTGGACCGCACCCTCTGGTGTTCCCGCGGACCCGTTCGCGCCCTTGGCCTCGGCCGCCTTGTCGTCGCCGGGAAAGTACGTCGGGACGAGTGCGATGAGGGCGGCGGCGATCGCCGCCGCCACGGCTCCGGCGAACGCCCACTTCGCATTGTGCGTCGCCTCTTCGGACACAGCCACCCAGAGCCCCTCCCGGTCACCGGAAGGACATTGAACACCGCCCAGGGCGCACGCCGGTGACGAACGCCGTCCATGTCGCCTGGGTGAGGGCGAGCTGGGGGCCGGTCTTCTGCTTGGAGTCGCGGACGTGGATCGTGCCGGGGGTGACGGCGACCTCCACGCAGGAGTTGCCGTCCGTGCCGCCGCTGTAGCTGCTCTTGAACCACGCCAGCTCGGAGGTGTTCCCGGCGGTGGTGTCGCGGATCATTTCTCTCCCAGCAGTTGTTCGATGAAGGCCAGCGACTCCCTTGGCGAGAGCGCCTGAGCCCGGATCGTGCCATACCGCAGCTCAAGGATGCGCAACTGTTTGGGGTCCAAGGTCGGCCGGCCATTGAAGGCGCCGTCGGAGCGGCCCATCGCGCTGCCGTCCTCGAACTTCAAAAGCTCGATCCTGCCGTCCAGTCCCGGATGCGCTTCGGTGTTCGTCCGCATGACCTGAAGCGTGACATTGTGCAAACTTGCCACCTCCAGCAGATGTTCGAGCTGCTGCCGCCAGGCCATTGTGCCTCCAACCTGGCGGCGCAGCGGTGCCTCTTCCAGGACGAAGTGGATGGGCGGCGCCGGGTCGCGGTCGAAGACCGACTGGCGCGCCATGCGTGCGGCCACCATGCGTTCCACGTCATCCCGTGAGTACGGAGGCTGCGCCGCCTCGAACAAGGCGCGTGCGTGTTCCGGCGTCTGCAGCAGCCCCGCGACGATGTTGCACTCGTACACCCCGATCTCGACCGCCTGCGACTCCAGCTTCCCCAGCTCCCGGACCTTCCTGGGATACCGGACCTTCTTCACGTCCTCCCAGGCCGCCGAGACGAGCCCGTCCGCCTTCAGGAGTTCGTCCGCCCTGTCCAGATACTCCCGGCGGGGAATCCGCTTGCCGCCCTCGATCTTGTAGACCAGGTCCTCGCCGTAGCCGATCGCCGCCCCGAACTCGGCCGCCCGCAGGCCCGCCGCCTCGCGGCGCAGCTTCAACTGCCTTCCCACCATGGCGATGACGGCCGCACCCCACTCGTCGTCGGGCTCGACCTCCCAGCCGGACTCGTCCGGCTCCGCCGCGGTCCGTACCGTCTCGCCGTCCACCGACATGCGCAACTCCTCCGGTGCGTCGTACCGCCCCCGCACCGGCTGCCGACAGGATGGACACCACCGGACCAGATGCCGACAGTGACCGTACGCGACGGTGCGTTCACTCTTCACGGTAGGGCGATGCGGCAACCCTGGGTGATGTGAATGAGGAAAACACCGTGGCCACGGCCCAACCCGCCCACCTTGCGGGTGACTTCAGCCTGCTGTTCTCGTCCACGCCGCGAGGCGCCCGGCTCGCCCGGCTTCTCGCCGCCGATCAGCTCCAGAGCTGGGGGCTGCCGGGTGGGGAGGCGAGCCAGATCGTGGCGGAGCTGGCGGTCAACGCCGCCACCCACGGCCGGCTCCCCGGCCGCAGCTTCCGGATGACGCTCGCCCTCTCCGGCGGCACGCTCCGTATCGAGGTGACCGATACGCGCGGTGACCGTCTCCCGGAGTGCCGCGAGCCGGACCCCTGTGCCGAGTCGGGGCGCGGCCTGCTCCTCGTGGCTGCCCTGGCCGACCGCTGGGGTGTGGCCGAGGACAGCTTCCCGCGCAAGATCGTGTGGGCCGAGCTGGATCTGGGAGGACCGGAGGCAGGCCACTCGGATGCCGGTGACGGGAGCGGGCGGCCAGACGCGCGGCACCGGTGAAGGCACCCCTCGTCCCGGGACCCGGCCGCCCGGGCTCGTACGCTGGTCCCATGACGGATCTCCCCGCCCGGCGGCTGCTCCTGGTGCACGCGCACCCGGACGACGAGTCGATCAACAATGGCGCGACCATGGCGAAGTACGCGGCCGAGGGTGCGGCCGTGACGCTGGTCACCTGCACCCTCGGGGAGCGGGGGGAGGTCATCCCGCCGGAGCTGGCGCATCTGAGCGGGGCGGCGCTGGGGGAGTACCGGCGCGGTGAGCTGGCGGCCGCCATGCGCGAGCTGGGAGTCACCGACGTACGGCTGCTCGGGTACGGCGACTCCGGGATGATGGGGCTGCCCGACAACGACGAGCCGGGGGTCTTCTGGCAGGCCGATGTCGAGGAGGCGGCCGGCGCCCTGGCGGACGTCATCCTCGAAGTGCGCCCGCAGGTCGTCGTCACCTACGACGACAACGGCGGCTACGGACACCCCGACCACATCCAGGCCCACCGCGTCGCCATGCGCGCCGTCGAGCTGGCCGCCGGGCGGGGGTACGAGGTCGCCAAGGTGTACTGGAACCGCATCCCGCGCTCGGTCGCCGAGGAGGGCTTCGCCCGGCTCGCCGAGGAGCTGCCGGACCTGCCCTTCCCCAAGAGCGCCGCCATCGGGGACCTGCCCGGTGTCGTGGCGGACGCGCGGATCACGACCGCCGTCGACGGCACCGCGCACGCCGCCGCCAAGGCCGCCGCCATGCGCGCCCACGCCACCCAGATCACCGTGAGCGGACCGTACTTCGCGCTCTCCAACGACCTGGCCCAGCCGCTGTTCACCACCGAGTACTACGAGTTGGCACGCGGCACGGGCGAGGCCGGGGAGAGCGACCTGTTCGCGGGGATCGAGGTGGCGTCGTGAGCGGGGACGGACGCGGGTCGATGCTCGCGCAGCCGCTGCGTCCGCCGTCGGCGGGACGGGCCTTCGCGCTGTTCGGGCTGTTCGTGCTCGGCGCGGTCGTCGGTCTGGCCGGGTCGCTGATCCAGGACGCCTGGTTCCCGGGCGGGCTGCTGCTCGCCCTCGCGGGCGCGGCCGGGGCGTTCCTCGGCGGGGCGTACGCCATCGGCGCCCGCTCCGGTGCCGTCGCGCCGGTCATCGGCTGGGTCGTCGCCGTCGTCCTGCTCACCGCCAGCCGCCCCGAGGGCGACTTCCTCTTCGGCGCGGGCGGCGGCTCCTACTTCTTCCTGCTCGGCGGCATGGCCATCGCTGTGATCTGCGCCACCCTCGCCCCGGGGCGGCAACCCCCCGCGCGCTCCGGTCGACTTGGCAACTGACGTACCACTTCGTGCGACAACCGTGCGGGTCCGGTGCGCATTTCCCCGACGGTCGTGGGATACGCGCCAGAAGTGGCCAGTATGGTGGTGCGCGCCGCCGAGAAGCCCGCTGAGGTCGTGACGGGCGGCGGAGCCAACCGGGAGAACCTGCCTTGAGTCGTGAAACTGACACTCCGTCCTCCGGGAGCAACGGGCGCGGCGGAGCCGCATATCCCTCCGGGACGCCGCCGTACGGAACCCCCACCGCCGCCGACGGCGGTACGGACGCGGGCCGTTCGGGCGCGCGGTCCGAGGAGCGCAAGACGGAGACCACGCTGACCACCCGCATCCGGATCAACATCCCCGGATCGCGGCCCATCCCGCCGGTGGTCGTGCGCAAGACCGTCGGGGACGGCGAGGGCGCCGGGGACGAACCGGCAGCCGAGGCACGGCCCGAGGCCGCCGCCGCGCCGGATACGGCCACCCCCGAAGCCGCTCCCGACCCTGCCGCCCCGCAGGCCGGGGAGAAGACCAGCGACTGGTTCGCGCCCCGCAAGTCCGGCCCCAAGGGCGCTGGTCCGGCCGCGGGCGGTACCAACGGTGCCGGGCTGCCCGGTGCAGCGGCGGCCGGCGCCACCGGTGCCACCGGTTCCGCGCCCGCGCTCCCGGCCGGCGGCCAGGGCGCCCTGCCGACCCGTCCGGCCGGCGGTGCCTCCGGCACGCCCCCGCTGCCGACCCGTCAGGGCGGCGCCACGCCTCCGCTGCCGACCCGTCCGGGTGCCGGTGCCGGTGCCGGTGCCGGTGCCGGTCGTCCCGGCGGTACGAACGGTGCCGGGCTGCCCGGTGCCACCGGCGGTCCGGTCGCCCCCGGGCACGGCGGCGGCACCGGTTCCTTCGACGTGACCGAGGCGCTGTCCTCCGGTCCGCTCGGCGGCGGCTCGCGCCCCGGCGGCCCGGGTGCTCCCGACGCCTCCTCCGGCGGTCCCGGCGCCCCGGCCGGTCCGGCTGCCTCCGGCGCCTCCGGCGGCGAGCCCACCCGTGACGACCTCCCGTACTTCTCCGACGGCCCCGCCCGCGGCGGCGCCACCGGCGGGGCGAGCGGGCGCGGTCCCGGCGGCACCGGCGGCTTCAACGGCCCCGGCGGCCCCGGCGCGCCCGGTCCCAAGGGTCCCGCGGGCCCGACCGGTGGCCCGGTCACCGGCGACGCCCCCCTCGGCGGCCGTCCCGGCGCCCCCGGTACCCGTGGTCTGGAGCCCGGCGAGCCCTTCGACGGACCGCCCGCCTTCCGCGCCCCCGGCGCCTCCGGCGGCGCCCCGTTCGCGCCCGCGGGTGCCCTCGGCGAGGACACCGCGGTCCTGACCCCGCAGCCGCAGGCGGCCCTCGGCCACCGGCCGCCCGGCGTCTCCGGACCCACCGTCAGCAGCGGCGCCCCGGCCACCGTGGGCACCCCCTTCGCGCCCGGTGCCCGTCCCGACGGCCCGGCCGCGCCCACGCCCGCCGCCCCCGCCCAGCAGGCCAAGGGCAAGGGCAAGCCGAAGAAGAAGGGCCGCAGCAAGCTGGTCCTGCTCGTCGCCGCCGTGGTCGTCGTCGCGGGCGGTGCCTACGGCGCCGGTCTGCTGATGAACCGCAGCGACGTGCCCAGCGGCACCACCGTGCTCGGCGTCGACATCGGCGGCGGCACCCGCGACGACGCCGTCAAGAAGCTGGACGACGCGTTCGGCAGGAGCGTCGTCAAGCCGCTGCGCCTGGAGGTGGGCGGCAAGACCGTCTCGCTCACCCCCGACAAGGCCGGGCTCCAGTTCGACTACCAGGCGACCGTGAGCAACGCCGCCAAGAGCGACTACAACCCGGTCTCCGTGATCGGCTCGCTCTTCGGCCAGAAGCGCGTCGTCGATCCGGTCATGCCGGTGGACGAGGAGAAGCTCCAGGCCGCGCTGGAGAACACCGGCGGCGGCTCCGGCTCGGTCGTCGAGGGCGGCATCAAGTTCGAGGCGGGCAAGGCCGTGCCGGTGTACGGCAAGGCGGGCCGGGCCATCGACGCGGCCCGCTCCACCGACGCCGTCCGGCAGGCGTACCGCACGCTCGTCGAGACCGGCGACGCGATCCCGGTGACCGTGCCGACCACCGAGAAGCAGCCGACGGTCTCCAAGGCCGAGGTCGACCGGGAGATGAAGGAGTTCGCCAAGCCCGCGATGTCGGGCCTGGTGACCGTCCGCACCGACGCCGCCCACCAGGTCGTCTTCAGCCCGCAGAACTCCCTGTGGAAGTTCCTCCGGGTCAAGGCGGTCTCCGGGGGCAAGCTGGTCGACGCCCCCGACCAGGCCGCGCTGAAGGCGCTGTACGGCAAGACCTTCGACAACGTCCTCATCACCCGGGCCACCGGGCAGAAGACGCCCGTCACGGTCCAGGACGTCTACGGCGCCCTGCGCCAGGCCCTGCTGAGCACCTCCAACCGGACCGCGGTCATCGACACCAACCCGAACTAGCGGCCCGCAGTCGACGAGGGGCCGCCCGGCACAGCGCCGGGCGGCCCCTTCGCCGTACCCCGCCCGCCGCTCCCACCAGGGCTGTCACCGCATCCGCATGACAGATGTCATCCCGCACCGTGGACCCCCGACACTGCCTAGCCCCCGCCCCCTCCCGCCACCATGGTCGGCATGACGACGACAGCGGCACCCCCGGCCACCACCGCAGCGGTGGCCGGGTTTGACCAGGTGACCAAGACCTACGGCAGCGTCCGGGCGGTCGACGGCCTCTCGCTCACGCTGCACCCCGGCGAGACCGTCGCCCTGCTCGGCCCCAACGGCGCGGGCAAGTCCACCACCCTCGACCTGCTCCTCGGACTCAAGCACCCCGACAGCGGCACGGTCCGCCTGTTCGGCACCACCCCGCGCGAGGCGATCACCGCCGGGCGGGTCGGCGCCATGCTGCAGAGCGGCGGGCTCATGGAGGACGTGACGGTCGCGGAACTGGTCCGCCTGGCCTGCGCGCTGCACCCCAAGCCGCACAAGCCCGCCGACGTGCTCGCCCGCGCGGGCATCACCCAGATCGCGGACCGCAAGGTCAACAAGCTCTCCGGCGGCCAGGTCCAGCGCGTCCGCTTCGCCCTCGCCACCGCCGGGGACAGCGACCTGATCGTCCTGGACGAGCCCACCACCGGCATGGACGTCTCCGCCCGCCAGGCATTCTGGGCCACCATGCGCGAGCAGGCCGACCAGGGCCGTACCGTCCTCTTCGCCACCCACTACCTCGAAGAGGCAGACGCCATCGCGGACCGTGTGCTCGTGCTGCACCGCGGCCGCCTGCTGGCCGACGGCACCGCCGCCGAGATCAAGGCCCGCGCGGGCGCCCGCCGCATCGCCTTCGACCTGGAGGGCGAGATCGACGAGACCGCGCTCGCCGGACTGCCGTTCCTCACCTCGTTCGACGTCTCCGGGCAGACCGTGCGCCTGCAGTCCACCGACGCCGACGCCACCGTGCACGCCCTGTACGGCCTCGGCTTCTACCCCCGCAATCTCGAAGTGGCCGGACTCGGCCTGGAGCAGGCGTTCGTCGCCCTCACCGCGGCCGAGGAGGCCAAGCAGGCATGACCCCGCTGATCAAGCTCGAACTCACCCGCGCCCTGCGCAACCGCAAGTTCCTGTTCTTCTCGGTGCTCTACCCCTCGGTCATCTTCCTGATCTTCTCCAGCAGCGGGGGCCCGAACGCCAAGGTCGACGGCAGCGGCGGCCTGACCGTGGCCACCTATCTGATGGTCTCCATGGCCTCCTTCGGCGCCCTGACCGCCGTCCTCATGGGCAACAGCGAGCGCATCGCCAAGGAGCGCGAGAGCGGCTGGGTACGGCAGCTCCGGCTCACCTCGCTGCCCGGCCACGGCTACGTCCTCGCCAAGACCGCCGGCGCGGCCGTGGTGAGCCTGCCCTCCATCGTCATGGTCTTCGTGGTCGCCGCCGTCGTGAAGGACGTACGCCTCGACGCCTGGCAGTGGCTCGCCCTCACCGGCGTCATCTGGGCCGGCAGCCTGGTCTTCGCCGCGCTCGGCGTCGCCATCGGCTACCTCGCCTCCGGGGACGCGGTGCGCCCCATCACGATGATCGTGTACTTCGCGCTGTCGCTGCTCGGCGGTCTGTGGATGCCCTCCACCGGGTTCCCGAAGCTTCTGCAGAACATCGCCGACTGGCTTCCCACACACGCGTACGCTGCCCTGGGACGCGCGATCGAACAGAGCCAGGCCCCGCACGCGCGGGACGTCGCCGTCCTCGCCGTCTACTTCGTCCTCTTCGCGGGCGGGGCGGCCTGGCTGTACCGGAAGGACACGCTGAAGGCGTGAGCGTGACGACGGAAGACCGGAGCGCCGGGTCCGCGATGGACACCCCCATGGGCCGTCCGCCGCGCACCCGGCGCGAGCTGTGGGTGAAGCTGCTGTGGATCGGCGTCTGGCTGGTCTTCCTCAGCTCGCCGGTCCAGGACCTGGTCGACGGCCACCACGGCACGGGAGCCACCTGGGGCGGAGCACTCGGCCTGACCGCGTTCGTCGGCGTCTATCTGAGCCTCGTCTTCCGCAACATGGGCCGGCCGTACTCCGGGCGCGTCGTGATCGTGCTGCTCCTGGTCCTCGGCGTCCTCGCCCCGCTCCTCGCCTACTCCCTCGGCGGCGCCTGGCTCGGGCTGTTCGTCTACCTGTCCGTGGCCTGCGGGGCGACCCTGCCGCCCCGGGCCACCTACTGGGCGATCCCGGCGTCGGCGGCCCTGATGTACCTGGTCGGGCTGCACACCGGCGAGGCCGAGGCCCGCGATCTGCTGCTCCTGGTGGTGCTCATCGGGTTCGCGATGGTCGGCGTCGGACAACTGATCCGCACCACCGTCGAGCTGCGCAAGGCACGGGCCACCGTCGCCCAGCTCGCCGCCAACGAGGAGCGCCTGCGCCTCGCCCGCGACCTGCACGACCTGCTCGGCCACTCCCTCTCGCTGATCACGCTGAAGAGCGAGCTGGCCGGGCGGATGCTGCCCGGACAGCCGGAGAAGGCCGCGCAGCAGGTCGCCGACATCGAGCGGGTCAGCCGCCAGGCGCTGGTGGACGTGCGCGAGGCGGTCACCGGCTACCGGCGCCCCCGGCTCGCCGCCGAACTCGCGGGCACCCAGGTCGCCCTGACCGCCGCCGGAGTGGTCTGCGACGTGCCCGCCGAACCCGACCTCACCGGCGTCCCCGAGGAAGCCGAGGCCGCGCTCGCCTGGACCCTGCGCGAGGCGGTCACCAACGTGGTCCGGCACAGCGGCTCCGACCGCTGCGCCGTCGAGCTGCTGCGCCGCCAGACCCTGGACGGCCCGGTCCTCGAACTCACCGTCCAGGACAACGGCTCGGGCGGCCCCGCCACCGTGCCGGGCAACGGGCTCACGGGGCTCGCCGAGCGGCTGGAGAAGGCCGGCGGGAGTCTGGAGGCGGGCCGGGCCGGTCGCGGCTTCCGGCTGGTCGCCCGCGTCCCCGTGTCCGCCGCGGCGGACATAGGATCCGGGGCATGACGCGCACGATCAAGGTCCTCCTCGCCGAGGACCAGTCGATGGTCCGCGAGGCGCTCGCCGCCCTGCTCGGCCTGGAGGACGACATCGAGGTCGTGGCCCAGGTGGCACGCGGCGACGCGGTCCTGCCCGCCGTCGCCGAGCACGGCGTGGACGTGGCCCTGCTCGACATCGAGATGCCCGGCTGCACCGGCATCGAGGCGGCCGCCCAGGTGCACCGCGCGCACCCCGGTGTGAAGCTCGTCGTGCTCACCACCTTCGGGCGGCCCGGCTATCTGCGCAGCGCCATGGAGGCGGGCGCCGACGCGTTCCTCGTCAAGGACGCCCCCGCCGCCCAACTCGCCGCCGCCGTACGGCGCGTGCTCGACGGGGAGCGGGTCATCGACCCCACGCTCGCCGCCGCCGCGCTGGCCGAGGGCGCCAACCCGCTCACCGACCGCGAGCGCGAGGTGCTGCGCGCCGCCGCCGACGGCTCCACCAACGCCGAGCTGGCCAAGGCCCTGCACCTGTCCCAGGGGACCGTGCGCAACTACCTGTCCACCGCGATCCAGAAGCTGGCGGTGCGGAACAGGGCGGAGGCGGTGCGGATCGCGCGGGAGAAGGGGTGGCTGTGAACGGCGCTTTCAGCGCTTTCGGCTGTGAGCAGCTGCCGCGTCGGTCGTGGCGGTGCTCCCGGCGGTGAGCGGCTGCCGCGTCGGTAGTAACGGCCCTTCCGTCTGTGAACCGCGCTTTCAGTGTTCTCGGCTGTGAAGCCCGCGCCCAGCTCCGCTCCCGCCGTCAGTTGAGCAGCGCCCGCGCCGCCCGCGCCTGGGTCCGCGCCCGTTCCTCCGCCACCGGATCGACCACCGCGACCAGCTCCGCGTACGCCTCCAGCTCCGCCGCGCCCTCCGTGAACGCGCCCCGCTGGACGAGCAGCCGCGCCCGGTCGTAGCGCAGCCGCGCCGGATGCGCGGGCAGCAGCAGCCCCAACTCCACGGCCAGCAGGGCGATGTCCGAGCGCTCGGGCCGGGCGGCGGCCCACGCCCGCACGTTGTTCAGGATTCGCTGGACCACCTCGACGGGCGTCGCGGGCACCAGCATCGCCGGGTCCAGCGGCGCCCCCGTCGCCCCCACCACCAGCAGGTCGGCGTCCGCCCGGGTCAGCAGCCGGCCCCCGTCGAACGGGTCCGCCAGGACCATCTCCTCGCCCGAGGGCCCGAAGCCCACCACGAAGTGCCCCGGCAGCGACACGCCGTACACCGGCGCGCCCGCCCGCCGGGCCACCTCCAGCCACACCACCGACAGCAGGATCGGCAGCCCGCGCCGCCGCCGCAGCACCTCGTGCAGCAGCGAGGACTCCAGCCGCTCGTAGTCCCCGGCCGTGCCCCGGAACCCGCACTCCTCGCCGAGCAGCCGGGCCAGCGCCTCCGCCCAGGCACGAGGGCCGCCGGGACGGTACGGCACCCGCCCGGCCAGCTCGTCCAGCGCCAGTTGTGCCGCGTCCAGCCCGGCCTCGTCCAGCGAGCCGTCCGCCTCCGCGCCGATCAGCAGGCACAGCGCGGAGAGGTCCGGCCGGGACGAGCGGGCCTCCTCCGCGAACCTGCGCCGCAGCTCCGCCGACCGCTCGGCGGGCGGCGGGTACGGAGGCGGGAGGTGGGGCGGGCGCTTCGCCGGTTCCTGGCCGTCCACGGCGCCTCCTACGGCCGCCCGGCGCCGGAGCCGTCCGGTGCCCGGTAGTGGTGGTAGGCGTGGTGCGGGGCGAAGCCCAGGCGGTCGTACAGCGTCCGCGCGCCCGTGTTGGACTCCTCCACCTGGAGCCACGCCGCCGAGGCGCCCTCGTCGAGAGCGCGCCGGGCCAGCGCGGCCATCACCTCGGTCGCCTGCCCCTGCCGCCGCCGGGCGGGATCGACCTCGACGGCCGCGAAACCGGCCCACCGTCCGTCCACGACGCACCGCCCGATGGCGGCGGGTGCCTCGCCCGCCGCGCCGGGCACCGTCGCGAACCACACCGAGGCTCCTTGGCCGAGCACCCGCAGGGCCACGTCGCTCACTCCCTTGCGCTGGTACCGCGCGAGCCACGCCTCGTCCGCCTCGCGGGAGAGGACCACACCGGCGCCCTCCGCCCGGTCCGCGACCGGCGCCAGACCCCCGGTCCACAGCTCCGCCGTGACCTCCCGGGTCCAGCCGCGCCGCTCCAGCTCCGCGCACAGCGGCTCCGGCACGCCGTCGGGGCCGCTCGCGGTCTGGACGTAGGCGGGCAGGCCGCGCTCGTCGTACCAGCGTCGTACGGCGAGCAGGGCCGCGTCGAGCGGAAGGCCCGGATCGCCCAGCGGGAGCACACTGTTCGCCCGCCGGGTGTATCCCCCGGCGGCCCTCAGCTCCCACCGCCCGAGCCACTCGCTCTCCACCGGCCGCCACGCCCGCGCGGCGACCTGGGTCAGCTCCGCGTACCCGGCCGCCGGACCGCGCCGACGTGCCGGAACGGCCGGAACGACCTTGCCCGCGACGAGCCCGGTTTCCTCGATCCGTACCGTTCGGCCGTCCCGTTGTGTGATCATGAGCACGCCGTTGTCCCATGATGCGAGAACACCTACCGTGTCGGTGAACTTCTCACCCGGCCTCCCGGTCTGCGTCAACCGTCGCACCGAGACCCGTTTGCCCACGTCAGCAGGGGCAATTCGGACCTCGAAGCGTCCTGGCGCCGATATTTCCACTGGTCGGTCCACCCCTCCTGTTCGGATCACGTCCCGAAACGGAGATACTAGGGGCGGGCATCGACGACGCCGCGCTCCCGCGCGCCAGGCGGCGGAGCCTGAGGAGGCCCGCCAGCGCCCTATCGAGGAGGAACGACAGCGTGACCTACGTCATCGCGCAGCCTTGTGTAGACGTCAAGGACAAGGCGTGCATCGAGGAGTGCCCGGTCGACTGCATCTACGAGGGCCAGCGGTCCTTGTACATCCACCCGGACGAATGCGTCGACTGTGGTGCCTGTGAGCCGGTCTGCCCGGTCGAGGCGATCTTCTACGAGGACGACGTCCCGGACGAGTGGAAGGACTACTACAAGGCGAACGTCGAGTTCTTCGACGAGCTCGGCTCGCCCGGCGGTGCCAGCAAGCTGGGCCTGATCGAACGCGACCACCCCTTCGTCGCCGCGCTGCCGCCGCAGGGCGAGTGACGCCGGGGCCGCCCCGCGCGGCCCGCACGAAGACAGCACCGCCTCGGTCCCGTACGGCCCGGCCCCTCGGGGCCACCGCCGTACGGGGCCGAGGCGTTCGCCGTTACCCACGAAAGCGAGCAAGTCCCGTGTCCGCAGTCTCCGACCGGCTCCCCACCTTCCCCTGGGACAAGCTGGAGCCGTACAAGAAGACCGCCGCCGCGCACCCCCGTGGCATCGTCGACCTCTCGGTCGGCACCCCGGTCGACCCGGTCCCCGAGCCGATCCAGAAGGCCCTGATCGACGCGGCCGACTCGCCCGGCTACCCGACGGTCTGGGGCACGCCCGTGCTGCGCGACGCGATCACCGGCTGGCTGGAGCGCCGCCTCGGCGCCCGCGACGTCACCCACCGCCACGTCCTGCCGGTCGTCGGCTCCAAGGAGCTCGTCGCCTGGCTCCCCACCCAGCTGGGTCTCGGCCCCGGTGACCGGGTCGCCCACCCGCGCCTGGCCTACCCCACCTACGAGGTCGGCGCCCGCCTCGCCCGCGCCGACCACGAGGTCTACGACGACCCGCGCGACCTCGACCCCGAGGGCCTGAAGCTCCTCTGGCTGAACTCCCCGTCCAACCCGACGGGCGCGGTCCTCTCCCAGGAGGACCTCGCGGGGATCGTCGCGTGGGCCCGTGAACACGGCGTCCTGCTCGTCTCCGACGAGTGCTACCTGGAGCTGGGCTGGGAGGCCGACCCCGTCTCGGTACTGCACCCGGACGTCAACGGCGGGTCCTACGACGGCATCGTGGCCGTCCACTCCCTCTCCAAGCGCTCCAACCTGGCCGGCTACCGCGCCGCCTTCCTCGCGGGCGACCCGGCCGTCCTGATGCCGCTCCTGGAGATCCGCAAGCACGGCGGCATGATGATCCCGGCCCCGACCCAGGCGGCGATGGCGGCGGCGCTCGCGGACGACGAGCACGTGCGCGTGCAGCGGGCCCGCTACGAGTCCCGTCGTACGCGTCTGCGGGACGCCCTGCTCGCGCACGGGTTCCGTATCGACCACAGCGAGGCGAGCCTCTACCTCTGGTCCACCCGCGGCGAGTCCTGCTGGGACACGGTGGCGCATCTGGCGGACCTGGGCATCCTGGTGGCGCCCGGCGACTTCTACGGCGAGGCGGGCGCGGAACACGTCCGTGTGGCTCTGACGGCCACGGACGAGCGCATCGACGAGGCGATCACCCGCCTCAAGGCGTGACCGGCCGGAGGCCGGCCGCCGCTACCGCTGTGCCCACCCTCCTCCGAGCGCTCGACTTCGCTCGAGCAGGGGGGTGCGCCCATCGCCCCGCGGGACGACTGCCCACAGCGGTAGCGGCAGCGATACCCGGCGTCAGCCGAGCGGCAGGCCGCTCTTGGACACGTTCCCCAGCAGCCCCCCGGCCGTCCCCGTCGCCTTGCTCGCCGCGGGCGCCGCGTTCTTGACGGCTCCCGCCGCCGGCACCGCGTCCTGCACGACCTTGTTGCCGGCGAGGTGGGACACCCCGTCCAGCGCGCTGAGCCCACCGAGGCCCGGCGCCGCGGACGGGTGCTGGGCCGCCGCTCCCGCGGTCCCGGCGACACCGACCCCCGCCACCGCCCCCACCGCGGTGAGAAGCACGGCACGGGCAATCCGACGGCTCACAGGCACAGACATGGTCGCTCCAATCAACGGCGATGAACTCTGCCGTGACTACCGCGCGAACCCGCCGAAGGTTGCGGACACCCAAGGTAAAAAGACAATAATTACGGCCCGGTGACGATCCGTACGCTCGCCGGAGAGGACTCGGCGCCCGCAGTGCCCCCGCCCGGCGCCGGATGCCAGTCGCCTCCGCCGTTGGACGCGGTCCACTCCCGCCCCGCGTACGTCACCCGGGAGATCCGCAGCGCGGAGGAGTTGGCGACCGCCCACTGCGCGAGCTGCCACCCCCGCTCCCGCTCGTCGCGCCCGCTGGCGTCCGTCCGGTCGCCCTGCGGCACGGGAACCGTCACCGTCCGCCCGCGCGCGGTCGCGGTCACGCTCGGGGACGGCGAGGGCGAGGGAACGGTCGTACCGCCCACCTCGGCACCGGTCTCCTGGAGCGCGTCGCGCCCGAAGTCCCTTACCAGCGCGGTCCGCACGGCGTCGGGACCCACCGCGCCGGACGCCTGCATGGAGCGGCCGTCGCAGGTCAGGGTCGCCGCCGAGTAGCCGGTGAGCGCGGTGGCGAGCAGCGCGGCGTCCGACTCGTGCTTGGCGTACGCCTCGGGGAAACCGCTGCGCTGGACCTTCTGCGCCGCGACGGTGAGCGGGAGTTCGGTGTAGTCCGGCACTCGCGCGAGATGGGCGTAGAAGATGCCCGCCGCGTACGCCGGGTCCATGATCTGCTGCTGGGATCCCCACCCCTGGGAGGGCCGTTGCTGGAAGAGGCCGAGCGAATCCCGGTCGCCGTGCTCGATGTTGCGCAGCCCGGACTCCTGGAGCGCGGTGGCCAGCGCGATCGTCACCGCCCGCAGCGGCATACCGCGCCCGGTGCCGACGGCGGCGATGGTGGCCGCGTTGCCCGCCTGCTCGGGGGTGAACTCGTACGAGACGCGCTCGTCCGTCGCCGAGACCACCTTGCAGCCGCGTGCGGCCCCGCCTCCGGTGACGTACTGCACCACGAGGTAGGCGGCGACGGCGGAGAGGACGACCAGCGCCGCACAGACGCGCACGACACGGCGGCGCCGCCTGGGGCGGGAGGGGGACGGCTCTGACACGCGTACAAGGTACTGGAGTACGCAACCCCGTTCGCACGGGGACGGCGGCGGGGCCCGCGTTAGGGTCGGGAGCATGGCCGAAACCTCGCTTGACCTCACGCTGGACGCCGCCGAGCTCACCGCACGGCTCGTGGACGTCCCCTCCGAGAGCGGCACCGAGAAGCCGCTCGCCGACGCCATCGAGGCCGCCCTGCGCGGTCTGCCGCATCTGACGGTGGAACGCTTCGGCAACAACGTGGTCGCCCGGACCGGACTCGGCCGCGCGGAACGGGTGATCCTCGCCGGGCACATCGACACCGTGCCGATCGCGGACAACGTGCCCTCCCGGCTCGACGAGGACGGCGTGCTGTGGGGCTGCGGCACCTGTGACATGAAGGCGGGTGTCGCGGTCCAGTTGCGCATCGCGGCCACCGTCCCCGAGCCCAACCGCGACCTGACCTTCGTGTTCTACGACAACGAGGAGGTCGCCGCCGAGCTGAACGGTCTGAAGAAGCTGGCGGAGACTCACCCGGAGTGGCTGGAGGGGGACTTCGCGGTCCTGCTCGAACCCTCCGACGGCCAGGTCGAGGGCGGCTGCCAGGGCACGCTGCGGGTCCTGCTGAAGACCAAGGGCGAGCGGGCGCACTCCGCGCGCGGCTGGATGGGCTCCAACGCCATCCACGCGGCCGCCCCGATCCTGGCCCGCCTCGCCTCGTACGAGCCCCGGTGGCCGGTGATCGACGGCCTGGAGTACCGGGAGGGTCTGAACGCCGTGCGCATCGGCGGGGGAGTGGCGGGCAACGTCATCCCCGACGAGTGTGTGGTCACGGTCAACTTCCGCTACGCGCCCGACCGTTCGGAGGAGGAGGCGATCGCGCACGTCCGTGAGGTGTTCGCGGACTGCGGCGTCGAGGAGTTCGTGATCGACGACCACAGCGGCGCCGCGCTGCCCGGCCTCTCCCACCCGGCCGCCGCCGCCTTCATCGACGCCGTGGGCGGCGTCCCGATGCCCAAGTACGGCTGGACGGACGTCTCCCGCTTCGCCGCGCTCGGCATCCCGGCGGTCAACTACGGCCCGGGAAACCCCCACTTGGCGCACAAGCGGGACGAGCGCGTGGAGACCGCGAAGATCCTCGCGGGCGAGGAGCGGCTGCGCGGCTGGCTGACCGCCTGAGCCCCGCACCGCACGGCGCCTCGTCCCGGACATGCCCACGTCCCCCCGCCGTAACGGATGCGGATCTAGGCTGAGGACGAAATACCGGCAAGTGGAGGGAGCGCACATGGCCACGGGAAACCCCGAGGGGAAGAAGCGCCCGCCGGACGAGCAGCGTCTCGGTCCGGTCCTCAGGCGGCGCGGCCAGGTGCAGGCCAGCACCACCGACCAGCGGCTCCTGGACGAGCGCGCCCCCACCGACTGGGTGCACACCGACCCCTGGCGGGTGCTGCGCATCCAGTCGGAGTTCATCGAGGGCTTCGGCACGCTCGCCGAGCTGCCCCCCGCGATCAGCGTGTTCGGCTCGGCGCGCACCCCGGTGGACTCGCCGGAGTACGACGCCGGGGTGCGGCTCGGACGCGGCCTGGTGGAGGCCGGCTGGGCGGTGATCACCGGAGGCGGTCCCGGCGCCATGGAGGCGGCCAACAAGGGCGCCCTGGAGGCGGGCGGCATCTCGGTCGGCCTCGGCATCGAGCTGCCCTTCGAACAGGGGCTGAACCCGTACGTCGACATCGGCCTGAACTTCCGGTACTTCTTCGTCCGGAAAATGATGTTCGTCAAATATGCCCAAGGTTTCGTCGTCCTGCCCGGCGGGCTCGGCACCCTGGACGAGCTGTTCGAGGCGCTCACCCTGGTGCAGACCCAGAAGGTGACCCGGTTCCCGATCGTCCTGTTCGGCAGCGCGTACTGGGGCGGCCTGGTCGACTGGCTGCGCGGCACCCTGGTCGCCCAGGGCAAGGCGTCGGAGAAGGACCTGATGCTCTTCCACCTCACGGACGACGTGGACGAGGCGGTCGCCCTGGTCTCCAAGGAGGCGGCCCGCTGAACCGCGCCCCAGGGGCGGCGCGCACCGCCCCTGGGGCCGCACCCCTCAGGCCAGGCCCCGTCGCGCCGTCGCGGGCGGCCGGTGCCCGGCGATCGACGCCACCATGTCGAGGACCTGCCGGGTCTCCGCGACCTCGTGCACCCGGTACACCTGAGCGCCCAGCCAGGCCGACACCGCCGTGGTCGCGAGCGTTCCGATCAGCCGCTCCTCGACCGGTTTGTCCAGGGTCTCCCCGACGAAGTCCTTGTTGGACAGCGACACCAGCACCGGCCAGCCCGTCGCCGTCATCTCGCCCAGGCGTCGCGTGGCCTCCAGGCTGTGCCGGGTGTTCTTGCCGAAGTCGTGCCCCGGGTCGATCAGCACCGACTCGCGCGGCACGCCGAGCGCCACCGCCCGCTCGGCGAGGCCCACGGTGACGTCCAGGATGTCGGCCATGACGTCGTCGTACGCCGCCCGGTGCGGGCGCGTACGCGGCTCGGCGCGGCCCGCGTGCGTGCACACCAGGCCGACGCCGTGGCGTGCGGCGACCTTCGCGAGTCCGGGGTCGGCGCCGCCCCACGCGTCGTTCAGCAGGTCCGCGCCCGCCTCGCACACCGCCTCGCCGACCTCGGCGCGCCAGGTGTCCACGCTGATCACCACGTCCGGGAACCGGCGCCGCACCTCGGCCACGAAACCGACCGTGCGCCGCGCCTCCTCCTCGGCGGTGACCTCCTCGCCGGGTCCCGCCTTCACCCCGCCGATGTCGATGATCGCGGCCCCCTCGGCCACCGCGCGCTCCACGCGCGCGAGCGCGGCCTCGTCGGTGAACGTGGCGCCGCGGTCGTAGAAGGAGTCCGGGGTCCGGTTGACGATCGCCATCACCACCGGCTCGTGCGGCCCGAATTCCCGCGTGCCCAGCCTGAGCATCCCCTGTGACCTCTCCTCACCCGCCCACGGCGATCCCGTCCGTGGGCCCTGACTGTCAGCGTCGCATGGCACGATCGGACCCAGACACATTGGGCCACCGGCACCGCGCCGGGCACATCGAGCTTGGGGAACCCTGGCGATGCTGATGTTCTTGTTCCTGGTCGTCGCGCTGGCCGTCGTGGTGGCCGCGGTGACGCTCGCCGTGGTGGGCGGCGGGGAGAGCACCCCGCTGCCGGAGGCCGCGCCCGAGCGGCTGACGGACCCGCTGCCCGCGGACCGTCCGGTCGGCGGCGCCGACGTGGAGAGCCTGCGCTTCCCGCTGGCCCCGCGCGGCTACCGCATGGCCGACGTGGACGACGCGCTCGGCCGGATCGCCGCCGAACTCGCCGAGCGCGACGCCCGGATCGCGGAGCTGGAGTCCGCGCTGGCCGGGGCCCGCGGCACCGGGACCACCCGGCTGGACAAGCCCGGCCCCGAGGAGGCGTGATGAGCGACGGCATGGCACTGGCGGGGGCCGACGGAAGGCTCCGCTGCCCCTGGGCCCTGTCCGCCGAGGAGTACGTGGCATACCACGACGAGGAGTGGGGCCGCCCGGTCCACGGCGACGACGCCCTCTTCGAGCGGCTCAGCCTGGAGGCGTTCCAGTCCGGCCTGTCCTGGATCACCATCCTGCGCCGCAGGCCCGGCTTCCGCGCCGCGTTCGCGGGCTTCCACATCGAGAAGGTCGCCGCCTTCACCGACGTGGACCGCGAGCGGCTGCTGGCCGACACCGGGATCATCCGCAACCGCGCCAAGATCGACGCCACGCTCGCCAACGCGCGCGTGCTCGCGGAGTGGTCCGAGGGCGAGCTGGACGAGCTGATCTGGTCCCACGCCCCGGACCCGGCCGGACGCCCGGCGCCCAAGGTCCTCGGGGACGTGGCCGCCGTGACGCCCGAGTCCACCGCCTTGTCCAAGGCGCTGAAGAAGCGGGGCCTGCGCTTCGTCGGCCCCACGACGGCGTACGCGCTGATGCAGGCCTGCGGGCTGGTCGACGACCACCTGGAGACCTGCGTCGGCAGAGGGATCACGCGAGGCGCCTGAGCGAGCGCGGGTTTTTCCGAGACGCCCCCGGTCAGCGGCCGAGGTACGTCGGCTTCCGCTTCTCCACGAACGCCCGCACCGCGATCGCGTGGTCCTCGGAGGCGCCCGCGCGGCTCTGCAGCTCGTCCTCCTTCTCCAGGGTCTCGGCCAGGGAGTGGGTGAGGCCGTAGGCCACCGACTCCTTCAGCGCCGCGTAGGCCACCGTCGGGCCCTCGGCGAGCCCGCGCGCCACCCGTTCGGCCTCGGCGCGCAGTTCGGCGGCGGGCACCAGGCGGTTGGCGATCCCCAGCTCCAGTGCCTCCTGGGCGGTCAGGGAGCGGGGGAAGAGCAGCAGGTCGGTGGCGCGGCTCGGGCCGACCACACGGGGCAGCGTCCAGGAGATCCCCGAGTCGGCGGTCAGCGCGACCCCGGCGAACGAGGTGTTGAAGGACGCCGTGTCCGCCACCAGCCGGTAGTCCGCCGCGAGCGCGAAGCCGAAGCCCGCCCCCGCCGCGACCCCGTTCACCGCCGCGACCACCGGCTTCGGCGCGTCCACCAGCGCCCGCACGATCGGGTTGTAGTGCTCCTTGACGGTGCTCATCGTCTGCCCCGATCCGGACTTCCGGTCGGCGGCGAGGAGCCCGATGTGTTCCTTGAGGTCCTGGCCGACGCAGAAGGCCCGCTCGCCCGCCGCCGTCAGCAGCACCGCCCGCACCGCCGGGTCGGAGCCGGCCGCCTCCGCCGCCTCGCGCAGGGCGTTCTTGGTGGCGATGTCCAGGGCGTTCATCGCCTCGGGACGGTTCAGCTCGATCGTCGCGAGCCCGTCGTTCACCTCGTAGAGCACGGTGTCGGCCATGGCGCGTCCCCTCCGGTGTCGCGGCTGTGACGTACCGACCGGTACGCCCTTGTCCGAGGACAGCATGGCGGAGATCGCCGCTCCTGGGCCGCACCGTCCGTGTGACCTGCGTCAAAGAAAACCGGTACGGAGTGCCCCGGGAGCCGTGCGCGCGGCGGCGAAGTATCGCAGGCACATCCCCGAATTGAGTGGTTTTGCTCGCGCGCGTTGCCCAAGCGATGCCGACCGATGTTGGTCATCGGGTCCTGCGATGCGGGATAATGGCTGGGAAGCAATGTGTTCGATGCCGGTGTCGTGTGTCCCCTGAGTGGACCGCGGGTGCCCTCCGTGGGGTCGTCGGCAGACGATGAGCCTGGTTTCAGGAAGGGGTACGAGCATGGCGGCCATGAAGCCGCGGACGGGTGATGGCCCGCTCGAGGTGACCAAGGAGGGGCGGGGCATCGTCATGCGCGTTCCGCTCGAAGGCGGCGGTCGACTCGTCGTCGAGCTGACCCCTGACGAGGCCGAGGCGCTCGGCGACGCCCTCAAGAAGGTCGTCGTCTGACGCGTTCCCGATCTCCTGACCCCGGTACCGCTCGCGGTGCCGGGGTCATCGCGTTTCCGGGGCGCGTTCGGCCCGCCGGGAATCGGCTCAGCGCTTGACGCCGCAGAGCAGCCCGTCGCCCACGGGCAGCAGCGAGGTCACCAGCTCCTCGCTCTCGCGCACCGTGCGCAGCAGCTCGCGCAGGCGCAGCACCTCGGTCGGCTGGGGGCCGGAGTCGACCGTACGGCCGCCCGCGAAGACGCCCTCGAAGACCACCAGACCGCCGGGGCGCAGCAGCCGCAACGATTCAGCGAGGTAGCTGGAGTACTCCAGGCGGTCGCCGTCGCAGAAGACGAGGTCGTAGCCCGCGTCCGCGAGGCGGGGCAGCACGTCGAGGGCGGGACCCGGGATGAAACGGGCCCGGTTGCTGGCGAAGCCGCAGGCGCGGAAGGCCTGCCGGGCGAACTGCTGGTGCTCCGGCTCCGGATCGACGGTCGTGAGCACTCCGTCGGGGCGCATCCCGTGCAGCAGGTGGATCCCGGACACGCCGCAGCCGGTGCCGATCTCGGCGACCGCCTTGGCGTCCACCGAGGCGGCCAGCAGCCGCAGCGCGGCACCCGTGCTGGGCGTCACCGACCGCAGCCCCGCGTCCCGGGCCCGGTCGCGGGCCCAGAGCAGTGCTTCGTCCTCGGCGACAAAGGCGTCGGCGAACGCCCAGCTCGTCTGCCGGTTGCCGGTAATGGCCCTCTCCTGTCCCCGTAATTGCCTCGGCGTGACTGTATCCGTTGGGGACGGGAACCCGCAGATGGGACCGAGCGTTCAACAGGATGAGCCGGCGCATCGCCGGGCGGGTGGGACGCGACGGGGGCGAAGGGTGACGCAGGGTGCGGAACACAAGCGCACGCAGCCGGACGACCCGGGGCGCCGCGCGTCAAATTCTCGTAAAACCGCTTATCCGGAGCTAACGGGCGAGGTGGCTATGGTAGGGGCTCCACTGGACACCACCAGAGCCGACAGGGGAGGTGCGGCCGCGCCCGGGGACCGGGGAGGAGTGCTGCGGCGCTTTCTCGGGTCGGGCAGGCCGAAATCCGTGACCGACACCGCTGCCGACCGTCCCGCCGGAATCGCCGCGGGCGACTCCCAGACCGCGACCTTCGCCACCGACGCGGACGCACAGGCGTGGACTCCGCCCAGCTGGGAGGAGATCGTCAGCACCCACAGCGGCCGCGTCTACCGCCTGGCCTACCGCCTCACGGGCAATCAGCACGACGCCGAGGACCTCACCCAGGAGGTCTTCGTCCGCGTCTTCCGCTCGCTGTCGACGTACTCGCCCGGCACCTTCGAGGGCTGGCTGCACCGCATCACCACCAACCTGTTCCTGGACATGGTCCGGCGCAAGCAGCGCATCCGCTTCGACGCCCTCGGCGACGACGCGGCCGAGCGCCTGCCCAGCCGCGAGCCCACCCCCCAGCAGGTCTTCAACGACGCCCACTTCGACGCGGACGTGCAGCAGGCGCTCGACACCCTCGCCCCCGAGTTCCGCGCCGCCGTCGTGCTGTGCGACATCGAGGGGCTGTCGTACGAGGAGATCGCCGCGACGCTCGGCGTGAAGCTCGGCACCGTCCGCTCCCGCATCCACCGCGGCCGCTCCCAGCTCCGCAAGGCCCTCGCCCACCGCTCGCCCGAGGCGCGCCGCGCCGAGCGCCGCTCCTTCATGCCCGCGATGCCCGCACTCGGCGGAGGGGGCACACCCGCGTGAGCGCATCCCGGCCCGAACCCGCGACGGCACACCTCGCGGAACAGCACCTGGGAGACCGCCTCTCCGCCCTGGTCGACGGAGAACTCGGTCACGAGACGCGCGAGCGCGTCCTCGCGCACCTGGCCACCTGTGGCCGGTGCAAGGCGGAGGCGGACGCGCAGCGGCGCCTGAAGAACGTGTTCGCGCAGGCGGCCCCGCCGCCGCCCTCCGAGAGCTTCCTCGCCCGCCTCCAGGGCCTGCCCGGCGGCGGCCCCGACAGCGGGGACCCGTTGCCCGGCGGCACCTTCGGACCGGGCCCCGACGCCGGGGTCTTCGGCGTGCGCGACCCCGACCGCTTCGCCTTCGGCTACGTCCCGGCCGTACCGGCCCACGCGGCCGCGGAGCAGGGCTTCCGCATCCACCCCGTGGGGGAGCGGTCCGCCTCGCGCGGGCTGCGGTTCGCGGTCGCCGCCGCAGGTGCGGTCTCCCTCGCGGCCGTCGCCCTCGGCGGCGTGGGCGGTGCCCTCCCCGGCGACCTCACGGCAGACGCCCGCGGCGGGTCCGGCGCGGGCAGCAACGTGGCCCCGGCCCGTTCGGCCGGCACCGGCACGGGCACCGGCACACCGGGTACGGCCGCCGCGCCGGAGGCCCAGCGCCGGCGCGCCACGGCCCCGCTGCTCGCCCAGGGCGCCGGACAGCTCGGCCAGGTCCCCGTGGTGCCCACTTCCGTCTCCGCGCCCCTCCTGCCCGGCGTGCCCTCCCCGGCGGACGGCCGCGCCCAGGACACCGCGCGCGACCTCGCGCTGCCGTCGACGCCCTCGGCCGCCGCCACCCCGCTGATACGCCCGCTGGACGAGATCACCCCGTTCTCCGTCAACTCCGCCGCGCCCACGGCTTCCTGGGCCGCCGTCCCCGGACCCTCCGCCGCGCCCGCCCCCGCCACGTCCCCGTTCCGCCGGACCCCCTGACCGCCGACCACCGCCTGCGCTCCGCGCGGCGGACCTGGTTGAATCCTGTGAGCCGTGCCCGGACCGCTTGATCCCGGGCACCGCCAGGGGACCGAGTCCCGCGGCCACCACCGACACACACCGGCCGCGACCAGCCGTGGGGAGAGCATGAACGAGGGCAACCCGCCGTACGTCCCGGACGACGAGCGGGAGGGGACGCCCGCGGAGGTGTCCGCGGCTCCGCTCGGCAGCGCGGGACCCGGGACCGCCCCGCCCGCCGGACCGGACGCCGGTGGCGTGGTGACGGGGGCGGAACACCGGGGGGACGTCCCGGCCGCGCCGACGGGTGAGCCGGAGGCGGTGGGCGGACCGGTCGTGCCGGTGTACGAGGCGGAACCGGGAGACGGCCGCGCGCAGGCGCCGGCTCACGCCGTCCCCGCCCGCCCCGCCCCCCTGCACGAGCCCGACCCCTACGGCACCCCGCCCTACGGCGAGCCGGGCCCCTGGGCGCCCGCTCCGCCCTTCGAGGGCCCCGGGGCGACACCCGCCCACGGGGCGCCGCTGGTGCCCCCGCAGGCGCCGTATCCCGCCGCCGACGCCCTCCCCGACCCGGCGACCCCCGGCCACGCCCGGACGCGGGCGCCCCAGACCGGCCCCTGGGGCCGCTACGACCCCTGGGCCGTGCCGCACTCCCCCCTCCAGCAGACCGGCGTCGCCGTGCCCGTCGAACGGCGCCCGAAGCGGACGGTGCTGCTCGGGTGGGGGCTCGCCGTCGCGCTCGTCGCCGGAGGCGTCGGCGGCTTCGCCGGCGCCTGGCTGGAGCGGGCCGGGATCGGGGACGTGCATCTGCCGCGGGCGGCGAAGGTGCCCGCGGGCCGGGCGTCCGACAGCGTGGCCGGGATAGCCGCGCGGGCCCTGCCCAGCGTCGTCACCCTGCACGTCAGCGGCGACGACGAGGCCGGGACCGGCACCGGGTTCGTCCTCGACACGCGCGGCCACATCCTCACCAACAACCACGTCGTCGCGCCCGCCTCCTCCGGCGGCGAGATCACCGTGACGTTCAGCAGCGGCGACACCGCCCGGGCCCGCGTCGTCGGCCGGGACAGCGGGTACGACCTCGCCGTCGTCCAGGTCAGCGGCGTCAGCGGGCTCACCCCGCTGCCGCTCGGGGACTCCGACGACGTGCGCGTGGGAGACCCGGTCGTCGCCATCGGCGCCCCCTTCGACCTGGCGAACACCGTCACCTCCGGCATCATCAGCGCCAAGGAACGCCCCATCACCGCGGGCGGCGAGAAGGGCGACGGCAGCGACATCTCCTACGTCGACGCGCTCCAGACCGACGCGCCGATCAACCCCGGCAACTCCGGCGGCCCCCTCCTCGACTCGCACGCCCAGGTCGTCGGCATCAACTCCGCCATCCGCTCCGCCGACAGCGACGCGGACTCCGGCGAGAGCCAGGCCGGCTCCATCGGCCTCGGCTTCGCCATCCCGGCCAACCAGGCCCGGCGTGTCGCCGAGGAGCTGATCAACGACGGGCACGCCACGCACCCCGTCATCGGCGTCACCCTCGACATGGGTTACACCGGAGACGCCGCCCGCGTCTCCGCCAAGGGCGGCGCCGGCGGCCCCGCCGTGCAGCCCGGCGGCCCCGGCGACCGGGCCGGGCTGAAGGCGGGCGACCTGATCACGGCGGTCGACGGCCACCGGGTCCACTCGGGCGAGGAACTGATCGTCAGGATCCGCGCCCACCGCCCCGGCGACCGCCTCCGCCTCACCGTCGAACGCGCCGGAGCCAAGCACGCCGTCCCGCTGGTCCTGGGGGCCTCCGGGCGGAACTGACGGAAGTCTCACCCGGGCGCTGTACCGGACCGCCGACCGCGCCGGGTACCGTTGAGCGACCGAGGACATCCCAAGGAGCTTCAGGTGTTCAATGACATAGGGCCGCTTGAGCTGGTCACGCTCATCGTCCTCGCCGTGCTCGTCTTCGGTCCGGACAAGCTCCCCAAGTTCATCCAGGACGTCACGCGGACGATCCGCAAGATCCGCGAGTTCTCGGACAGCGCCAAGCAGGACATCCGCAGCGAGCTGGGCCCCGAGTTCAAGGACTTCGAGTTCGAGGACCTGAACCCCAAGACCTTCCTGCGCAAGCAGTTGGCCAACGACGAGCTGGGGCTCCAGGAGATCCGCAGCGGGTTCGACCTCAAGCGCGAGATGAGCGACCTCACCGACTCGGTCAACGGTCACGACACGGCCGTACCCGCCGCCCCGCAGACCCCGTCGGGCGGGCGGATCGACATGACCAAGCGTCCCGACACGCCGGTCCCGGACGAGCGTCCGCCCTTCGACGCCGACGCCACCTGAGCCCTTCTCACCCGTACGGCCCACCGCGCGACACGCGGTGCCGTCCGCCCCGCAGGACCCTTCCACGGCGCGTACCTGCCGACCATCGCGTCGGCCCGCTTCCCGCACGACCCACGAGCAGGGCGGTTTCCCAGCGGCTCTCAGCGGTGTGGATATGCTGCCGAGTTGTTGTGCGGGCCGGGCGCGTACGCCCGAAGGGGGGCGGGCAGCCCCGGTCCGACGAGAGCGAGGAGGCGTCCGGGCATGGAGACGACGAGTCGGGTGGGCGCGAAGACGCCGGCCGCGGCGGGCGGACAGCGGGGCCCGTCCGGCCACCGATCGGTCGACGGCTACCTGCGGGCGCCCTTCCCGTGGTACGGCCTGGACGAGGCGTTCACGGGCGCCCGCTGGCTGATGCAGGTCGGTACCGCGGCCGACGGCGCCGTGGAGCACGGGTCGATCGGCCACGGCGACGAGCCCTCGGTGCTGGGCGAGTACAGCGCCTCGGCCGCCGACGAGGCCAGGGAGAAGTTCGCGGTCGTCGTGACCGTCCCGGTGAACCCCTCGCGGCGCAGCGCGGACGGCACCGGGCTCCTGGAGGCCACCTCGGTCTCCTCCGCCGCCTGGCTGGCCGGGGTGGGGCTGCTGTCGGTCACCTGGCCCGGGCAGATGGACCACACCCTGCGCGACGACTGGCTGGACCAGCAGACCGAGACCGCCTGGGCGCTCGCCGACGACCTCCGGGGCGCGGAGTGGTCCACGCTGTCCCTGCCGGTGGACGGCGTCGCCACGCCCTTCCACTACCGGGAGTCGGAGTTCGGCTGGGTGCTCGCCGGTGCCACCGAGGCGGGCGTCCACGTCGGCGCGTACGGCCGGGGCATGAGCGCCTACGGGCTCGGCTTCGCCGTGGTCAAGGACATCGGCGCCTACGCCTGACGCGCGAAAGGGAGGGGCGCCTCCGCAAGGGCTCGCACTACATCGAAGTCGACGCCCAGGGTGTCCGGTTCGCGA
>NZ_JBSGAH010000029.1:0-57089 GCF_053600675.1 Streptomyces sp. NPDC005004
GGCCGTTCCGACGTCTCAAACCTTAGCGGATCAACCCCGGCAGTTCCTAATCGGGCTGCCGAGCCCCATTCGAATTGAATTCGGACACGCCGAAAACAATCCCGAACGGGAGATCGTGCTGGTGGTTGGAGTGCCGCTTGCGCGGCGGAGGTGCCACCACAGAACCGTTACGGCTCCGGGGCAGACCAAGAACTCTACGGATGCGACCGGGCAGTGTCAACCCAGGCTGTCAAGATTTTTTCCAGCGGGGGTACGGCAGAGGCCCCCGGACCGGAGTTCGGGGGCCTCTGTGCAGGTCAGAGCGTCGGAGGTCAGACCTCGACGACGACCGGCAGGATCATCGGGCGTCGGCGGTAGGTGTCCGACACCCACTTGCCGAGCACGCGACGGATGAGCTGCTGGAGCTGGTGGGGCTCCACGACGCCGTCCTGGGCGGACCGCTCCAGCGTCTCGGTGATCTTCGGGAGGATCTCGGAGAAGGCCGAGTCGTCGATGCCGGAGCCGCGGGCCTGGATGTGCGGGCCACCGGTGATCTTTCCGGTGGTCGAGTCCATGACCACGTAGACCGAGATGATGCCCTCGTCGCCGAGGATCTTGCGGTCCTTCAGCGCGGGCTCGCCGACCTCGCCGACGGAGAGGCCGTCGACGTAGACGTAACCGGCCTGCACCTTGCCCGCGATCTTGGCCTTGCCGCCGACCAGGTCGACCGCGACGCCGTCCTCGGCGATCACGATGCGGTCGTGCGGGACGCCCGTCGCGGCACCCAGCTCGGCGTTGGCACGCAGGTGGCGCCATTCGCCGTGCACCGGCATGAGGTTCTTCGGCTTGCAGATGTTGTAGAAGTACAGCAGCTCGCCGGCCGAGGCGTGTCCGGAGACGTGCACCTTGGCGTTGCCCTTGTGGACGACGTTGGCGCCCCAGCGGGTCAGGCCGTTGATCACGCGGTAGACCGCGTTCTCGTTGCCCGGGATGAGGGACGAGGCCAGGATGACCGTGTCGCCCTCGACGATCCGGATCTGGTGGTCGCGGTTGGCCATGCGGGACAGGGCCGCCATGGGCTCGCCCTGGGAGCCCGTGCAGACCAGGACGACCTTGTCGTCGGGGAGGTCGTCGAGCTGCTTGACGTCGACCACCAGGCCCGGCGGGACCTTCAGATAGCCGAGGTCGCGGGCGATGCCCATGTTGCGGACCATGGAGCGGCCGACGAAGGCGACCTTGCGGCCGTACTTCTGGGCCGTGTCCAGGATCTGCTGGATGCGGTGCACGTGGCTGGCGAAGCTCGCGACGATGATGCGCTTGCTGGCGCCGGCGAAGACCTGGTCCAGGACCCCGGAGATGTCGCGCTCGTGCGGGGTGAAGCCCGGCACCTCGGCGTTGGTCGAGTCGCTGAGGAGGAGGTCGATGCCCTCCTCCGACAGCCGCGCGAAGGCGTGCAGGTCGGTGAGACGGTTGTCCAGCGGGAGCTGGTCCATCTTGAAGTCACCGGTGTGCACGACCATGCCGGCCGGGGTGCGGATGGCGACCGCGAGGGCGTCCGGGATGGAGTGGTTCACCGCGACGAACTCGAGGTTGAACGGACCGACCTGCTCGCGGTCGCCCGCCTCCACCTCAAGGGTGTACGGGCGGATGCGGTGCTCCTGGAGCTTGGCCTCGATCAGCGCGAGGGTGAGCTTGGAGCCGATCAGCGGGATGTCCGGCTTCTCGCGGAGCAGGTAGGGCACGGCACCGATGTGGTCCTCGTGGCCGTGCGTGAGGACGATGCCCTCGATGTCGTCGAGGCGGTCCCGGATGGACGAGAAGTCCGGCAGGATCAGGTCGACGCCGGGCTGCTCCTCCTCGGGGAAGAGGACGCCGCAGTCGACGATCAGCAGACGGCCGTCGTACTCGAAGACCGTCATGTTCCGGCCGATCTCACCGAGACCGCCGAGCGGAGTGACCCGCAGGCCGCCCTTGGCGAGCGGCGGCGGGGGGGCGAGTTCAGGGTGCGGATGACTCAAAAGACTCTCCTGACCACCCGCGCCACGTACCGGTGGCACGTGGCGCGGGTGACGTTCGTGCGTGCAGTTGTCGATTCAGTTGTGAAGCTCGGGTGGTGCGGAAGTCTGTTGTCAGAGCTGTACCCCGCCGGCGGCGAGATCGAGCTTGAGCTGGGCGGTCTCTTCCGCCGTGCACTCGATCATCGGCGCGCGCAGCGGGCCCGCGGGCAGGCCCTGGAGGGCGAGGGCGGCCTTGGTGGTCATGACGCCCTGGGTACGGAAGACGCCGGTGTAGACCGGGAGCAGCTTCTGGTGGATCTCGGTGGCCTTGACGACGTCGCCCGAGGTGTAGGCGTCGACGAGCGCGCGCAGGTCCGGGGCGACCAGGTGACCGACGACGGAGACGAAGCCGACGGCGCCGACGGACAGCAGGGGCAGGTTGAGCATGTCGTCGCCGGAGTACCAGGCGAGGCCCGTGCGGGCGATGGCCCAGCTCGCGCGGCCGAGGTCGCCCTTGGCGTCCTTGTTGGCCACGATCCGGGGGTGCTCGGCGAGGCGGACCAGCGTCTCGGTGCTGATCGGGACGCCGGAGCGGCCGGGGATGTCGTAGAGCATGACCGGCAGGCCGGTGGCGTCCGCGACGGTGGTGAAGTGCCGGTAGAGGCCCTCCTGCGGGGGCTTGTTGTAGTACGGCGTGACGACCAGGAGGCCATGGGCGCCGGCGGCCTCGGCCTGGCGGGCCAGCTCGGTGCTGTGGTGGGTGTCGTTGGTGCCGACTCCGGCCACGACGTGGGCGCGGTCGCCGACCGCCTCGGTGACGGCCCGGACGAGGTCCGCTTTCTCCGCGTCGCTGGTGGTGGGGGACTCGCCGGTGGTGCCGTTGACGATCAGGCCGTCGTTGCCTGCGTCCACCAGGTGGGCGGCGAGCCGCTGCGCGCCGTCGAGGTCGAGTGCGCCGTCCGCCGTGAAGGGCGTGACCATGGCGGTGAGGACCCGCCCGAAGGGGGTCTGCGGAGTCGAGGTCGGAGCCATGGGTGACACGCTACTCGGTACTCGATCCATGGTCGCCCCGTGGGGTGCCGGGTAAGTCAGGACAAAAATGGAGCCCGGCACTGCCTGCTCGGGGGTTCAAGCAGTGCCGGGTCCGTTTGATCAGGCTAGATGAACTTCGCTAAATGCCGCAATACGGACACTTCGCAAGGTTGCTCCGTACATCCGTTCCGTCGAGGGGAACGGGGCTTCGTTTTTACGGGGCGACCCGGCCGTTGGCGTTGAAGGCGGCGTGCGTGAGCGGCATGAGTTCCGCCCACTTGGCCTCCATCAGTTCGCCGACCATCTCGATCTCGCGCTGCGGGAAGGACGGCACCTTGGCCAGCTCGTGCTGGGTGCGCAGACCGAGGAAGTGCATGAGGGAGCGCGCGTTGCAGGTGGCGTACATCGAGGAGTAGAGGCCGACCGGGAGGGCCGCGCGGGCGACCTCGCGGGCGACGCCCTCGGCGAGCAGCTTCTGGTAGGCCGCGTACGCCTGCTCGTAGGACTCCGTCAGGGTGTCGCGCACCGTCTCGTGCTGGGCGGGGCTGCCCTCGACGAAGACGTACTTGCCCGGACGGCCCTCCTGGACCAGCTTGCGGGAGGTGTCGGGGACGTAGAAGACCGGCTCCAGCTCCCGGTAGCGGCCCGACTCCTCGTTGTAGGACCAGCCGACGCGGTGCCGCATGAACTCGCGGAAGACGAAGATCGGGGCGCTGATGAAGAAGGTCAGCGAGTTGTGCTCGAACGGGCTGCCGTGCCGGTCGCGCATCAGGTAGTTGATCAGCCCCTTGGAACGCTCCGGGTCCTTCCCCAGCTCGTCCAGGGACTGCTCGCCGAGCGTGGAGACGCGGGCGGCGAAGAGGACGTCGGCGTCCGACGCGCTGGATTTCACCAGTTCGACGGTGACGTCGCTGCGGAGGGTGAGCGGCTGGGGGGTGGTCACGCGGGTCCTTCCATCACTTCCGGGTTTGCGCCCACCATACGGGGCACGCGCATCTCTCAGGACAACCACCACCTCACCTCAAAGATCGCATCCAGCGGGTTTTCCTGACATGGGCACCTTTTGGGACAATCGCTCGTCTGTATGAACGAGTCGCATCCCCCTGCGCCCCGAAAGCCCCGAGAGGAGACACGCCCCCGTGTTCCGACGCCGTGAGCCCGTGCCCTTCGCCTTCCTCGCCGAAGCCGACAGGTTCCGCGGCAATGTCGCTCCCCCGCCCCGTGAGCGGGCGTCCACCGGCGAGATAGCCGGGCGCTGGCTGCTGGGGCTCACGCTCGTCGCGGGTCTGGTCGGCGCGCTGATGCTCGGGGTGCCGGCGCTCTCCACGCCCGCCGCTCCCCAGGGTCCGCAGTCCCAGGCGGCGCAGGGGCATTGACCCTTACGGCGGTCCATGGCTGGTGAGCGCGATCACCGGCGGATAGCCTCACCGGTCACAGCCCACGCGACCCAATGAGGAACAGCCGTGCCCCTCCCCTTCCTGACGGCCGACCGCACCACCGAGGCGGCGCCCGCGAGCTCGCTGCCTTACGACGACCGGGACCGCTGGCGGCGGCCGTACCGCCCCGGGCCCTGGCGGGTGGGCGGGGTGGCCGTGGGGCTGCTGCTGTCGTCCTTCGTGCTGTTCGCCGCGGTGCTCATCGCGCTGACCGGCTCGGCGGCCTCCGCCGGGGCGATCTTCGGCCTGGCCTTCGCGATCATCCTCGCCGCGCTGCGGGTGTTGCGCGTGGGTGTGTGGGTGAGCGAGCACGGGCTGCGCCGGGTGACCTTCCTGATGACGCGCACGGTGCCGTGGCAGCGGGTGGTCTCGGTGCGGACCGCGCAGCAGCCGGTGCGCTGGCTGGGGCTGCCGCGCACGGTGCAGGGGCAGGCGCTGACGCTGGTGCGCGCCGACCGGGCGCCGGACGAGACCGCTCCGCTGCTCACCACGCACGATCTGGACTTCCTGAACCGCCCGGCAGGGTTCGACCGGGCGGCGGACGCGGTGGAGGCGTGGGCGGCGGAGTACCGACCGCACTGACCGCGCGGAGCAACGGAAAAAGGGGCCGTCCCGCGTCGTCGCGGGACGGCCCCTTCCGCTGTCGGCGGGTCAGGCCGGGACGGGCCTGCCGTCGTGCAGGGCGATGGCGCGCTGCATCGCCTTGCGGGCGCGCGGGGTGTCGCGGGCGTCGTGGTAGGCAACGGCGAGCCGGAACCAGCTCCGCCAGTCGTCCGGAGCGGCCTCGGTCTCGGCCCTGCGGCGGGCGAAGACCTCGTCGGCCGAGTCGCGGTCGATCCGGCCGCCCGGGGTGCGCTTGAGCTCGTCGACGGGCAGGCCGCCCTCGGCTTCCAGCTCGGCGGCGAGGGCGTTGGCACGTCGGACGAACTGGGTGTTCTTCCACAGGAACCACACGCCGATGACCGGCAGGATCAGCACCGCCACGCCGAAGGTGACGGTCAGGAGCGTGCCGGACTCGATGAGCATGACGCCCCGGCTGCCGACCAGGACGAAGTAGAAGACCAGGACGGCGGCCGTGACGAGGTAGGTGATCTTCGCGCGCATGACGGGGCTCTCAGCCGAGGTCGAGGAAGTTCTCCAGGCCGAAGGTCAGGCCCGGGGTGGACACCACGCGGCGCACGCCGAGCAGGATGCCCGGCATGAAGCTGCTGTGGTGCAGGGAGTCGTGGCGGATGGTGAGGGTCTCGCCCTCGGCGCCGAGCAGCACCTCCTGGTGCGCGAGGAGGCCGCGCAGCCGGACCGCGTGCACGGGAACGCCGTCCACGTCGGCGCCGCGGGCACCGTCCAGGGCGGTGACCGTGGCGTCGGGCGCCGGGGCCGTGCCCGCCGCGCGGCGGGCCTCGGCGATGAGCTGGGCGGTGCGCGTGGCGGTGCCGGACGGGGCGTCCACCTTGTTCGGGTGGTGCAGTTCGACGACCTCGACGGACTCGAAGTACGGCGCGGCGATCTGCGCGAACTTCATGGTGAGGACGGCGCCGATGGAGAAGTTCGGCGCGATGAGCACACCGGTCTCCGGGGACAGTTCCAGCCAGCCCTTCAGCTGGGCGAGGCGGTCCTCGGTCCAGCCGGTGGTGCCGACGACCGCGTCGATGCCGTGGCGCACGCAGAAGTCGAGGTTGCCCATGACCGAGGCCGGGGTGGTCAGCTCGACGACGACCTGGGCGCCGGTGTCGACCAGGGTCTCCAGCTTGTCGCCCCGGCCGAGGGCGGCGACCAGCTCCATGTCCTCGGCTGCCTCGACGGCTCGTACCGCCTCGGACCCGATGCGGCCGCCTCCGCCGAGGACCGCCACGCGCAGCTTGCTCATCTTCCGTTTCCTTACAGCCAGTTGGGGACCGAGGGATCAGGCGACCGCGTCGTGCAGCAGCGCGGCCTGCTTGTCCTTGAGCGGACCGATGACCGACAGCGACGGGCGCTGTCCCAGGATCTCGCGGGCAACCGACCGGACCTCGTCCGGGGTCACCATGGCTATCCGGGTCAGCATCTCGTCGACCGACATCTGTTCGCCCCAGCACAGCTCGCTCTTGCCGATGCGGTTCATCAGCGCGCCGGTGTCCTCCAGGCCGAGGACGGTGGAGCCCTTGAGCTGGCCGATGGCGCGGGCGATCTCGTCGTCGGTGAGACCGTGCTCGGCCACGTGGTCCAGTTCGTCGCGGCAGATCCTGAGCACGTCGGACACCTGGCTGGGCCTGCAGCCCGCGTAGACGCCGAAGAGGCCGCAGTCGGCGAAGCCGGAGGTGTACGAGTAGACGCTGTAGCACAGGCCGCGCTTCTCGCGGACCTCCTGGAACAGCCGGGAGGACATGCCGCCGCCGAGTGCGGTGTTCAGTACGCCCATGGCCCAGCGGCGGTCGTCGGTGCGGGCGAGTCCCGGCATACCGAGGACGACGTGCGCCTGCTCGGTCTTGCGGCCGAGCAGTTCGACGCGTCCGGCGGCGCGGATCGCGCGGCGCCCCGCACGCGGTGCGGCGGGCTGGGCGTCCGTCCTGGTCAGGGCGCCGGCCCGCTCGAAGGCGGTGCGGACCTGGCGGACGACCTTGGCGTGGTCGATGTTGCCGGCGGCGGCGACCACGAGGTGGGTCGGGTCGTAGTGCTTCTTGTAGAAGCGGCGGATGCGGTCGGCCGTGAGGGCGTTGACCGTGTCCACGGTGCCGAGGACGGGGCGGCCGAGCGCGTTGTCGCCGAACATGGTGTGCGCGAACAGGTCGTGCACGCAGTCGCCCGGGTCGTCCTCGGTCATCGCGATCTCTTCGAGGATGGCGCCGCGTTCGACGTCGACGTCCTCCTCGCGGATCAGCGAGCCGGTCAGCATGTCGCACACCACGTCGATGGCGAGCGGCAGGTCGGTGTCGAGCACGCGCGCGTAGTAGCACGTGTACTCCTTGGCGGTGAACGCGTTCATCTCGCCGCCGACCGCGTCGAGCGCGGAGGAGATGTCGAGCGCGGACCTGCGGTCGGTGCCCTTGAAGAGCAGGTGTTCCAGGTAGTGCGTCGCGCCGTTCAGCGCGGGGGTCTCGTCGCGGGAGCCGACGTTCGCCCAGATGCCGAAGGTGGCCGAGCGCACGGAGGGCAGTGTCTCGGTGACGATGCGCAGGCCGCCCGGGAGGGTGGTCCTGCGGACGGTGCCGATGCCGTCTCTGCCCTTGATGAGGGTTTGGGTACGGGCGACGGCCCGCGCCTCCGAGGAGGTGCGGGCCGTCGCCTTGAAGCTACGGGACGTCACTGGTCGGCGTCGTCCTTCTTGTCGTCCGAGCCGTCCTCGCCCTCGATCACGGGGACGAGGGAGAGCTTGCCGCGCGAGTCGATCTCGGCGATCTCGACCTGGACCTTCTGGCCCACACCGAGGACGTCCTCGACGTTCTCCACGCGCTTGCCGCCGGCGAGCTTGCGGATCTGCGAGATGTGCAGCAGACCATCCTTGCCCGGCATCAGGGAGACGAAGGCGCCGAAGGTGGTGGTCTTCACGACCGTACCCAGGTAGCGCTCGCCGACCTCCGGCATCGTCGGGTTGGCGATGCTGTTGATCGTGGCGCGGGCGGCCTCGGCGGCCGGGCCGTCGGCGGCACCGATGTAGATGGTGCCGTCGTCCTCGATCGTGATCTCGGCGCCGGTGTCCTCCTGGATCTGGTTGATCATCTTGCCCTTGGGGCCGATGACCTCACCGATCTTGTCGACCGGGATCTTGACGGTGATGATCCGCGGCGCGTTCGGGGACATGGCGTCCGGCCGGTCGATGGCCTCGGTCATCACATCGAGGATGTGCAGACGGGCGTCGCGGGCCTGCTTGAGGGCCGCGGCCAGGACGGAGGCCGGGATGCCGTCCAGCTTGGTGTCGAGCTGGAGGGCGGTCACGAAGTCCTTCGTGCCGGCGACCTTGAAGTCCATGTCGCCGAAGGCGTCCTCCGCACCGAGGATGTCGGTGAGGGTGACGTAGTGCGTCTCGCCGTCGGCCTGCTCGGAGATCAGGCCCATGGCGATACCGGCGACGGGGGCCTTGAGCGGCACACCGGCGTTCAGCATCGACATGGTGGAGGCGCAGACCGAGCCCATGGACGTCGAACCGTTGGAGCCGAGGGCCTCGGACACCTGGCGGATCGCGTAGGGGAACTCCTCGCGCGTCGGCAGCACCGGCACGAGGGCGCGCTCGGCGAGGGCGCCGTGGCCGATCTCGCGGCGCTTCGGGGAGCCGACGCGGCCGGTCTCGCCGACGGAGTACGGCGGGAAGTTGTAGTTGTGCATGTAGCGCTTGCGCGTCACCGGGGAGAGGGTGTCGAGCTGCTGCTCCATGCGGAGCATGTTCAGGGTGGTGATGCCCAGGATCTGGGTCTCGCCACGCTCGAACAGCGCCGAGCCGTGCACGCGCGGGATGGCCTCGACCTCGGCGGCGAGCGTACGGATGTCCGTGACGCCGCGGCCGTCGATGCGCTTCTTCTCCTTGATCACGCGCTCGCGGACCAGCTGCTTGGTCAGCGCGCGGTAAGCGGCGGAGATCTCCTTCTCGCGGCCCTCGAACTCCGGCAGGAGCTTCTCGGCGGCCAGACCCTTGACGCGGTCCAGCTCGGCCTCGCGCTCCTGCTTGCCCGCGATGGTGAGGGCCTGGGCCAGCTCCGGCTGGACGGCCTTCTTGAGCGCCTCGTAGACGTCGTCCTGGTAGTCCAGGAAGACCGGGAACTCGCCCTCGGGCTTGGCGGCCTTGGAGGCGAGGTCGGACTGGGCGCGGCACAGGACCTTGATGAAGGGCTTGGCGGCCTCGAGACCGGCGGCCACGACCTCCTCGGTCGGCGCCTCGGCGCCGCCCTCGACCAGCTTGATCGTCTGGTCGGTGGCCTCGGCCTCGACCATCATGATCGCGACGTCGCCGTCCTCCAGGACGCGGCCGGCGACCACCATGTCGAAGACGGCGTCCTCGAGCTCGGTGTGCGTCGGGAACGCGACCCACTGGCCGCGGATCAGCGCGACGCGGACGCCGCCGATCGGGCCGGAGAAGGGCAGGCCGGCCAGCTGCGTCGACGCGGACGCGGCGTTGATCGCCACGACGTCGTACAGGTGGTCGGGGTTGAGCGCCATGATCGTGGCGACGATCTGGATCTCGTTGCGCAGGCCCTTCTTGAAGGAGGGGCGCAGCGGGCGGTCGATCAGGCGGCAGGTGAGGATCGCGTCCTCGGAGGGGCGGCCCTCACGGCGGAAGAAGCTGCCGGGGATCTTGCCGGCGGCGTACATCCGCTCCTCGACGTCCACCGTGAGGGGGAAGAAGTCGAGCTGGTCCTTGGGGGTCTTGGAGGCGCTGGTCGCCGACAGCACCATGGTGTCGTCGTCCAGGTACGCCACGGCGGAACCGGCGGCCTGCTTGGCCAGGCGGCCCGTCTCGAAGCGGATGGTGCGGGTGCCGAACGAGCCGTTGTCGATGACGGCCTCGGCGTAGTGGGTCTCGTTCTCCACTAGCGTTTTCTCCTCGTCTTCGTCCCGCTCGCCCGTGTGGCGGGGGACGGTGGTGGGAGAAGCGCTCCTTCTGGTGCGGGCCGGTCTTCGATCGAAGCACCCGGGGCGTCTTCCCCCCGGGGGCCACTACCGAGGACCGGCGGCGGCGAGGTGCGCGTCTCCCTCGTTCTGTGTCGTACGTGATGCGTTGTGTGCCAACACCCTACAAAGGGTCGGTGACACTCCGCACGTTTCCGCACGTACAGCAAAGGGAGCGGCTCCCGATCCTTACCGGGAACCGCTCCCTTCGTGGCGTCTTACTTGGCGCCGCCGGCCGCACCGCGGCGGATGCCGAGGCGGTCGACCAGGGCACGGAAGCGCTGGATGTCCTTCTTGGCCAGGTACTGCAGCAGGCGGCGACGCTGGCCGACCAGGATCAGCAGACCACGGCGGGAGTGGTGGTCGTGCTTGTGGGCCTTGAGGTGCTCGGTCAGGTCGGAGATCCGACGGGACAGCAGCGCGACCTGGACCTCGGGGGAGCCGGTGTCGCCCTCCTTCTGGCCGAACTCGGCGATGATCTGCTTCTTCGTGGTGGCGTCGAGCGACACGCGTACTCCTCAGGTATTCGGTGTGCCTTCGAGTGCCCCCGGTCTGCATCTCGGGGGTGCTTCCGTGACTCGGAAGGCGGTGGTCCGTCCGGCGCGGTCTCCGGAGCGGGTGCTGTGAGGCATCTGCTGCGGGGGCGCTGACACGAACGGCCGTCACTCAGGGTACCAGGGGGCCGCGGCGGCTCCGGCCGGGGTCAGCGGGCGACGCTCTCGACGCCGACCGCCACGTTGGACAGCTCGCCCCGGTGGCCCTTGTCGGTGGGGCCGTAGACGCTGGTCGCCCCGAAGAAGAGGCGGCCGTGCTCGTAGAGGACGTCGTCCCGCGTGGGGTCGTCCGTCCCGGCGAGGTCGTCGGGGTTCGCGCCGAAGAGCAGCAGCGGGCGTTCCCTGCCGGTGGCGGGGTCGAGGGAGACCACGGCGGAGGGGGTGAAGCCGCTGCCCTCACGGTAGGCGATCAGGCGGCCCGCGCTCGTCTTCAGCGGGGTCATGGCGCCGGTGGACGAGGCGAAGCGACGGCCGCTCTCGCCGGTGGCCAGGGCGAAGGCGACGATGTCGTCGTCCACGGGGACGTAGAGCTCGCGGGCGCCGACGACGACCGAGCGGCAGCTCTCGACCACGGCGCTGAAGGGGCGGTCGCAGCCGGTGGGCGTGTGGGTGTCGGCCAGCCGGATCGTGCCGCGCGCCCGGCCGTGCTCGTCGAGCGGGATCAGATGGCTGACCTCGGCGTCCCCGGCGGCGACGGCGATCACGGCGGGGTCGGCGGAGGCGAGGTAGACGCTCTCGATGCCTTCGCCGACGCGGTACGTCCACGAGGTGCGGCCGGTGCGGGCGTCGACGCGTTCGACGTGGAAGCGGGGGGCCGCGGAGTCGCCGCAGCGGGCGAGTGCGAGCAGTGCGGAGCCGCCCGCGAAGCCGGTGTCCGTGCAGGTGCCACGGTCGGAGCGGGTCCACAGCCGCCTGCCGTGCGTGGTGTCGTACGCGGCGGAGCCCTGGTCGCCCGCGACGACCACCGCGCCATCGGTCATCGTCACGTTGACGTTGCCGGCCGGGGCGTCGGCGGTGCCGAGCCGGGTCTCCCAGCGCTTCCTGCCGGTGTCGAGGTCGACGACGGCGAGCCGGTCGCAGGGGGCGCCGAGGCTCTGGTCCGGGTCGACGTGCTCGCCCGCGTAGGCGACGGCCGTCCAGCCCGCCGCGCTGACGTGCCGGGTGGTGGCGCACAGCGGTCCGGGGAACCTCAGGGTCCAGGCGGGGCGGTCGCCCTTCGCGTCGGTCGCGTTCTCCTTGGTGAGGGTGAAGCCCTTGATGGTGTTGACGAAGCCCTTGGCGAAGGTCTTGTCCGTCGCCCAGGCGCCGGGGGCGTCGGCGGTGGCGCCGACCTGGCGGATCTCCTCGCGGTACCGCACCACCGCCCTGCCCTCGACCGACCGGGGCGGCGTCTCGACCGTACGGCTCACCGCGTCGGGCGCCTGCGGGGCGGCGGCCGGGGGCCGGTCGTCGTGCGCGCCTCCCGTCCCGGACCAGGCCCAGAGAGCCAGGCACCCGACCACGACCGCGGCCACCCCGCCGAGCAGCAGCCGGGTACGACGGCGACGGCGCTGCTGGTCGACCGCGAGGGTGGAGGCGGTGTAGGCGGAGGGCGGGGGCGAGGTCATCGGGGGCCTTTCGGGGTGGTGGGCGGTGGTGTCCGTGGATTCGGGTGGCGGCTCTGCCGGTGGGCTCGGGGGCGGGGTGACCCGGGCTTGGTGGTTGCGGGGAGGCTGGTGCGTCCTTGGTGGTCACGGGAGCGGGGTGGGGGTCCTTGGCGCGCCCTGGGGCGAGGTGGTGCCACCGCTCGGCGGGGACGCCGGACCGGCAACGGGGCATCCGGGGCGGGTACCCCAGCCACCGCGAGCGGCTGTCCGTGAGCACCCTGGCGCGCTGCCCGTTCCGGTCGCGGGCGGCGGAGCCGACGGCCGGGGTGGCGGAACCCTCGAAGGGCGGGCGGACACGGGCGGCCGGGGCGCGTGGCGGCGCGGCCCGTGACCGCCGGCGCGGAAGCCGTGCACCACCGGGGCCGGCGCCCGCCGTCGTCCACCGCGTTCCGCCCCCTGACGCGGAGGCGGACCCGCTGCCCGACCCCCCGCGTGTGGTCCCCCCGTGAATCCATGACCCCCCAGAACCCCGGCCAGTAGGGTGAGTTCACAGCTCGACGGTACGGATGGAAGGACGACGGCCGCGATGACCGACGCCGAGGACCTGGAACTCAAAGCGCGCAAGGAACGGGAGCGGGACGAGCTGTACGCGGTCGACATCTCGGGGCTCGAGTGGCACTGCGCGCCGGGTACCGAGGAGCACGAGGAGCGGGTGGAGATCGCGTACATGCCCGAGGGTGCGGTGGCGATGCGTTCCTCCCTGGACCCGGACACCGTGTTGCGGTACACCGAGGCCGAGTGGCGGGCCTTCGTCCTGGGCGCGCGGGACGGGGAGTTCGACCTGCGCCCGATGGAGCACAACGGCGGCCTGGAGGCGGGGGAGCGGTTCCGGGCCGAGGAGGCTCAGACCCGGGAGGGCTGAGCGCGCCCCGTACGACCCGACGGGGGACCGGAGTCGACGCTCCGGTCCCCCGTCGGCTCATTTGCTGGTCATCGCCCGCACGGTCGCGTACACGTCGAACACGGCGAGGGTGAGCGGGATCAGCGTCAGCAGGACGAACCCCTCGCAGATCTCCAGGAACCGGCCCCAGAACGGGGTCAGGGCACCCCGCGAGAGGACCAGGCCGAGGCCGGTGAAGAGCGCGGCGGCCAGGCCGATGACCACGATCAGCCAGACGGTGCGGATCTCGAGGTCGGTACGGTCGCCCGCGAGGGCCGCGCGCATCACCGACTCCGGCGGGTTGAGAGCGAGACCGAGGCCGAGCAGGACCAGGGTGCCCAGGCCCGCCGCGAGGACGGAGGCGACCTGCGCGGTGTAGCGGAAGAGCTGGGCGCGCATCAGCAGGGCGACACCGGCGGCGAGGGCGAGCAGTTGGGCCCACACGTCGTCGGAGAAGCCGAGGACCGCTCCGGCGCCGACGGCGAGGACGGCGCAGCCGCCGACCAGTCCGACGAGGATCTCGTGGCCGCGCCGGGCCTGCGCCTCGACACGCTCGGTGTCGACGGGCTCGGGGGCGGCGGTCTCGGCGCCGTAAGCGGTGGGGCGGGGCGCGGAGTTGGGCGCCTCGAAGCCGATGGGGAGCCGGGCGATGCGCATGGAAAGGCCGGGCAGGAAGGCCAGTGCGCCGACGGCGACGGTGGCGCACAGGGCCGCCGTCTCGGTGGGCGCCCAGTCGGCCAGGGTGGCGACGAAGACGGCCACGAGGGCCACGCCCGAGGCGAACACGAAGGCGACGAACGGGCCGTCCCGGTGCGGGGAGACGAGCGCGAGGACGAGCGAGGCGACGAGTACGGCGGCGCACGCCAGCAGGAACTGGAGCCTGCCGATGCCCTCGCCGCCGCTGAGCGGCAGTAGTCCGCTGCCCGCGACGCCGATGCCGGGCAGCGCGCCGAGACCAAGGGCGACGGAGGAGGCGCGGTCGTCGTAGACGCGAGCGCGGACGGCGGACAGGACGACGAGCAGGACGCCGGCGACGGCGGCGAGGATGCCGGCCAGGCCGTTCATGTCGTGGCGCGGGTCGGCGGTCCAGGCCACGAAGGCGAGGAGGGCCGGCAGGACGCCGCCGCCGATCAGGCCCGCGATACGGGTGAGGTCGCCGCTCCAGAGCCGGTGCTGCTTGGTGACGGCGGCGGCGACGGCCTCGGCGACGTCGTCGAAGACGGCCGGGGGCAGGGACTCCGCGAAGGGGCGCAGGGTGAGGAGTTCGCCGTCGAGTATGCGCTGGGCGGCGAAGGAGCGGGAGCTGTCCAGCACGGTGCCGTCGGTGCGGACGAGGTGGTAGCCGACCGGCGCTCCGGTCTCGGGGCTCTGCCGGGCGAGCCGGAGGATCTCCGGGCAGAGGTCGGCGACGGGCACGTCGTCGGGGAGTGCCACGTCGATGCGGCTGTCCGGGGCGACGATGGTGACCCGGCAGAAGCCGAGTCCCGTACCGGCCCCGGCCGGTGTTCCGGTACCGGGTCCGCCGGTGGCGGCGGCCGTCATGCTCACCTGTCTGCTCCCCCTCGGTGATGGTGGCGACGCGTTCCGCTCCGTGACGGTGGCGCGTCCGTGTGGTGAAGGTCCTGTGCCGTTCGCTCCCGCGTTCGCCGCGAGTGCGGCGACCGACCCGCCGTGCGGTCGGATTCCGGGCCCCTCCCGCGCGGGGATGAGGCGAGTTGCCCCGGTTTCTCCGGTCGCGTCGGCGTGTGCTCACGCGAACATCCGGCACCCTACCGCTCACCCGCGCGCCGTGAACTCAGTAGGATCGCGCGGCGGCCCGCGTCCGCCGGATACGGGGCGGCGGACGGAAAGCCGGGGTCGGGCAAGGGAATTGGTGAGCAGTGAGCCAGATCGTCGTCAAACGCCCGCCTCGGGCGCTTCCGTCCGAGGTGCCGGCGGAGGAGATCGCTGTCCAGCCGCCGCCGGAACTGCCGCGCGGGCATCAGGAGAGCGTCCTGATGCAGTTGCTGCCCACGCTCGGCATGGGCGGCTCCGTGGTCTTCTTCTTCACGAACGGCCAGCCGTTCATGAAGATCATGGGAATGATCATGATCGCCTCGACGATCGCCATGTCGGTCGCGATGGTGGTCCGCTTCCGGCGCGGCTCCCAGGGCCAGTTGGCCGACATGCGCCGTGACTACCTCAGCTACCTCTCGCAGACCCGCAAGGACGCCGTGCGCACCGCGAAGGCGCAGCGGGACGCGCAGTACTACCTGCACCCCTCCCCCGAGCAGCTCTGGGCGCTGGTCGCCGAGGGCAGCCGGGTGTGGGAACGCCGGGCGGGCGACGAGGACTTCGCGCACGTGCGCATCGGGCTCGGCCCGCAGCCGCTGGCCACCCCGCTGATCGCCCCCGAGACCGGCCCCGTCGAGCAACTGGAGCCGTTGACCGCCGGCGCCATGCAGCGCTTCGTCGCGGCGCACGGCACGCTCGGCGATCTGCCGATGGCCGTCTCGCTGCGCGCCTTCTCGCACGTCGTGCTCAGCGGCGAGACGGAGTCCGTACGGTCCTGTGCCCGCGCGCTGGTGGGCTCGCTGGCCTCGCTGCACTCCCCCGAGGACCTCGTCGTCGCGGTGGCCGCCGGGCGCGAGGCGCTGCCGCACTGGGACTGGGCGAAGTGGCTGCCGCACGCGCAGGCGACCGGCGCGGTGGACGGCGCGGGCAGCCGACGCCTGATCGGGTCGGACGTCCGTGAGCTGGAGGACCTGCTGGCGACCCGGCTCACCGGCCGCCCCCGCTTCCACCCGGACGCCGCGCCGGTCCTGGACGAGCCGCACATCGTGATCGTCCTGGACGACCTCTCCCTGCTGCCCGACTCCGTGCTCGCCGCGGCCGAGGGACTCCAGGGCGTCACGCTGGTCGAGGTGGCGCCGGGCGAGCCGGCCGGTCCGGCGGGCGATCTGTCGGTCGTCGTCCGGCCCGGCTCGCTGCGTCTGGAGTCCGGCCACGGCATCGTCTACGAGGGCACTCCGGACGCCCTCTCCCCCCAGTCCGCCGAGGCGCTGGCCCGCCAGCTCGCGCCGCTGCGGATGGCCTCGGGCGGCGACGACGACGAACCGCTGCTCGCCAACCTGGAGTTCACCGACCTGCTCGGGCTCGGCGACGCCGCCTCCGTGGACACCAAGCGGACCTGGCGGCCGCGCGCGCTGGCCGAGCGGCTGCGGGTGCCGATCGGACTCGGCGAGGACGGCCGCCCGGTCATGCTGGACCTCAAGGAGGCCGCGCAGGAGGGCATGGGCCCGCACGGCCTGTGCGTCGGCGCGACCGGTTCCGGCAAGTCGGAGCTGCTGCGCACGCTGGTGCTCGGCCTCGCCGTCACCCACTCCTCGGAGACCCTGAACTTCGTCCTGGCCGACTTCAAGGGCGGCGCGACCTTCGCTGGCATGTCGCAGATGCCGCACGTCGCCGCCGTCATCACCAACCTGGCCGACGACCTCACCCTGGTCGACCGCATGGGCGACTCCATCCGCGGCGAGCTGAACCGCCGCCAGGAGATGCTGCGCGACGCGGGCAACTACGCCAACATCCACGACTACGAGAAGGCGCGCGCCGCCGGTGCGCCCCTGCAGCCGATCCCCTCGCTGGTCCTGGTGATCGACGAGTTCAGCGAACTCCTCACCGCCAAGCCCGACTTCATCGAGATGTTCGTCCAGATCGGCCGCATCGGCCGCTCGCTCGGCGTCCATCTGCTGCTGGCCTCGCAGCGTCTGGAGGAGGGGCGGCTGCGCGGTCTGGAGACGTATCTGTCCTACCGGATCGGTCTGCGGACCTTCTCCGCCGCCGAGTCCCGCGCGGCCCTCGGTGTCCCGGACGCCTACGAGCTGCCGAACGTGCCCGGCTCCGGCTTCCTGAAGTACGGCACGGACGAGATGGTGCGCTTCAAGGCGGCGTACGTCTCCGGGGTGTACCGCTCCGGACCGCAGGGCGTGGCCGCGCTGGCCGGCGGTCCGCTGCCGGTGGACCGGCGCCCGGTGCTGTTCACGGCGGCCGAGGTGCCCGTGCACTACGTCGCCGTGCCCGAGCAGCGCACCGAGTCCGTCAAGGACGTGGACGACGCGCTCGCCGACACCGTGCTCGACGTCGTCGTGCGCCGGCTGGAGGCGCAGGGACCGGCCGCGCACCAGGTGTGGCTGCCGCCGCTGGAGAGCCCGCCCGCGCTCGACGCGCTGCTGCCGGGTCTCGCCCCGGTGCCGGGACGCGGTCTCACCCAGCCCGACTACGAGGGCGCGGGCCGTCTGGTCGTCCCGGCGGGTCTGGTCGACAAGCCGTACGAGCAGCGGCGCGACCGGCTCCTGCTGGACTTCTCCGGCGCGGCCGGCCACATGCAGATCCTCGGTGGCCCGCAGTCCGGCAAGTCCACCATGCTGCGCAGCCTCATCTGCTCCTTCGCGCTCACCCACACCCCGCAGGAAGTGCAGTTCTACGGTCTCGACTTCGGTGGCGGCGGTCTCGCGGCCGTGGCCGGGCTGCCGCACGTCGGCGGGATCGCCTCGCGTCTGGACCCGGAACGGGTGCGGCGCACGGTCTCCGAGGTGTACGGCGTCCTCACCCGCCGCGAGGAGTACTTCCGCTCGGCGGGCATCCCCTCGATCGCGGAGTTCCGCGCCCGCCGGGCACGCGGCGACATCTCGGTCACCGACCAGCCCTGGGGCGACGTCTTCCTCGTCATCGACGGCTGGGGCAACTTCCGTACCGACTACGAGGGTCTGGAGCCGGCCGTCCTGGACATCGCCGCGCGCGGTCTGGGCTACGGCATCCACGTCGTCATCACCGCGTCGCGCTCCATGGAGGTCCGGGCGAACCTCAAGGACCACCTGATGAACCGGCTCGAACTGCGGCTCGGTGACGTCATGGACTCCGAGATCGACCGCAAGGTCGCGGCGAACGTACCCGCCGGGGTGCCGGGGCGGGGTCTGTCCCCGCAGAAGCTGCACTTCATGGCGGCCGTGCCGCGCATAGACGGCCTGACCTCCGACACCGACCTGGCGGACGCCACGGCCGCGCTGACCACCGAGGTCTCGCGCCACTGGCAGGGCCCTGGTGCGCCCGAGGTACGCCTGCTGCCCCGCCGGCTGGAATCCTCGGAGCTGCCCTCGGGCGACCGCTTCCCGAAGCAGGGGATCGCCTTCGCGCTCGACGAGGACAACCTGGAGCCGGTCTTCCTCGACTTCGAACAGGACCCGTTCTTCCTGATCTTCGGCGAGAGCGAGTCCGGCAAGTCCAACCTGCTCCGCCTGCTGATCAAGCAGCTCACCCTGCGGTACGGCGGTGACGAGGCGAAGTTCTTCGTGGTGGACAACCGGCGCTCGCTGCTGGACGTCACCCCGGCGACCCACCTGGCCGAGTACATCCCCATGTCCAGCCAGATGGACCACCACATGACGGCCCTCGCCGACCTCATGCAGCGCCGCACCCCGACCGCCGACGTCACCGCGCAGCAGCTCCGTGAGCGGAGCTGGTGGCGGGGCCCGCAGGTCTTCGTCGTCATCGACGACTACGACCTCGTCTCCACCTCCAGCGGCAACCCGCTGGCGGGCCTGACCGAGATGCTCCCCTTCGCCCGCGACGTCGGCGTCCGCTTCGTCATCGCCCGCTCCTCCGCGGGCGCCAGCCGCGCCTCCTACGAGCCCTTCCTCCAGCGCATGAAGGAACTCGGCGCCCAGGGCCTCATCCTCGCGGGCGACCCCGGCGAGGGAGACGTCCTCGGCGGCGTGCGCCCGCGGCCGATGCCCGCGGGGCGTGGCGTCTTCGTGTCGCGCAAGCGGGGGAAGCCGTTGGTGCAGACGGGGATGGTGGAGGTGGAGTACTAGAGGGATGCCGATTCGCGGGGTGACGGGGCCGCGTCCGGACGACGCGGCGCGACAGAACGGGGAGTGACGACAGATGCCGTGGGACGAGTGGGAGCAACTGAAGGCGGACGCCGCGAAGAGCCGGCCGGCGCACACGCGGATCGACCATGTGCCCCCCGACGGGGGCGGTCCGGTCCCGCGTGGTGATCTCACCGTGCACGACACGGACCTGTCCGCCATCGGCAAGGCGGCTCACGATCTGTTCGAGGACTTCGGGCACTACAGCGACCACGCGCGTATGTCCTCGCTGAAAGCGGCCGGAGGGCTCACGGACGAGGGCTTCGCCATCGGCTCCGCCCTCGACCATGTCGCCCAGCACTGGGTCGACCAGGTGCAGACGCTCCTCGATGCGTGCGCCCACATCTCCAATCATCTGCGCTATACCAAGAGCCAGCACGCGGCCGACGAGTCCTACATCGCCGGTACCCTCAGCAGCATCTCCGAGCTGGACCACGGCTTCGACGAGCGGACGGGCGGCTGACCGGGATGGACCTCAACGCGCTGCGTGACGGCAACTTCTCCCAGCTCGGTGAAGCCATCACCGACTGGGAGGAGATGACCAAGAAGCTCGACACCCTGCGGGAGGACGCCCGCGCCAACCTCAAGGCCAAGGCCGACAAGGCGAACTGGGCGGGCGTGAACGCCCAGGTGAGCCGTGAGTTCATCGACAAGACGGCGAAGGAGTTCGCCGACGCCCATACACAGGCGAACACCGTGGCGAAGATCCTCAAGGACACCCGCGGCGAACTGATCGATTACCGCACCCAGTTGAACGAGGCCATCGCGCGGGGAGCGGCGAAGCACCTGACCGTCGTCGACACCGGTCACGGCACGTTCACCGTCAGCGGCAACACGCGACCCGACTGGGCCGCCGACCCCAGCGGCGACACGAGCGCCGTCGACCAGAAGGACGTCGACGGCCTCCGTGACGAGATCCAGCGCATCCTGAGCAAGGCCACCGAGAGCGACAGCACCGCGGCGAAGGCCCTCACGCTGATCGTGAATCAGGCGAAGTACGGCTTCTCCAGCGCCTCTTACGGTGACCGGGACGCGGCGGCCAAGGCTGTCGCGGACGCCGACCGTCTGGCCAGGATCCTCGAGAAGAACCCGCACGACGTCACCAACACCGAACTCGCCACGCTCAACTCTGCTCTGGCCAAGTACAAGAACGATCCCCTGTTCGCGGAGGAGTTCGCCACCCAGGTGGGCCCCAAGAAGGTACTGACGTTCTGGGCGGGAATCGCCGATCCGTACCAGGGCACGTACGACCCGGAACGTGCCGAACAGGCGAAGCAGCTCCAGAAGAACCTCGGAACCGTCATCGGCCGGGCCACTCTCTCCGACAGCGACAAGATGCAGGGCTGGGAGAAGCAGATGATCGGGCTGGGCCCCCACGAGCTCGGCACCGACGACGCGAACAATCCGCTCGGCTACGCCGTCATGAGCAACCTGATGCGTTTCGGCGACTACGACGACCAGTTCCTCAACGACTACGGCGACAAGCTCCTCGCATACGACAAGCAGGTCAACGGGCAGCCCATGAGCCCCTGGATCAACAACCTGAACCAGGGCGACCTGAACTACTGGGGCTACAAGAACGATCGCGGCCGCGACCCCATGACCGGCTTCCTGGAGGCCCTGGGCCACAACCCGGATGCGTCGACGCAGTTCTTCGCCCAGCCCGACGGAACCGGGGACAGCGTCACCAAGGACTCCGAGGTCAACAGTCATCTGAAGTACCTGACGAAGGAACGGGTCTGGCTGTCCGACTCGACGCTCGAAGGCAACCACGACCACGTCGCGGGCCGTAACTCGCTGGGACGGGCGCTGGAAGCGGCCACCACCGGATACTCCGCCGACGCCACCGCGAAGGACGTCACGGCGGGTGACGGACGCACCGCGGCCACGGCCGGCGTCATGGAGCAGGTCGCCTACCTCTACGGAGGCAAGGACGGTCCGAAGATGCTGCACGACCAGCCCGAACTCGCGGACAGCCTGGGCAAGATGGCAGGCGCGTACATCGACGACCTCGACTACGAGCTGTCCGGCATCGGCGATCACGCCAAGGACGCCGGTGACTTCCCCGCGCGGTACGCCGGGCGGGCGCAGTTCGGCAACCAGGGAGCCATCGATTTTCTGAGCGTGCTCGGACAGGACGAGCACTCCCACAAGGCGGTGACGGTGGCCCAGCACCTCTACACCCTGAGCATGCTGGACGACAACCCGCCGACCACCGAAGCCCATATGAATCGCGCCCGGGACATCATGTCGGTGGGAGCCGAGGCGCGCGGCATTCTGGACCACTCCCGTGCACAGCAGGTGGCGACCACGTACGGCGAGAACTCCGAGGAAGCCAACAAGGCGCTGGGCCGGTCCGCCGACTGGAAGAAACTGGCGGTGGGAGCGGTCGTCGCCGGCGGTGTCGCCGCCGTCCCGCTCCCCGGATCGACGGCTGCCGCTCTCGTCATCGCCCCGCTGGCCGCCGACACGGTCACCGACGCGGCCAACACCCTGCTGGGGCAAGAGATCGACAAGTCCACGGACGACGCGGAGGACGATCCGCTGGTGCCGTCGCAGATGGCCAGTCAGAAGTTCTACATGCGGGGAGCCAACGACCTCGGAGACATCTACCACTCATACTTCGCGCACTATCCGAAGGCCATGGACACTGCCGACAATGAGCAGTGGACCGAGGAAATCAAGAACAGCTACACGGGAATCGGCTCGGAGGAAAACGACTACCGGGGCCTCCCCCCGTACAAGGACTGATCGGGGACGTAAGTGCAGCAAATTTCATTGTCGAGCACGTACAGGCCGATCATCACTGTTGCCGTCACGGCGTTGCTCATTGGCGGGTGCAGCAAGGACCCACAGAATGCCGGCGCCAAAGACGCGCACGTGACCGCCGCCAAGGTCTGTGACGCGACACTCGACCCGAGGGCACAGGCCGCACTGCGCCGCCTGTCCGGCGTGTCGCAGTTCGACGACGCCACAGGGACGAACAGGGCCGGCGAACCGGACAAGTTCTCGGTGCGATACGCGGTCAGTCACCTGCACGACACGTACTCTCGGCAAGGCGCGTGCTGGGTGTACAAGTCTGAGAACACCAGCGGGTATCCGCTGCTGGAGATTCGGTTCTCGGCGGCTGACCATTATCCCGAAGGCACCGGGAAGAACCGCTACGGCCTGGGTGTCTACGCGAAAGCCGGCCCTTACGGAGCCCTCTTGTTCTTCCGGTGTGGCACCAAGGCCGAGTCCGGGAAATCGGAAGCCGGGGACGCGAAATACGTGAGGGCGGAAATGTACTCCTCGGCCAACCAGATGCGAGGTGAGCACCGCGACGACGACCGTATGGCGATCCTCGGCTCCATGTCGCGCGCGGTAGCGCATGAGGCGGACTGCGCCTCGGAAGCACAACTGGGCTGAGCTCAGCGCCACGGCAAAGGGTGGGCACCTCCCGTGCGTGCCCACCCTTTGTCCGTGCCGGGGATTACATGTAGTAGCTGGCGGCCTTCTTGTCGCCGCCGAGGTAGTCGCCGCCGGCCGAGTGGACGACGCGGCTGATGGCCATCAGGGCCTCGTGGATGCCCTTGGCCTGCTTGTCCCAGTCGGCCTGACGCTCGGCGTAGACGGTGTGGGCCTCGCCCTCCCACATGCTGGCGACGCCGGCCACCTTCTGCTTGATGGCCTCCAGGCTCTCCTCAAGCCGCTTGGCGTGGTTCGCGAGCTGCGTGGCGGTCTCGTCGAGGCTCGAGTAAGTGACTTCCAGCTCGCCGCTGTTGTTGACGCTCATGATTGCTCCGTTTTCGCGAGAAGGGGTGGGCGGGCGGGGATCAGTAGTTCGACAGCGCGGAGTGCGAGCCGCCGAGGTCCACGTCGATGCCCTGCACCTGGGCGCGGACCTCGTCCTCGGTGCCGTCCTTGATGCGACGGGTCTGGCTCATCGCCTCGATGAACTTCGCGAGGATGCCGCCGATGTGCACCATGCGCTCGTTGATCTCGGTCTGCTTCTTGTTGAAGGCACCGGCGCCGATGCCCTTCCAGTTGCCCTCCAGGCTGTCGATCAGGGCCTGGAGTTCCTTGAGCTGGCCCTTGACGCTCTCGAAACGGTGCAGAAGCTCCTTTTCGAGGACGATGAGGTCCTTGTCACTTACCTTCTGGCGCTGCGCCATTTCATGCCCTTCTGTGTGAACTGGCCTTGCGTGGGGCGTCTGCCCCTGGCAGGCGGACTGCCGACCGCTGGTGAGCGGCCGCGCGTACGCGGGGTCCGGTCTAGGCGTTACGGCGTGCGCGCAGCACGGCGAAACCGGCTCCTGCGATGAGTAGTACGGCTGCTGCGGCGCCGATGGTCACCCAGGTGCGGGTGCCGTCGCCGGAGTCCTGGGTCTTGGCGGCGGAGGTCTGCCCCCCGGCCTTCTCTCCTGCGGAGGGCTTCGCCGACCGGCTGGGGGCGGAGGACGCCTTGGCGTCCTCACCGTCGCCGTCCGCCGTTCCGTTCTCCTTCGCGAGAGGGTCTACGTTCGCCGGGCCCGGGTCGATGTTCTTGTTGATCAGGACGCGGCGGGGGCGGACGACTCCGTAGCCGAGGTATGTGCCGGGCTTGTCCTTGGGCCACGAGCGGCCGGCCGTGTCGATGAGCGCGCGGAGGACTTGGTTGGCGGTCCAGTCGGGGTGGGCGGACCAGACGAGGGCGGCGGAGGCGGATGCGATGGCGGTGGCAGCGCTGGTGCCGTCCTTGACGCAGTAATTGGTGAAGGTGGTGTCACACCAAGCGGGGATGGCGACTCCCGGAGCGGCGAGATCCACGTAGTTGCCATGAGTGGAGAACTTGGCGACTGTGCCGGACTTGTCGATGGCGGAAACACCGATCGCGTGATCGTCTTGGGCGGGATACTGTCCCTTGTTCCCCTCGCCCCCGCTGTTACCGATGCCTGCGAACAGCAACTTGCCCTTGGAAGCCGCATACTTGACGGCTTCTTCCTCATCCACGCTGTAGTAGGGACTCGCGAACGACATATTGATGATCTTGGCATCGCTGTCGGCGGCTGCTCTGATCGCAGCCGTCGAGTCAGGAGTCCGCTCCTTCTCCTTCGGATCCTTCAGCGACGACTCGTAGATACGGTAGGGAATGATCTTGGCGTCGGGCGCCAGCCCCTTCACACCCCCGCCTGCCCCGGTACCGGCGATCAGCTCGGCCATATCGGTGCCATGGCCGTTGTAGTCCTGTGTGACGTGGTACGCCACTGATTTAGGGACCTCGTCGACCAGCACCTGGCCTTTGAGTGAAGGCGTGTTCGGGTTGACGCCGCTGTCGATGACAGCGACCTTCACCCCCTTACCGGTGCTGTATTTCCATATCTCGTCCGCGCCCATCGCGTCCAAGTACCACTGCTTCGAACGCACGTCCGACGCGGCGGCTTCGGGACCAAGTGCCACCGACCCGATGACAACCGCACCCAACGCTGCGCACACGGCAGAGAGACGCCTCGCATTGAGTCTCGTCAGGTAGGCCCGGGATGCGACCTGGCTGAACTCTGGCTTCATGCCTGTGTACGTCCTCGCTTGTTCAGTCGCTCTGCTTCGGCGCGTCACGCCGCTTCTTCTTCCGCGACGAGCCGTGCTTCTCTTCGTGAGCCTCGGCTCCCACCGCACCGCGGCCGAGTCCCTTGCCGGAGTCCTTGAGCGTGTCAGCCTTGGGCCGAGGGGCACCGACCACGCTGTTGGAGTTCCTTGCGGAGCGCAGGGCGGCCTCACCTGCAGCAGGGTCGGCCTTCGCCGGAGGCGACCCGATGACGCCGCGGCCACCGAGCTGCCCCTTGGGCTGCGCAGAGGAAACCGACTCTGCGGCCCCGACGACCGTGCCGCGCGGCACACGAGGACCGGCTGTCGAACCCGGTGTACGGCCGACGACTGGCTTGCCGCCGACCACGCCGTTGCGCACGGGACCGGCCGGGTTGGTGGCGCCGGAACGTCCTGTCGGCGTGCTGGCACGTGGCGTTCCGCCGGTGACCCCGCGTCCGATCGGTGACTGCCCCGACTGGGTCGCACCTCGCAACGGCGACTGGCTTGTGACCGAACGCCCTGTCGCACGAGCAGCCTGACCCAGCGGTCCCTGCGGCGTACGCCCGCCGACCGGTGTCCGCCCCGACTGACCCGCAGTGCCCTGCGGCAGGCGCCCCGGCGCACCACCAGACGGTCCGGAACGCCCCTGCCCGGACAGGGGCAGCCTATTGACCGGTCCATAACCCGTGGCCCGACCGGAGGCAGACGTGATCGGGGGCGCTACCGGACCCGGGAACAGCGGGGCAGTCTGCCCCCCACCGGTGCCGGCAGCGGGCAACGTGGGAGTCGCAGGTCCTGCCGGTGTGGTGGTGGTCGGCGGCGGCAGCGTGCCTACCGTGTTGATCTCCGTGCCGACATCGTGGACAGCAGGTGCGTCGGGGACGTGGGGTGTCTCCCTCAGGTGAACCGCACCTCCCCCTGTCTCGGCATGAGAAGGGCCTGTCGTGACTGCGTGGCCTTCCGCACCCACTCTCCGCACCGCTGTGTCTGACGACGTTGCGCCGGAGCCGACCGGTCCCTTACCGATGTAGACGGAGTCAGGAGGCCGCGGCACCCCCACATCCGGCATCCCCCGAAGCGGCGCCGGCTCCGGCGCGGCCTTCAGCGTCGTGGCCGACACCGAGTAGAAGGACGCCAACCGGTTCATCTGGTTGATCGCCTCCTGCCGGTTCTTCTCGACCTTGAGGGCGGCCGTGTAGTCCGGGTTGGTGTCGACCTGCTTGGCCTTGGGGAGGTCGTGGGGGCGCTTCTGGTCGGCGGAGGGGCGGGTGTCGCGCGGGGGCATGGACTTGCGGACCGAGGCCAGGCCGGTGGCCGCCGCGTCGATCTGGGTCGCGGCGACGTCGGCGTAGGTCGCGAGGTCCTTGGTCCAGTTGATGAGGTCCTTGGTCCACTTGTGGAAGGCGTCCGCGCCCTCGCCCTCCCAGTCGACCTGCCCGAGGTTGGACTGGAGGTCGGTGGCGGCGTCGTGGATGGCCGTGCGGGCGTCCCACAGGGTCTTGCTCGCCTGCTCCAAGTGCTCCGGCTTGGCGTGCTCGACCAGGTCGATCATGTCGTTGAGGTCGTGGTTCTCGAAGTCGGTGCGACCGATGGAGAGTGGCGACCCCATCGGCGTGCCCTTGAAGATGTTGTCGACGGCGTGCAGCACCTCGACCACGCCGACCTGGACGTCCGCCTGCTCGACGTCGGCCTTGTATTGCGGCTGCTGCCGCCAGTTGTCGCTCACTGGTAGTCCTTCACGGCCGTCTTGCTGGTCTCACGCAGCGGCTCCGGCTTCTTGTCGTGCGACTCCTGCTTCTTGTGCTGCGACTCCGTCGCCTTCTGGTGCTCCTGGTCGAGGTGCGACTTGATCTCCCAGAACCGTCGCTCCACCTCGGCCTCGGCCCCGTCGTACGCCCCGTCGGAGGCACGGGTCGCGAGGGTGAGGGCCTCGATCTGGAGTCCCAGGGACTTCGACAGATAGGTGAGCCGCTCGTGGACGCGCTCGTACTGGCCGTGCAGGTCGGTCGCCTCGTGGAACGGGGCGTTCGCGCCGCCGAACGAGCTTCTGTCGAGCCTGTGCTCCGCGACCTTGGACGGCCCGCCCGGGGCGTCCTCGAAGGTGCGCAGCGCGTCGTCGACCTTCGTCTTGAATTTCGACAACGCGTCGATGCCGCGCCTGACATGCGAGCCGCTACCGCCAGCCACCGGACGACCCCTTCCCCGTTCCCCGTTTGTACAACTTTTGACGATGGGGTCGTACGCTGTCGTACCCCCGTACCGTCACAGACCACTGTAGTCACTGTGTAAATCGCGGCCAACTGAACTCTGCGACGGTTCAGTTGCAACCATGTCCCGGGCCGGTGGGTCCCGCGGGTCCCGCAGAACCGGCAACTCGGGCCGAACGGGCGGAACTTGCGCGCCGGGGGCACAGAACATTCACGTACGGAACGGACCGTCCGGCCGCCCGGGTCCGGGTCGGCGGGAACTTTGCATCCACAAAACATCACCCCGGTGAAAGGGCTGTCCGCTTGCCGAACTGTTCGGGCCGGAGATTTCACCAGGGCCTGGTTGCTAGGTTGACGGGAGACCGACACGGGGGCGCCGGACGCCGGCGCGGCCACAGGGGAATGGAGGTCCACTCCATGGCGTGGGACGAGTGGGAACAGCTCAAGGCGCAGGCGGCGAAGGGGACTTCGTCACACACGCGGCTGAACCAGGTCGCGCCGGACGGCGGCGGTGGCGGAGGGGACCTGGTGGTCCACCAGGACGACCTCGGCGCCGTCGGGCATGACGCCCACCTTCTCTACGACGAGGTCAAGGGCTGCGCGGACATCGCGGGCGCCGGGGCGGACAAGAGCGGGAACGGCTCCACCGCGCAGGCGGCGGCCTCGCTGAAGTCGCACGGCTTCCAGCTCGGCGGCGCCCTCGACACCACGGTGGACGTGTGGAGTTCGCAGGTGAAGTCGGTGCTCCAGGCGTGTGCGCACATCTCGGACCACCTGGACTTCACGAAGAAGCTGCACGCGGAGGACGACGCCAAAATCGGGACGGTGCTGCGCGGCAGTGACGGGGGCGCCGTGCCGGTGTCCCAGCTCGACGAGTACTTCAAGTAGGGGATGTCCGTGGCTCTCACCTTCACCGATCTCGCCGAGGTGGACCTCGGCAGGCTCGCCTCCGCCGTGGCGGACTGGAAGTCGACCGCGGACGGTCTGAAGAAGGCCGCCGACAGCGCGCGGACCGGGATGCGGGCGAAGTCCGAGTCCGCCCGGTGGGCGGGCGTGAACGCCACCGTGACAAGGGAGTTCGTCGGCAAGACGGCCAAGGAGGTCGCGGACCTCCACGTCGAGGCGCACAGCGTGCACCAGGTGCTGGACGACGGGCACCGGGTGCTGGCGGCGCTGCAGAAGCAGCTCCTGACGGCCGTCGACGTCGAGGCCGCGCATCTCGGGGTGCGGGTCGAGGACATCGGGGGCGGGAAGGTCCGTTGCTTCTTCCCGCACATCCGCGGGGACAGCGACGAGCGGACGCAGGAGCAGCTCGACTCCCGGCAGGCGCTGGAAGCCAAGATCAACCGGATCGTCGCCCACGCGGAGGAGATCGACGCCTCGGTCGCCCGCGCGCTGGGCAAGATCCACGGCAACGACCGGCACGACGCGGGCCACACCGACTACGAGTCCCTGAACGACGCCGAGGCCGAGCGCGCCGTCGAACTCGCCCGCAAGGGCGACAAGATGTCCGACGCGGAGCTGCGTGAGCTGAACGAGCTGCTGCGGTTCAACGCCGGTGAGAAGGACGGGGAGTTCTCGACGGAGTTCTACAAGGGGCTCGGTGGGCCTGAGAAGGCGCTGCAGTTCTACGCCTCGATGTCCATCGACGGCACCGGCGCGGACGCGTCCAAGACGCGGCTGGACGAAGTACGCGATCTGCAGCGGGTGATGGGCTACAACCTCGCCAACGCGACCGACCACGACCACCGGTATCACCTGCCGGACACGTGGGGCCAGGAGTTCCGGCGTCTCGGCACGCAGCAGATCGGCTGGGAGCGCGGGCAGTGGAACAAGCCGTACGGCTACCAGGTCCTCGGCGGGCTGCTCCGCTACGGCGACTACGACGCGCGGTTCCTCAACCCCATCGCGGAGCACATCACCCAACTGCACAAGAAGGACCCGTACTTCTTCCTCTCCGACAAGCCGGCCGGGAACCCCGACAGCTACGGCTTCAATCCCTCCGACAAGCTCGGCAGCGGCAACGATCCGCTGAACAGCGTCCTGGAGGCACTCGGGCACAGTCCCGAAGCCTCCGAGAAGTTCTTCACCTCGGCCCCGACCGCCTACAACGAGGACGGCACCGTGAAGCCGGGTGGCAACCCCGGCTTCTCCTCCTACCTCGACCTGTTCACCGACAAGGACTTCGAGTGGACGGTCGACACCAACGCGACCAACGTCCTCGCGGACGAGGACAAGTCCAAGGCCGCCCTCGGCTTCGGCCCCACCGCCCTCGGCCACGCCCTCGAATCCGCCACCACGGGCCGCCCCTACGACGGCGACCCCACCGGCGACGCCATCCGCCACACCGAGGCCCGAGCGCACCTGGTGAGCGAGATCGTCGACAAGTTCGGCGAACACCCGGAACTGATCCGGCACAACGAGAACGGGGATCTGGAGGACGCGGAGTCGGGTCCGTTGTACGCGATGCGGGGGAGTCTGGGGGATATCACTGCGGAGTACATGGGGGATTTCCAGCAGGCCATGTACCGGGAGGAGCCGAACAGCAGCCTGTTCCCGACGTTCGGAGCGGCCGCCGGCCTCAATCCGGATCACGCTGCCCGGTTCCTCGGCGAGGTGGGCCAGGACCCCGGTGCCTATGCTTCCATCACCAGCGCGCAGCAGGCCTACACCAGCAATGTCGTCGATCACGTCATCAATGACCCCACACATTCGACTGCGTCATTGGACGGTCGGGTGGGGGACGCGGTGGCCCCGGGGTCGGCGATCGCAGGTGTCATGAGCGATGCGCGCGCCCACGCGGTCTACGAGTATCACACTGCCTCGGACAAGGAGTTCAACGAGGCAGCCGCCGACAAACAGAAGTGGGTGAACCGCATTCTCGGCATGGGTATCGAGAAGGTCGGTGAACGCGTTCCCATCGCGGGTGCGCCTCTCGAATGGGCTTCGGAGGACATCCAGGAGTCCATCATGAAGAGCATCGAACAGGACACCTCGAACGAGGCCGAGGCCCAGGCAGGCGTGAAGTACGGGGAAGGTAGGACCGCTGCCCTGGACTCGGCGGAGGCCGCCGTCAATCACGCCTTGGCGAACAATCACACCATCGACCCGGACACTGCCGGAGATCTACGCAGAGCCGCACGCACACGCGCCGGTCTCAGCCATTCGGACGGCGCGCAGTGGAAGTCGGAAAGTAGTGCGCACTGACATCGCGCGGTCCAAAACGTGAATCGGCCAGGACAGGCCCTTGCGGGCGCTGGAGAGGGGCAAACGTGAAGTCGTCGTCATACGCGTGGGGCGTTGGCGCGCTCTTGTTGGCAATGGTGGGGGCGGCGGGGTGTTCCTCGGAGGGCGCGAAGCGGGAGTTCACCGTCCCCAGGGCCCTGTGTGGCGTGTCCGTGCCGTCGCAGGCACTCTCCCGGCTTCTTCCCTCGGGCGGTGCCCGGATCTCCTTTCGGAAGGACGGGGGTTCGGAGGAAGGGTGGACGCTCTGTCAGGTGAGGGTCGATGAGAAGACCGTGATGGAGATCAGTCAGGAATGGATCGTCGCGGGTGACACGGCTCGGAACATCCTGGGGCACCGGCTGACCATTTGGCGGCAGAAGTCGGCGGACGGGGGCTCTGTCGTCTACGCCGCTCAGGGGGGCGCGTCCTTGGTCGTGTGCCGAGGGGAGGACGTACAGAAAGAGGACGTCAGCACGCTGATCGATGTGCTGAAGCCGGGGCGCCCGGACGAAGCGGCCATGGGGCGACTCGTCCGGGGATACACCAAGTCCATGAAGGCCCAGAACCCCTGCCACCCGCGGAACGAGTGAGCCGTCGCCCGCCCGCTACCCCCGCCCCCGCCGTCGCCGGGCGTCCCGTACCGCCACTCCCGTGCCTGTCAGGCCCGCGACCAGCACACCCGCGCCGATCGCCACGTACGTGGCCAGGCGGGCGTTTCGTTCCTGGGGGGTTTCGCCGAGGGTGAGTCTCGCGGGGGTGGGGGGCTCGGCGTGGGTGAGGACGGGGTCGGGGCGGGGGGTCTCGATGGGGTGGTCGTCGTCGGTGACCGCGCGGACGGGGTCGACCACGCCCCAGCCGACGAGGCGGTCGTGGCCGGGGATGGAGCGTTCGGCGGTCTGCTCGATCTGGGCGATGACCTCGCGGGAGGTCCAGTCGGGGTGGCGGGACTTGATCAGGGCGGCGACGCCGGCGACGTACGGCGCCGAGAAGCTCGTGCCGTTGTCGGAGCAGTGGCCGCCCTTGGGGACGGTGGAGATCATGTCGACGCCGGGGGCGGCGACGCCGACGAAGTCGCCGGACTGGGAGAAGGCGGCGCGTTCGTTGTTGCGGTCGGAGGCGGCGACGGCGAGGACGCCGGAGAAGGAGGCGGGGTAGGTCTTCTTGACGTTGCCGCCGAGGCCGTCGTTGCCCGCCGAGGCGACGACGACGATCTTGTGGGCGATGGCGTCGTTGACGGCCGCGAGCAGGTCGGCGTCCTGGGGCACCGGTTTCACGGTGTCCTGGGAGATGTTGATGACCTGGGCCTTGACGGCCGTCGCGTGCCGGATCGCCTCGGCGAGCGTCGCCGCCGTGCCGTTGCCCTCCGCGTCGTTCTGCTTGATCGGGACGATCGTGGCCTCGGGGGCCAGGCCCACGAAGCCCGTGCCCTTCATCGGCCGGGCGGCGATGATCCCGGCGACGCGGGTGCCGTGCCCGACGGTGTCGGTGGTGCCGTCCTTCCTGCCCCGCTCGATGCGCTGGCCCTTGTCGTCCTTGGCGGGCAGGTAGTTGGCGCCGAGGGAGGCGTCCACCGCGTGCGTGAGCTGCGGGTTCTCCGTGTCCACACCGGTGTCGATGACGGCCACGCGCACGCCCCGGCCCTTGGAACGGCTCCACACGTCGTCCAGGATGACCCGCTGGAGAGCCCAGGGGGTGCCGGAGTAGACGTGGTTGGTCTTGCTGAACGTGCACTGGTCGGTGCCGGAGTCGGCGGCCGCGGCGGGCGCCGTCAGCAGGCCGCCGCCCGCGGCGAGAGCGGCGGCAAGGCCGGTACGGCCCAGCGGCAGGAGTCCTCTGCGCATCGTCTGCCGCCCCCTCACGAGCCCTGCGGCTGCCGCGCGCCGGCCGTCGAGAGGCGGGGCCCCGTCGGCAGGAACTCGGACCAGGCGGCAGGCACGGGCGCGGGCTTCACGTCGGCGTACCCGAGGTGGGTCTGCGCCAGCTTGGCCTCCTGCTGGAGCTGCTTGCGCTGCCCGGCCGAGACGCCGATCCCGGCGTCGTCGCCCGCGCTGTCGTCGTTGGACTGGAGTGCGTAGCGCAGGCCGGTGTCGGTGACCAGGAAGACCGGTCCGACGGAGGTCTCCCGGCCCTGGTACTGGCGGTAGAGCTGGCCGGAGCCCGCGGTGACGTAGGCGCTGGAGGAGCCGGTGGCGAGGACGGCGGGGAAGTCGCTGCCAGCCCAGGTGCTCAGCGTGGTCCCGCCGCCGCCGGAGACGTGCCGCAGCACGTTGCAGACGGTGTTGCGGCTGCCGGAGGCGGTGGACGCCTCGTTGACCGCCTTGGGTTCGTGGACGGGCCACTTGTACTCGGTGGCGAAGGGGCTGCCCTCCTCCACCGCGCCGGGGCTGACCTCCTGCGGGTGACCCACCTGACCGAGCTTGACGAGGTCCTCGCTGCCGAGCAGGAGGGAGGCGACGAAGTCGGAGACGGGGGCGACGCGGCCGGGCAGCACCACGTAGTACCGCTCCTCGCCGTTGACGGGAGCCCTGAGCACCATGCCGACGCGGTCGGCGTGGGTGTCGAGCTGGCCGCCCGCGTGGGCCGGTGCCGCGGGGATGCCCTCGATCTTGGGGAAGCGGATCGGGGAGCCCTGATGCAGGGTCTCGATCCACTCCTTGGTGACGCGCTCGGGTACGCGGTCCGGGCCGACCAGAGTGCGCAGCAGCAGGGCGTCGGAGGCGTCCACGCGGTACGCCCAGCCGTGCGCGTCGACCACGTAGCGGGTCCTGTCGGGGGTGACGACGTAGAGGAGCTGGCCGCCGGTCAGTTGCTCGGAGCCCTCGGTGCGGTGCTGGTCGCGCGGGGCGAGGACGAAGGCGGCCTTCTGGATGGAGTCGCCGCTGCCGCTGGGGCGTTCGCACACCACCCAGCGTTTGGCGCCGCCCGCTTCCTTGCCGGAGGGCAGCCGGTCGGGGGCGTAGGGGATGCCGATGGTGACGCCGTGCGGGATCTTGCCGTTGTCGAGGATCGACTCGTCCACGGTGACCACGTCGACGTCGCTCTGGGTGTTGAGCACGAGCTTGGCGGAGGCCATGTTGAGCACCGGGTGGAGCTGGGTCTTGCCCTTGGTCTTCAGCACCACGTACCGGGTGGTGGACTTGCTGGCGATGATCACCTTCTGGCCGGGGGCGTCCCACCCCTGCGGTGCGGTCGGCTTGAACATGCCCCAGGCGCCGAAGGCCGCGACCACGACCGCCGCGGCGATCGCGCCGGGCAGCACCGCGCGCAGCGGGCTCGGCGCCCCCTCGTCGGAGGCGTCCGGCGACGACCGGACGAAGGACGCGAGCATACGGCGCTTCGCGAAGGTGTAGGCGTTGAGTTGGTCCCGCCGAGATGCCATCTGTGCCCGTTTCTCCCCGTGTCTCACGCGGAGCGCGCCCGGGGACCGCTCTCCCCCGCCCTCCGTTGTCGGACCCGGCCCCTACTATGCCTGGTACGGGTCGGGTCCTGCGGAGCGGGTAGGGTACCTGGGCCCTCAAGGGCCTTGTGCGGGCGCCTGATTCCAGCGAGTTGTGAGCAAAGCGGGGGGATGGAGTGATGGCTTCGGGAACGCGGACACGGCCGCGCGGCCGGTCGGCGGCGCGGTCCGGCGGGTCCGGGTCCGTTCCGGCGCCCGGGTCGGCGTCCGGCCGGTCCGGCGCGTCGTCGCAGGCCGTCACGCTCGGGCTGGGGCACCGGCCGGGCCGCGCGGGGTCGTTTCGTTTGCAACGACTTGTGCTGGTGGAGATCGCGGCGGCGGTCCTGCTGGTCGGCTGGGTGATCGCCCCGCTGGCCATGGCGCCCGCGGGGGTGGTCGCGCTGGTGCTGGTCGCCCTGGCGTTCGTCCGGAGGCGCGGCCGTTCGCTGCCCGAATGGCTCTCCACTGCGCGGGAGTTGAAGGCACGCAGACGGCACGCCGCGAACACGCCGATCCCGCCCGGCACGGAACCCGCGCTGGTGCCCGCGCTCGAGTGCGAGCCCGCGCTGCGGACCTACTCGTACGGGGGACGGGACCGCCGCCCGGTCGGCATGGCCGGGGACGGCACGTTCCTGACCGCCGTGCTCCAGGTGGAGGCCGACGCGACGGCGCTGCGGGCCGAGCGGAACCGGCAGCCTCTGCCGCTCTCCCTGGTGCGCGACGCCCTGGAGGTGGACGACATCCGTCTGGAGTCCGCCCAGGTGGTGCTGCACACCCAGCCCGCGCCCGCGCTGCATCTGCCCCAGCAGTCGGTCGCCGTCGCCAACTACCTTCCGCTTCAGGAGCAGACGGGCGCCCCGGCGGTGCGCATCACGTGGGTCGCGCTGAAGCTCGATCCCGAGCTGTGCGCGGAGGCTGTGGCGGCGCGCGGGGGCGGTCTGACCGGGGCGCAGAAGTGCGTGGCGCGGGTGGCCGACCATCTGGCGAGCAGGCTGGCGGGCGCCGGGCTGCGGGCCACGATCCTCGACGAGGAGGAGCTGATCACCGCGTTGGCCACCTCGGCCTGTGCCAACCCGCTGGTCACGGCGGAGGCGGGGCGCGGCGAACGGCGCGAGCGGCGCACGGAGGAGTCGGGGCGGAGCTGGCGCTGCGACAACCGGCGGCACACCACGTACTGGATCAGGCGCTGGCCCCAACTGGGCGGCGCGCGGGGGGATTCGCTGCCGCAGTTCATCGCCCTGGTGACGTCGACGCCGGCCCTGGCGACGACGTTCAGTCTCACGCTGGCGCGCGGTGAGCGGCAGGACGTGTCGCTGTCCGGGCATCTGCGGGTGACCGGTCGCAGCGACGACGAACTGGTGGCCGCGCGCCGCTCGTTGGAGGGCGCGGCCCGGCACGCCGGGGCCGGTCTGGCCCGCCTCGACCGCGAGCAACTGCCGGGAATGCTGGCCACTCTGCCCCTCGGAGGCGCTCGATGACGATCACGCGGACGACCGCTGCCGCGCCGGACGCCGACGAGAGCGGCGGCAGGGGTTTGCGCCGGTCCGGTGAGCGGCTGCTCCAGGGCCTCGGTCTGATCGGCCCTCGGCACGCCTGGCACACCCTGCCCGGCGACCAACTGGACGCGCTGGCACTGCCCATCGGGGACGACGGCGTGGTGGCCGGCGTGGACGCCGAGGGCCGCCCCGCGGTGCTCGGCATCAACCGGCCCACGCCGTACGACGTGGTGCTGATCGGCGGTCTGTGGACGGCTCAGGTGCTGGCGCTGCGCACGGCGGCGACGGGTGCGCGGGTGGCGGTGGAGACCGGCCGGCCGCAGTCCTGGATGCAGATGGTGCACGCCATGGGCGGCGGGCAGAACGGCCTCGCAGTGTACGAGGTCGGCCGGGTGCCCCCGCAGGGCGCCTCGGCGGGTACGCCCGTCCTGGTGGTGCGGGACTGCGGGATGCGGCCGCCGCGCGGGCGCGTGGTGGCGGGGCCCTGGCAGTCGGTGGTGACGCTGCTGCCGTATCTGAGCCCGGTGGCGCCCCGGTTGCTGCGGCAGGCGCGGCTCACCGGCATCCAGCGGGTCTCGCCGGACGAGGCGGCGGAGCTGGGCCGCACGATGGGGCTGTCCCGCACCGAGGTGGAGTCACTGCCGGGACTGCCCGACGGTGTCACCCTCTGGTGTACCGATCGCGACCGGCAGTACGTGCTCACCCAGCCCACCGACGCCGAGATCGGATTGTTGGGCAACCCGCGTCGCATGGACTGAACGACCTTTCTTGTCGGCTTTGTTCGCCTTTCGTGCGACGAAGGACGACCGGAGTTTTGTCGTGTGCCCGGTTGTTTGCCCCTTTATTTCCCGGGTGGTTGGGCCCTGTCGTGTGGTGGTCGTGGCGGCCGCGCGGGACGGTGAGCGCGATTCGGAGGGTGGGCGGGCCTGCCTGCGCGGGGCCTGTGGTGATTAGGCTGGGAGCGGGCGCGACGCCGGACCCGCGGGCGGGGCGTCGTCCCGGGGGAGGACCGGTCGACGGGCCTGCCCGGCACGACTACGGACGACTTGAACGACACGACTTGGTCGGCCCCCGCGCGCGTTCGAGGGAGCCCGACCACTTCAGGAGGAACTGTGAGCAGCGATCGGGACGGTATGCGCGGGGGCTGGGCCACACCCGACGACGACCAGCCCGACGCGGAGTCGGCCGTCGAGAACACGGGCGAGTTCACCATCGACTACGCCCCGCCCGCCTGGTACACGCAGAACGCGTCCTCCGGCGGGTCCGGGGGTACGGGCGCCTCCTCCGGGGGGTCCGACGGCGCCGGTGTGCCGACGGGCCCTGGCCCGGTGCCGCCGCCGTTCGTCCCGGCCGCCCCGCCGGTGGCCGGTCCCACGCCGCCGGTGCCGCCCGCGCCTGGCACCCCGGGTGTGCCCTTCGCGCCGCCCGCCCCCGCCTCCGGGCCCGGCGCTCCGTACGCCCCGCCCGCTCCCCCGGCCGGAACTCCCGTGCCGGTGCCGGGACTTCCGGTCGGTTTCGAACCGCAGCAGGGGCAGCAGCGGCAGCAGGGGCTGCCCCAGCCGGAGCAGGTGCCTTCGGCCCCCGAGCCGGACAACGGCGACCTGGAGAGCGGGGCGACGATGCGGTTCTCGGCCGCCGCTCTGAAGCGGGAGATCGAGGAGCACACGGCGGCGGAGGAGCAGCCGGAGCAGGGCGCAAAGGCGTCCGCCGAGGAGGCCCCGGCTGCCGACGGTGCCGATGCCGCCGCCGAGGGCGCCGGCGACGCGGCCGGTGAAGCCGCGTCCGAGGAGACCCCGGCCGCGACGACGGACGCGGACTCCGGGACGGACACCGCCCCGGAGGGCCGGGACACCCCCGCCACGGACGGCACGGACGGCGACGGCGAGGACGGCGACGACGCCCCCGAGGCCACCGCCCCCGACACGGACGCCGGGGAAGCCGGGGACCCCGCAGCCGAACCTGCCGCCCAGACCGCCCCGGACGCCGAGCCGCAGCAGCCGGCCGCCGACTCCGCCCCCGTCCCCGACGAGCCCCGGCCCGCTCCGGCCGAGGGCACCGCTCCCCCGGCCTGGACCCCGCCCGCCCCGCAGCAGGGCGTGCCTCCGCTGCCGCCGTCGTACCAGCCCGCCGCGCCCGCCCCGGCGGCGCAGTGGCCCGCGCAGGGCACGCCGCCGCACGGCGTTCCGCCGCAGGGCATCCCGCAGCAGCCCGGCCCGATGCCGCCCGCGCCGCAGCAGCCCCCGGCCGCGCAGGACACCGGCGCGCCCGGTCAGCCGCCGTTCCAGCCTCAGGCGCCGCAGCCCGCGCCGGCGGGCTGGAACCAGCCCGGCGCCCCGCTGCCCCCGGCCACCCCGCCCCACCCGGGCGCCCCGGCCCCGACGGCCGAGCAGCAGCCCAACCCGCAGCAGCAGCAGACCGGTTACGCCTTCCCGCACCCGCCGGGCCCGGCAGCTGCCCCCAACTCCCCCGGCGGCTACGCGTTTCCTCCCGCGAGCCCGCTCAACCAGGCACCCCCGGCCTCCGGTTACGCCTTCCCGCCGCACCGCGGACCCCAGTCCGCGCCCCAGCAGCCCGGCCCCAACCCCCCTGCCCAGCCGTCGGGTTACGCCTTCCCGCCGACCGGGCAGCCCCAGCCGCAGGCACAGCCCCAGGACCCGCAGGCCCAGCCCCCGCAGGCCCCGCCGGTCGACCCGCGCACCGGCACCGCCTGGCCGCAGGCCGTCCAGCACGACCAGCGGCAGCCCACCAACCCCGGTGCCGCGCCGCTGGGTTACACGGCGGCCGTGGAGCTGTCCTCGGACCGGCTGCTCAACAACAAGCGGCAGAAGGCGCGCAGTGGACGCCCGGCCGCCGCCGCGTCCCGGTTCAAGCTGGGCGGCAAGAAGGAGGAGGCGGAGCGGCAGCGCAAGCTGGAGCTGATCCGCACCCCGGTGCTGTCCTGCTACCGGATCGCGGTGATCAGCCTCAAGGGCGGTGTCGGCAAGACGACGACCACCACCGCGCTCGGCTCCACGCTCGCCTCCGAGCGCCAGGACAAGATCCTCGCGATCGACGCCAACCCGGACGCGGGCACGCTCGGCCGCCGGGTGCGCCGCGAGACCGGGGCGACCATCCGCGACCTGGTGCAGGCGATTCCGCACCTCAACTCGTACATGGACATCCGGCGGTTCACCTCCCAGGCAGCCTCCGGTCTGGAGATCATCGCCAACGACGTGGACCCGGCCGTGTCGACCACGTTCAACGACGAGGACTACCGCCGCGCGATAGACGTGCTCGGCAAGCAGTACCCGGTCATCCTCACCGACTCGGGCACCGGGCTGCTCTACAGCGCGATGCGCGGGGTCCTCGACCTCGCCGACCAGCTCATCATCATCTCCACGCCGTCCGTGGACGGCGCGAGCAGCGCGAGCACCACGCTGGACTGGCTGTCCGCGCACGGGTACGCCGACCTGGTCGCCCGCTCGATCACGGTGATCTCCGGGGTCCGCGAGACCGGCAAGATGATCAAGGTCGACGACATCGTGTCCCACTTCGAGACGCGGTGCCGGGGCGTGGTCGTGGTGCCGTTCGACGAGCACCTGTCGGCCGGTGCCGAGGTGGACCTGGACATGATGCGGCCGAAGGTGCGGGAGGCGTACTTCAACCTCGCGGCGATGGTCGCCGAGGACTTCGTACGGCATCAGCAGGCGCACGGGCTGTGGACCAGGGACGGCAACCCGCCGCCGGTGGCCGCCCCGCCGCTGCCCGGCCAGTACCCGCACATCCCGGGCCAGCCGACCGGTCAGCCGTACCCGGGTCAGCCGTACCCGGGTCAGCCCTATCCGCCGCAGCAGGGGCAGCCGCCGTACCCGCAGCAGCCGGGTCAGCCCTATCCGCCGCAGCAGGGGCAGCCCCACCCCGGGCAGCCCTACATCCCGCCGCAGGGACAGCCGCCGTACCCGCCGCAGGCCGCGCCGGGCCAGCAGCCACCGCAGCAGCCGCAGCCCCCGCTGTACGGCTACCCGCAGCCGGGACAGCAGCAGCCCCCGCAGCAGTAGACGCGGAAACGGAGAAGGGCGGCCGGAGCACCGGCCGCCCTTTCGTGTTCCGAGTGTCCCGAGGGTCCCGGGGGTTACGCGTCCGCCGCGACGATCTCCCGGCACCGCTCCACGTCCCGCCCCATCTGCTCCAGCAGAGCCTCCAGGGAATCGAACTTGGCCTGGCCGCGCACGTACGCCAGGAAGTCGACGGCGACGTGCAGCCCGTACAGGTCGAGACCGACGCGGTCGATGGCGTACGCCTCCACCGTGCGCTCGGTGCCGTCGAACTGCGGGTTGGTGCCCACCGAGATCGCGGCCGGCATCGCCTCGCCCTGGCAGTGCAGATACCCGGCGTAGACACCGTCGGCCGGGATGGCGGTGTGCGGCAGGGTCTCGACGTTGGCGGTGGGGAAGCCAAGCTCACGGCCGCGCTGCGCGCCGCGCACGACCACGCCCTCCACCCGGTGCGGACGGCCCAGGATCTCCCGGGCCCCGGCCACGTCGCCCTCGGCGATCAGACGCCGGGTCAGCGTGGAGGAGAACGGCGCCCCGCCGCCCGCCTCGCCGGTGAGGTGCAGGTCGACGACCTCCACGTCGTAGTCGTAGACCTTGCCCTGCTCGGCGAGGAAGTCCACGGTGCCGGCCGCGCGGTGGCCGAAGCGGAAGTTCGGGCCCTCCACGACCGCCTTGGCGTGCAGCTTGTCCACCAGGACCTTGACCACGAAGTCGGCCGGGGAGAGCTGCGAGAACTCCGCGGTGAACGGCAGCACCAGGACCGCGTCCACGCCCAGCTCCGCCATCAGCTCGGCCCGGCGGTGGTGCGGGGCGAGCAGCGGCGGGTGGCTGCCCGGACGCACGACCTCGCTGGGGTGGGGGTCGAAGGTGACCACGACGGCCGGGACGCCCAGCTTCCGGGCCCGGTCCACGGCGTGTTCGATGATCAACTGGTGGCCGCGGTGGACACCGTCGTAGGACCCGATGGTGACGACGCTGCGCCCCCAGTCCTGGGGGATGTCCTCCAAGCCACGCCAGCGCTGCACTGTGACCGCTCCTCGAACCCGTGTCCGTGTCTACCGTGGACCTGTCGCGCAGGTCCCGGTCTCCATCATTGACCTCTTGTGCAGGTCTAAGGGTGCCATGCCGCCCGCCCTCGCCCCGCATCGGCCGGGGGCTGTGAGCGGACGCACGTACGAGACCGCGACGATCGGTGCCCGGGACGGGGTTCGGTGCGCGCACGCGACGCGGCGCCGGCTCACACCGGTACGCGCGTCCCCGCCACGCTCTCGATCGCGCGCCGCGCGCCGGGGCCCGGAATCCCGGCCCAGTCGCCCGGCGCCTCGGTGAGCCAGCGGGCCAGCCGTGCGGCGAGGCCGGGCACCTCTCCGGCGAGGTCCGTCAGGCAGTCGTCGAAGCGGGCGGCACCCTCGGGGGTGCGGCCGCACAGCAGCCCGGTGCGGTGCAGCAGCCCGCGCGCCTCGGCCTCGTCGTCGCCGCCGTCACCCGCATGCCGGACGGCCGCGCGGGCCGCCGCGAGCAGCACGGCCGGTTCCCGCTCCTGGGCGAGCAGCAGGTCGAGCAGTTCGCGGCGCAGCGGTCGGGCGGCCGTCCCGCCGGGCGTGGCGAGCACGGTGGCGAGGGCGGTGCGGACCGGCTCGGGGCCCGTGGCGAGCAGGCCGCTCACCAAGGGCAGCAGTTCGGAGCGGGCGGTCGGGCCCTGGCCGAGGCGGCGGGCGACGTACGCGGCCACGGAATCCGCGCTGTCGGCGCCGGGCGCGACGGTCTCCCGGACCAGGGCGGCGACCCGGTGGACCAGCGCGGGATCGGTGACGTCCGCGAGTGCGCGCAGCGTCCGCGCGGTGTCCGGGCCGCCGCCGCGCAGCCGGGCGCGGAAGGCGGCGAGCACCGCGTCGGGATGGGTGGCCAGGGCGGGCAGCAGCGCGCCGGCGGGGATGCCGAGACCGCCGTCGGCGAAGCGGCGCAGCGTCTCGGTGAGGTGCTCCTCGCGGGTGTGCGGATCGCGGACCAGGAGGGCGAGGGCGCCTCCGTGCAGATCGCGGTCGGCGGGGCGGGCGAGCAGCGCGCGGGCGGTACGGCGCAGCAGGGTGCGGTCGTCCGGGGTGCGTGCGTGCGGGGCGGCGCGCAGGGCGAGGGCGGTCGCGGCCGCGCGCCGGGCGGGGCTCTCGTCGGACGCCCAGCGGTCGGCGGCGCGGCAGGCGGCGGCGGGTTCGTCCTCGGCGAGGACGGCGAGGAGTTCGTCGGCCCGCCGGTGGCCGCTGTCGGCCAGCGCCTCGGTCAGCTCGTCCAGGGCACCGCGGCGGTGGGTGTGCAGCAGGGCCTGCGCGGCGGTGGCCACGGTGGCGTGCGGGGCGGCGGGCAGCGGGCGTTCGTCCTCGAACCACGCGGTGAGGTGGGGCTGTACGGCGACCGGCTCGGCGGCGAGCAGCCGGGCGACCGCGTCGAGATACCGCTCACGCTGCCCCTCCCCGTCCGTGTCCCCGTCCGCGAGGACCAGCTCCCGCAGCAGCGCGAACCGTTCGGCGGCGGGCAGCGGCAGCGCGGTCCAGAAGGCGGGTCCGAGGTCGGCGGGCACCGGGCGCCGCCCGTGCCGCCAGGCGACGAGCAGCCCGGCGAGATGCCGCAGCACCTCGCGGTACGGCGCCGCGTCGGGCACGTCGAGCAGGGTGCGGGAGAGCAGCCGGGCCGCCCACCAGGAGGTCGGGTCCGCGTCCAGGGCGTCGGCCAGCTCCCGCAGCCGGAAGGCGAGCAGCCGGGCCCCGCGCCTGCGGCCGAGCAGCAGCAGCGCCTGGACTACGGGTCCGGCGCGGTGGTGCGGTACGGCGACGGGGGCGGACTGGCGCGGGCGGTGCACCAGCACGTCGAGCGCCGCCTCCAGGTCGAGGTGGCCGCCCTGGAGCCAGTCGGACAGCTCGCCGTGTGCGAAGCGGTAGCCGGTGCCGGTGGGCACCAGGAGCCCTTCGACCAGGACGGCCGAGGCCCAACCGGAGCCGCCGCCGAGCCGGGCGGGCGCGGGCCCGGGCGGGAACAGCGCCTCGAACGTCCTGCGGTCCAGCGCGCCCGTCCCGCTCCCCAGGGCGCGCCGCGCGGCCTCGTGCACCTGCCCGGCCACCCGGGTCGCGAGCCGCCGTACGGCCGTGCCGCCGGGGCCGCTCCCGGCGGTGAGGCGGACGGCTACGCGCAGGCACATCAGGTCGAGGTGGGCGGCGAACACCTCGTGCCGGTCCACTGGTGCGTGGGCGGGGGCGTCGGGCAGCGCGGCCCGCACCTCGGCGAGCAGACGCAGGGCGAGCGGATGCCGGGCGTCGCCCCCGTCGAGGGCGCCCTCCGGGACACCGTGCCGGGCGCGCGCGAGACGGGCCTCCCCGGCGGTGAACCCGGCGAGCCGTACGCGCGGCGGCGCCGCGCTCTCCGTGGTTCCCCGCTCCCAGTGCTTCGCGTGCTCCTCCCAGAACTCCTCCCGGCAGCCGATCACCAGCCGCGCCCCGCTCTCGCGCAGCCGGTCCAGTGTGTTCCGGGTCCACTCGGGCAGCCGCCGGACCAGCGCGGCCGGCATCTCCTCGGGGTCGTCCAGCAGGAGCAGCAGGGGGCGCCCGGCCCCGGCGGCGATGCGGGCCACGCGGCCGGGGTCGAGGTCGCCGGGCTCGCCCGCGCAGACGGCCACGCCCGCGCGCCGGAGCGCCCGGTGGGCCGCGTCGGCGAGGGAGTCGTCACCGCCGCGCAGGTCGGCGCCGCGCAGCCAGAGCGCGGGCGCGGGGTCCTCGCCCCGGTGACGGCGTACGGCGAGGGCGGCGAGCTGGGTCGTACGGCCGCTGCCGGGGGCGCCGGTGAGCGCGAGCACCTGGTGGGGGCCTTCGGTGAAGTCCGCCAGCTCCCTTGCCACGGCGGCTCGTTCCACCGGTGCCACGTCCTCGGCGAGCGGCGGGCCGTCGACGGTCAGGACGGCGCCGGTGAGTTCGAGGACGGCGGCGGGGTTGAGGTCGGCGCCGTAGGCGGGGACGGTGGCCGCGTTGCGGGCGAGGAGGGCGGCGAGGGCGCGGTCGGCTTCGGCCGGGCGCACCGGCAGGGCGAAGCCACGGTCGGCGCGCTCGGAGCGCAGGGCGGTGCCGAGGACGCCGAGGACCGCGCCGGTGCGGGCGTCCAGGACGGGACCGCCGGTCGTGCCGCCGCCGGGGCGGAGGGCGTCGCGGCCCGCCGTGCCGATCGCCAGTTCCAGGGCGTCGGCGAGGCGGCGCCGGCCGTCGCGGGCGGCGTAGGTGACGGGGGTGGTGGTGAGCACCCGGGCCTCGCGCCAGCAGCCCGCGGCGATCCGGACGTAGGTGCCCGCGTCGGTCCGCTCCCGCGCGGTCAGCGGCAGCGGCCGTACGCCGTCCAGGCCCTCGGTGCGCACGAGCGCGAGCCCCAGCGCGGGCAGCGGGACGACGGCGTCGGCTCCGGCGGTGGTGGTGCGGCCGTCGGGGGCGCTCAGAACGAGCCCGGTGAGCCCGTCGACGGCCTCGTGACTGGTGAGGAGGGTGCCGTGGTGGTCGGCGAGGAATCCGACGCCACGGAGGCGTCCGTCGGGGTCGTCGATCCGGACGAGATGGTCCATCGCCCTGCCTCCCGCCCGTGTGCCCGCGCCCTTTCCCTCGACGGTAGGGGCGCGATGATCACCGGAGAAGGCCGCGGGACGAAAGCGCCCCCTTAAGCTCCCCCGATTCACTCCGAGCGCCTGCCCGGACGGGTGAATGAACGGGTCCGACTGGACAGACCCTAGGGGTGGGGGAACCCAGGGGGGACCGTGGAGCGGCGGGTGTGGCACGTACCCCGTGGCCGCCGCTCCACGGGCACACACCCGGGAGTTCTCCAGCGGTCTTCGGTCAGCCGAAGACGGCGAGGCTCTTCGCCTTGCCCTTGTGCGCCTCGACCAGGGCGAGGAAGGCGCCCGCGGGGTCGAACACGGCGACGGGACCGGCGCCCGCGTACTCGTCGGGCATCTCCAGACGCACGCCGTTGAGCAGGAGACGGGCGCGCTTGGCGTCCACCTTCCAGCTCGGGAAGGCGGCCGTGGCGGCCTCGGCGACCGGCATCACGGACAGCTCGGTCTGCAGCTGGTCGAGCGTCTTGGCGGAGTCGAGCTTGTACGGCCCGACGCGCGTACGGCGCAGCGCGGTGAGGTGGCCGCCGACGCCCAGGTCGGCGCCCAGGTCGCGGGCGAGGGCCCGGATGTAGGTGCCGGAGGAGCAGACCACGGAGACGACCAGGTCGAGCACCGGGGTGCCGTCCTCGGCGACCGCGTCGCGCACGTCGTGGACCGCGAAGGAGGAGACGGTCACCGGGCGGGCCGGGATCTCGAACTCCTCGCCCTCACGGGCCCGCTTGTAGGACCGTACGCCGTCGATCTTGATGGCGCTGACCTTGGAGGGCACCTGCATGATCTCGCCGGTCAGCTTGGCGATGCCCGCGTCGACGGCGTCCCGGGTCACCTTGGAGGCGTCGGTGGAAGAGGTGATCTCCCCCTCGGCGTCGTCGGTGACGGTGTTCTGGCCCAGGCGGATGGTGCCCAGGTACTCCTTCTCGGTGAGGGCGAGATGCCCGAGGAGCTTGGTCGCGCGCTCCACGCCGAGGACGAGGACTCCGGTGGCCATGGGGTCGAGCGTGCCGGCGTGGCCGACGCGGCGGGTCCGGGCGATCCCGCGCATCTTGGCTACCACGTCGTGCGAGGTGAAGCCCGACGGCTTGTCCACGATGACAAGGCCGTCGGGCGGGGTGGGCTTGCTGCTCATTCGGCGCTGTCGTCCGTCTCGTCGTCGGACTCCGGCTTGCGGTACGGGTCCGCGCCACCGGCGTACGCGGCGCCCGCGGACGCCTCGCGCACCGCGGCGTCGGACTGCCGGGCCCGGTCGAGGAGGTCCTCGATGTTGCGGGCCGTGTCCGGCAGGGCGTCCGCGACGAAGGTCAGGGTCGGCGTGAACTTGATGCCGGCCGCGCGGCCGACCTCGGAGCGCAGGATGCCCTTGGCGCTCTCCAGACCGGCGGCCGCGGCCGCCCGCTCCTCGTCGTCGCCGTAGACCGTGTAGAAGACGGTCGCCTCCCGCAGGTCACCCGTGACCCGGGTGTCCGTGATGGTGACGTGCGAGCCGAGGCGGGGGTCCTTGATCCCGCGCTGCAGCTTCTGCGCCACCACCTCCCGGATGAGGTCCGCCAGCCTTTTCGCCCGAGCGTTGTCGGCCACTGGTCCGTCTCCCGTTCTTTCTTCTTCTAACGTTCTGTGGTCAGTCGTCGTCGCCGTGGAACTTGCGTCGCACGGACAGCAGCTCCACTTCGGGGCGGGCGGCGACCAGGCGCTCGCACCGGTCCAGTACGTCGGTGAGGTGCGCCGCGTCCCCGGACACCGCCGCGAGGCCGATGAGGGCCCGGCGGTGGAGATCCGTGTGGTCCACCTCGGCCGCGCTCACGGCGTATTTCCGCTGGAGTTCGGCGACGATCGGGCGGACGACGGAGCGCTTCTCCTTCAGCGAGTGGACGTCGCCGAGGAGCAGGTCGAAGGACAGAGTCCCCACGTACATGTGCAGCCGGTTCACCCGCCGGTACGGGATCGGTGGCCCGGGTCCGTGTGGACGGGGGCTCCAAGAACCGTACCGCGTACGTGCCGGTCGCTCGACAGGGTTTACGGCCCTGTGGGCTGCGGCCCTGTCCCCGGGGGGTTTCGCCCCCGGACCCCGTTCGCCCACCCGAACCCGCGCGTCTCGGGAGGTTGAAGAGTCGGACTCTCAACCAACCGGATCCGGCGGGTGGGTGGGCAGAGGGAGGGCTGGGGGCGGAGCCCCCGGTAACGGCGCGCTGGCCGACGGAACCCGTGAGTCCCGTCGGCCAGCGGCACCTAACCGCGATTACACCCGCGGCTTCTCGCGCATCTCGTACGTCGCGATGACGTCGTCGACCTTGATGTCGTTGAAGTTGCCGAGGTTGATACCACCCTCGTAACCCTCGCGGATCTCGGTGACGTCGTCCTTGAAGCGACGCAGGCCCTCGATGTTGAGGTTCTCCGCGATGACCTTGCCGTCGCGGATGAGGCGGGCCTTGGTGTTGCGCCTGACCTCGCCCGAGCGGATGAGGACACCGGCGATGTTGCCCAGCTTGGACGAGCGGAAGACCTCGCGGATCTCCGCCGTACCCAGCTCGACCTCTTCGTACTCCGGCTTGAGCATGCCCTTGAGGGCCGCCTCGATCTCCTCGATCGCCTGGTAGATGACCGAGTAGTACCGGACGTCCACACCCTCGCGCTCGGCCATCTGCGCCGCGCGGCCGGCCGCACGGACGTTGAAGCCGATGACGATGGCGTCGGAGCCCATGGCCAGGTCGATGTCCGACTCCGTGACCGCACCGACACCGCGGTGCAGGACGCGGATGTCGACCTCTTCGCCGACGTCGAGCTGGAGCAGGGAGGACTCGAGAGCCTCGACGGAACCAGAAGCGTCACCCTTGATGATCAGGTTGAGCTGCTGGACCTCGCCGGCCTTGAGCACCTTGTCCAGGTCCTCGAGCGAGACACGGCGCGTGCGCTTGGCGAAGGCCGCGTTGCGCTCGCGGGCGGCGCGCTTCTCCGCGATCTGACGGGCCGTACGGTCCTCGTCCACCACGATGAAGTTGTCACCGGCACCCGGGACGTTGGTCAGGCCCAGGACCTGGACCGGCGTCGACGGGCCGGCCTCGGCCACGTTGTTGCCGTTGTCGTCGAGCATGGCGCGCACACGACCGTAGGCGTCGCCCACGACCATCGTGTCGCCGACCCGCAGCGTGCCTCGCTGGACGAGGACCGTCGCCACGGCACCGCGGCCGCGGTCGAGGCGGGACTCGATCGAGATGCCCTGCGCGTCCTGGTGCGGGTTGGCACGCAGGTCGAGCGAGGCGTCCGCGGTCAGGATGACCGCTTCCAGCAGGCTGTCGATGTGCAGGCCCTGCTTGGCGGAGATGTCGACGAACATGGTGTCGCCGCCGTACTCCTCGGCCACCAGACCGTACTCGGTGAGCTGACCGCGCACCTTGGTCGGGTCGGCACCCTCGACGTCGATCTTGTTGACCGCGACCACGATCGGCACACCGGCCGCCTTGGCGTGGTTCAGCGCCTCGACCGTCTGCGGCATGACACCGTCGTTGGCCGCCACCACGAGGATCGCGATGTCGGTCGACTTCGCACCACGGGCACGCATGGCGGTGAACGCCTCGTGACCCGGGGTGTCGATGAAGGTGATCTTGCGCTCTTCGTCGTTGACCTCGGTCGCGACCTGGTAGGCACCGATGTGCTGGGTGATGCCACCGGCCTCGCCCGCGATGACGTTCGTCTTGCGGATGGCGTCGAGCAGGCGGGTCTTACCGTGGTCGACGTGACCCATGACGGTCACGACCGGCGGACGGACGACCAGGTCTTCCTCGGTGCCCTCGTCCTCGCCGAACTCCAGGTCGAAGGACTCGAGCAGCTCGCGGTCCTCCTCCTCGGGGCTGACGATCTGAATCGTGTAGTTCATCTCGTCGGCGAGGAGCTGCAGCGTCTCGTCGGAGACGGACTGCGTGGCCGTGACCATCTCGCCGAGGTTCATCATGACCGCGACGAGCGACGCCGGGTTGGCGTTGATCTTCTCGGCGAAGTCGGTGAGCGACGCGCCGCGGGACAGGCGGATGGCCTGGCCGTTGCCGCGCGGCAGCATCACGCCGCCGACGCTCGGGGCCTGCATGGCCTCGTACTCCTGGCGCCTCTGCCGCTTCGACTTGCGACCGCGACGCGCGGGACCACCGGGACGGCCGAAGGCGCCCTGCGTGCCACCACGGCCACCGGGACCGCCGGGACGGCCACCGAAGCCGGGACGGCCACCGCCGCCGCCGAAGCCGCCGCCACCACCGGGACGACCGGCGAAGCCGCCGCCGCCACCGCCGGGACGACCGGCACCGCCGCCACCGCCCGGACCGCCGGGACGACCGGCGAAGCCGCCGCCGCCCGGACGACCGCCGCCGCCGGGACGACCGGCACCGGCCGGACCACGGCCGCCGGGGCCGGGACGCGGGCCGGCAGCGGGACGCTGCGGCATCATGCCGGGGTTCGGACGCGGGCCGGCGCCGGGAGCGCCGCCGGGACGCGGACCGCCCTGCGGACGGGGCATACCGGCGGGCGACGGACGGGAACCGCCCGGAGCCTGCGGACGCGGACCGCCGCCCTGGGCACCGGGGCCCTGCGGACGGGGACCGGCGCCGGGAGCGCCGCCGGGACGCGGACCGCCCTGCGGGCGCGGAGCCTGCGGACGGGCCATGCCGGTGGAGCCACCGGAGGTGAAGGGGTTGTTGCCCGGACGGGGACCGGCCGGACGGGCGCCGGGACGCGGGGCCTGGCCACCGGGGCGCGGGGCGCCCTGACCGGGACGGGACGCCTGGCCCTGACCCTGGCCGGGGGCCGGACGGCCACCGGGCTTGGGCGCGCCGGGACGGGCACCACCGGGACGCGGACCGCGCTCGGCCGGAGCCTGCGGGGTCTGCGCGGCCTGGGCGGCCGGAGCGGTGAACTCCGGGGCGGCCGGGGCCGGACGCGGCGCGGGCTTGGGGCCCGGAACCGGACGCGGGCCCGGAGCGGGCGCGGACGCCGCCGGGGCCGAGGGGGTCGCCGGGGCGGCGGGCTGGGCCGCGGCCGGCTTGGGGGCGCCCGGCTTCGGGGCAGCCGGACGTGCCGCCTGCGCCGGAGAGGGCGCGGCGGGCTTGGGGGATGCCTTGCGCGGGGCGGGCTTGCCGGCGGACTTGCCGTTGCCACCGCCCTGGAAGGCGTCGGTCAGCTTACGTACCACGGGCGCTTCGATGGTCGAAGACGCCGAACGGACGAATTCACCGAGTTCTTGGAGCTTGGCCATGACGACCTTGCTCTCTACACCGAACTCCTTGGCGAGTTCGTATACCCGGACCTTAGCCACTTCGCTCCTTTGAGGTCCGGGTGAAGCCGGACCGTCGCTAGTTCATGGGCGTACTCATCGCGTACTCATCGAGTGCTCATCGCAATCTCGACCTGCTTTCGACTCGCGAGGTACCAGTCCGCGCGGGGTTCCACGCGGCGCACTTACGGTGTTGCCTGCTCGGCAACTGTCGTCTGCTCGACGTATCGGCGCAACGCGTTTGTGTCGAGCGGTCCCGGGGCGCGCAGTGCCCGCGTGAACGCCCGGCGGCGTACCGCCTGGTCGAGACAGACCAGGGCCGGGTGTACATATGCACCCCGGCCGGGCAGCGTACCGCGAGGATCGGGGACGCACGCGTCCTCGATCATCACGATCCGCAGTAGATCGTTCTTGGCCGCCCGCTCCCGGCACCCCACACAGGTGCGTTCAGGGCATAGTCGGGCTTGCGTCCGGCCAGACACGATTAAGTCTACCTCCCCGTACCGACCTCACCCCTTTGGGGCAAGGATCGAACAGTTTCCGCGCACGAAAATGAGCGATCCGGGCGAATCTCCGCCCGGATCTGCTGTCGGTCCTACTCGGCAGGCTGCTCGGTGTCGGGTCGGATGTCGATCCGCCAGCCGGTGAGACGGGCCGCGAGCCGGGCGTTCTGCCCTTCCTTGCCGATCGCCAGCGAGAGCTGGTAGTCCGGCACGGTCACCCGGGCGGAGCGGGAGGCGAGGTCGACGACCTCGACCTTGCTCACCCGGGCGGGTGACAGGGCGTTCGCCACCATCTCGGCCGGGTCGTCCGACCAGTCGACGATGTCGATCTTCTCGCCGTTCAGCTCGCCCATCACGTTGCGCACCCGGCCGCCCATCGGGCCGATGCAGGCGCCCTTGGCGTTCAGGCCCGAACGGGTGGACCGGACCGCGATCTTGGTGCGGTGGCCGGCCTCGCGGGCGATGGCGGCGATCTCCACCGAGCCGTCCGCGATCTCCGGCACCTCCAGGGCGAAGAGCTTCTTCACCAGGTTGGGGTGCGTGCGCGAGAGCGTCACGGAGGGACCGCGCACGCCCTTGGCGACCCGGACGACGTACGACCGCAGGCGCATACCGTGGTTGTAGGTCTCGCCGGGGACCTGCTCCTGCACCGGCAGGATGGCCTCCAGCTTGCCGATGTCCACGAGCACGTTCTTCGGGTCGCGGCCCTGCTGGACCACGCCGGTGACGATGTCGCCCTCACGCCCGGCGTACTCGCCGAGCGTGGCGTCGTCCTCGGCGTCGCGCAGCCGCTGGAGGATGACCTGCTTGGCGGTGGTGGCGGCGATCCGGCCGAACCCCGAGGGGGTGTCGTCGAACTCGCGGCGCTCCTGACCCTCCTCCAGGTCCTCCGGGTCCTCCTTCGCCCACACGGTCACGTGACCGGTCTGCCGGTTCAGCTCCACGCGGGCGTGGCGGCGGCTTCCCTCGGTGCGGTGGTACGCGATGAGGAGGGCCGACTCGATCGCCTCGACCAGCAGGTCGAAGGAGATCTCCTTCTCCCTGACCAAGCCCCGCAGGGCGCTCATGTCGATGTCCACGGCTACGCCTCCTCCTCTTCCTTCATGTCCTTCTTGTCCTTGCGGTTGAACTCGACCTGGACGCGCGCCTTGTCGATCTCCGGGAAACCGAGCCGGCGGCTGGTGGCCTTGCGGCCCTTCACACCGGGGACCTCCAGGTCCAGACCCTCGTCGTCCACGCCCAGGATGCGCGCGACCAGCTCGCCGCCCTCGGTGAGCTGGAACTTCACCAGGCGGTCCACGGCACGCGCGTAGTGGCGCCGTTCGGTGAGGAGGCGCTCGGCGCCGGGGGTTCCGACCTCCAGGTCGTAGGCCGCGTCACCCATCGCGTCGCTCTCGTCGAGCTTCGCCGAGAGCGCACGGCTCACATCGGCGATCTGGTCCAGGTCGGCCCCGGTGTCCGAGTCGACGACCACGCGCAGCACCCGCTTGCGTCCGACGGAGTCCACAGCGATCTCTTCGAGATCCAGCCCCTGTGAGGTGACGAGCGGTTCGAGCAGCTCTCGCAGCCTCTCGCTCTGGGTCGTGCTCATCCGGGTGACTCCTCGGCCGCGTGTGCTGTTGTGGGATGGGTCGCGTGTCTGGTCAAAGGGTATCCGGTCGCGACGGGTGTTGCCGTCCACCCTCGCCCCTCCCGGCCGTCCGGGGGCCCGCCCCTGGGCCGTACGGAGCCCGAGCGCGGTGCCGGTGAGGGGGGCGCGCGGGGTGCGCGGGTACGGTGATCACGGGCGTCGCGCCCGCCTGTGGTCTTCCCCCCGTACCAGCTCCCCCGAGGACGTCCGCCATGTCCTACCCTCCACCGTCGCGCGCCCGTTCGGGGCCGCGCAGGAGAACCCTGCTCGCCTCCGCCGCCGGGGCCGCCGTCCTGATCGCGGGCTGCACCTCCGGCACCGGCCCGGACGGCGACACCTCGTCGCCGTCCGCGCGGGCGCGGAAGCGGGCCGCCGCCGACAGCACGGCCCTGCTGGCCCGCTACGACGCCGTACTGGCCGCGCACCCGGGCCTGGACCAGCGGATCGCCCCGCTGCGTGCGGCGGTGGCCGCACACGCGGCGGCCTTCGACGGCAAGGCCGCGCCCAGCGCGTCCGCGTCGCCGTCCGCCGGCGCTTCCGCCGCGGCCGGCGGGGACGACGCCAAGCACGGCGGGAAGGCGGCCTCCGCCGATCCCGGCACGAGCCCCGACCCGGTGCCCGCCACCGAGAAGGACGCGCGCGCGTGGCTCGCCGCCGCCGAGCGCACGCTCGCCGACCGGCGGGCCAGGGCGCTCCTGGACGTGCCCGGCGAGCTGGCCCGGCTGATGGCGTCGGTGGCGGCCGCCGGTGCGGCCCACGCGTTCGTGCTGACCGAGGGGGACAAGTGAGCGACAGCACCACCAGGAAGGCCGAACTGACCGCGCTCCAGGCAGCGTTGGCGGCCGAGCACGCGGCGGTGTACGGCTACGGCGTCGTCGGCGGCCGGGTCGGCGCGGGCCGCCGCGCCGAGGCGAAGGCGGCCTGGGACGCCCACCGGGCCCGCCGGGACGCGCTCGCGCGCTCGGTGCGGGACCTGGGCGGCGAGCCGGTGGCCGCGAGCGCCGCGTACGCGCTGCCGTTCACGGTCGCGGACTCCGCCTCGGCGGTGAAGCTGGCCGCCGATCTGGAGCAGCGGGTCGCCGGGGTCTACTCGGACCTGGTGCGCTCGGCGACGGGCGAACGGCGCGCCTCGGCGGCCGGTGCGCTGCGCGAGGCGGCGGTCCGCGCGGTGCGCTGGAGCGGGGAGAGCGTAGCCTTCCCTGGGCTCGCGGAGCGGGCCGGTGACGCGGCCGGACGGGCCGGTACGGCCGGCCGCACGGCTGCGACGGGCTCGGCGTCCCCGTCGGCGTGACCCGCCGCGCGGGCCCGTAGGGCGGCGCCGGCGGAGCAGACCCAGGAGGAAGGAAACCACTCGCGCATGGCTTTCGAACCGCCGCAGCGCCTGGTGCGGGCGACCGGGGAGACGGCGCCGCCCGGCGACGACTGGCTCGCGGAGCTGCCCCGGGCCGCCGAACGGGCCGTGGCCCGGCGGGGGCTCACCGTGGAGCGGGTCCAGGTGCCCGGCGGCCGCAGCAGCCTGGTGCTGCTGGTCCGGCGCGCCGACGGCACCCCGGCGGTGCTGAAGCTGGCACCGGGCCGGGCCCGCCCGGAGAGCGAGCGGGCCGCGCTTGCGCACTGGGGCGGTCTGGGCGCGGTACAGCTCCTGGAGAGCACCGCCGAGGACACCGCCGAGGGCGCACTGCTCCTGGAGCGGCTGCACCCGGAGATGTCGGTGCGGTCGCTGCCGGAGGCCAAGGCGCTCCTGGAGGCGGCGGGCACGCTGCGACGGCTGTGGGTGCCGCCGCCGACGGGCGAGGGGGCGCACCGCTTCGAGACGGTGGCCGAGCGCACCGGGCGGCAGGCCGAGGCGATGGCCGCGAGCGCTGTGACGGACACGGCGGCCGCGCCGCTGGTGGACGCGGCGCTCGCGGTACGGGACGAGCTGCTGGCCGGGCCGACCGAGGACCGGCTGCTGCACGGCACGTTCCGGCAGAGCAAGGTGCTCGGCGCGGACCGGCTGCCGTGGCTCGCGGTGGGCCCGGACCCGGTGGTAGGCGACTGTGCATTCGACCTCGCGCGGCTGGTCCGCGACCGGGTGGAGGACCTGATCGCCATGCCGTCGGGCGCGTCCGTCACCCGCCGCCGGATCAAGAAGCTCGCGGAGTCGCTGGAGGTGGACCAGGAGCGGCTGCGCGGCTGGACGCTCTTCCGCGCGGTGGAGTCGGGGGTACGGGCGCGCCGGGTGGGCCGGGAGCAGGACGCGGAGCTGCTGCTGGAGTTCGCGACCTGGCTGTAGAGCCGTGGGCACTGTCACAAACGCCGGACCCGGCCGCCCCCCGAGGGCGACCGGGTCCGGGTGTACGGGGGCTCAGGCGGTGAGGCGGGCGACGGCCTCCTCGACCGTGAGCTCCTCGCGCTCGCCGGTCTTGCGGTCCTTCAGCTCCAGGACGCCCTCACCGGCGCGGCGGCCGGCCACCAGGATCTGGGGCACGCCGATCAGCTCGGCGTCGGTGAACTTCACGCCCGGGGAGACCCCGGCGCGGTCGTCCACCAGGACCCGCACGCCCGCGGCGCTCAGCTTCGCGGCGACGTCGAGGGCGACCTCGGTCTGGAGGGCCTTGCCCGCGGCGACGACGTGCACGTCGGCCGGGGCGACCTCCTTGGGCCAGCACAGGCCCTGCTCGTCGGCGGTCTGCTCGGCGAGGGCGGCGACGGCGCGGGAGACGCCGATGCCGTAGGAGCCCATGGTGACGCGGACGGGCTTGCCGTTCTGGCCGAGCACGTCGAGCTTGAGGGCGTCGGCGTACTTGCGGCCGAGCTGGAAGATGTGGCCGATCTCGATGGCGCGGTCCAGCTTCAGGCCGGTGCCGCAGTTGGGGCAGGGGTCGCCCTCCTGCACCACGACCACGTCCACGTAGGCGTCGACCTCGAAGTCACGGCCCGCGACGACGTTCTTGGCGTGCGTGTGCTCCTTGTTGGCACCGGTGATCCAGGAGGTGCCGGGGGCCACGCGCGGGTCGGCGATGTAGGTGACCTTCTCGCCCAGGCCCTGCGGGCCGACGTAGCCGCGCACCAGGTCGGGGCGGGTGGCGAAGTCGGCCTCGGTGACCAGCTCGACGGCGGCCGGGGCGAAGTGCGCCTCGACCTTGTCCATGTCGACCTCGCGGTCGCCGGGGACGCCGACGGCGACGATCTCGCCGTCCACCTTGACCAGCAGGTTCTTCAGGGTGGCGGAGGCGGGCACGCCGAGGGAGGCGGCAAGCGTCTCGATGGTCGGGGTGTCCGGGGTGGGGATCTCCTCCAGCGCGGGCACGTCGCCGGCGTCGACCTCGACCAGGCCGTAGTGGACGGCCTCGGTGTTGGCGGCGAAGTCGCAGTTGGGGCAGTCGGCGAAGGTGTCCTCGCCCGCCTCGGCCGGGGCCAGGAACTCCTCGGACTTGGAGCCGCCCATGGCGCCCGCGGTGGCGGCGCAGATGCGGTAGTCGAGGCCGAGGCGCTCGAAGATCCGGCGGTAGGCGTCGCGGTGCAGCGCGTAGGACTGGGCGAGACCCTCGTCCTCGGTGTCGAAGGAGTACGAGTCCTTCATGAGGAACTCGCGGCCGCGCAGGATGCCGGCCCGCGGACGGGCCTCGTCGCGGTACTTGTTCTGGATCTGGTACAGGATGACCGGCAGGTCCTTGTAGGAGGACGCCTGGTCCTTCACCAGCAGGGTGAAGATCTCCTCGTGGGTGGGGCCGAGGAGGTAGTCGCCGCCCTTGCGGTCCTGGAGGCGGAACAGTTCGGCACCGTACTCGTCCCAGCGGCCGGTGGCCTCGTAGGGCTCACGGGGCAGCAGGGCCGGGAGCAGGACCTCCTGGGCGCCGATGGCGTCCATCTCCTCGCGGACGATGCGCTCGACGTTGGAGAGCACCTTCTTGCCGAGGGGCAGCCAGGACCAGATGCCCGCGGCGGTACGGCGGACGTATCCCGCGCGGACGAGGAGCTTGTGGCTGAGCACCTCGGCGTCGGCCGGGTCGTCGCGCAGCGTCTTCGCCAACAACTGGGACATGCGCTGGACCGGTGCGTTCGCCATGGTTCTCGTACTCCTGCCGGAAAAATGAGGTGATGGCACAGGAGGTTAGCCGGGTCGCCGGTGCCGGTGGAAATCGTTATGGGCGCAGCAGCGGCAGCGGGGCGCCCATCACGGCGTAGGGGCGGGGCGCGCTCGGGAAGTGGACGCGGCGGGCGAGGTCGGTGTAGCCGAGGGAGCGGTACAGCCCGCGGGCCGGGCTGTCGGTGTCGATCGCGGAGAGGATCGAGCGGGGCTCGGCGGCGCCGTCGGTGATGGCGGTGATCAGCCGGCGGCCGATGCCCCGGTTCTGGTGCTCGGGGTGGACGTGCAGCTCGGTGATGACGAAGGCGTCGTCCAGCCAGAAGTCGGTGCCCTGTGCGCGCAGATACGGCTCGACGACCGTGGACCACCAGTGCGTACGGGAGTTGGGCATCCCGTACACGAACCCGACCAGCCGCCCGCCCGCGAGCGCGCCCAGGGCACGGGCGCCGGGGAACTGCATGTGGCGCTGGACGATCTGGCGGCGGACGGCCACCTCGTCGGGGCCGAGCCCGAAGGCGACGGCTTGGACGGCCAGCGCCTCGTCGACACGGGCGCCGAGGTCCAGGGGGCCGATCACGAGGTCCATGCGGGGAGCGTACAGGGGCGTGTACGGGGGGTGCGGCGAGCGGGGGCGGCGCCGGAAGCCGCCCGCCCGGGTCCGTCGGTTCAGAACAGCACGCTCATGAAGGCGCCGACCTCCTGGAAGCCGACGCGGCGGTACGTGCGGCGGGCGGCGGTGTTGAAGTCGTTGACGTACAGGCTGGCCACGGGGGCGACGTCGGCGAGCGCGTACCGCAGGACGGCGGCCATGCCGGGGGCGGCGAGGCCCTGGCCGCGGTACTCGGGGGCGACCCAGACGCCCTGGATCTGGCAGGCGCGGGGGGTGGCGGCGCCGATCTCCGCCTTGAAGACGACGTTGCCGCGCTCGTCGAGGCGGGCGAAGGAGCGGCCGGAGCCGACCAGTTCGGCGACCCGGGCCTGGTAGAGCAGTCCGCCGTCGCCCGCCATCGGGGAGACGCCGACCTCCTCGGTGAACATGGCCACGCACGCGGGCATGATCGTGTCGACCTCGTCCTTGCGGATGCGGCGGACGTACGGGTCGGGCGCGATGTCGTCGGGCATGTGGTCGGTGACCATGAGCGGCTGGTGGGCGCGGATCTCGCGGGCGGGGCCCCAGTGGGGCTCCAGCAGGCGCCACAGCTCGGCGGTGGCTCCGGCGGGGCCGACGATGGAGGAGCAGCGGCGGCCGGCCCGGCGCGCGCGGTCCGCGAAGGCGCGGACGGCTCGGGGGGTGGCGCAGATCGGCACGAGGTTCGCGCCCGCGTAGCACAGCGAGGTCAGGATGCCGTCCTCGTACCAGCCCCACATCTCGCCGCCCAGCCGCCAGGGGTCGAGACCGGCGATCTGGACGCGGGCGGTCACGAAGGCGTTCGCGACCGGCTCGCGGTCGAGAACGGCGAGCGCGGCGTCGAGGTCGCTCGGGTCGAGGACCCGGGAGGTGGTCTGGGTCAGCACGGGTCTCATCCTGAGGGTTTGGCTGTGCGCCGTCCAGTTCGTGGGGTGGGGGTCCCTGGCGGGTGCGGGTTTCCCGCGGGGCGGGGCGGCGGTGGGTGCGGGTCGGTGGTGGCTGGTCGTGCCAGCCCGCCTGGCGGCGAAGGTCTCGCGCGAGTGCGGGCCGTCCGTGGCTGGTCGCGCAGTTCCCCGTGCCCCTTGTCGGCTCCGCCGCCCTGTGCGGGGCGGCGGAGCCGACGGCGGGGGAATGCTCAGCCCGCTACCGCCACCGACGGCTCGCCGGAGGCCACGCCGTCCGCTTCCATCTGCTCGGCCAGCTTCATGGCCTCCTCGATGAGGGTTTCGACGATCTTGGACTCCGGGACGGTCTTGATGACCTCGCCCTTGACGAAGATCTGGCCCTTGCCGTTGCCGGAGGCGACACCGAGGTCGGCCTCGCGCGCCTCGCCGGGACCGTTCACCACACAGCCCATGACCGCGACCCGGAGCGGAACCTCCATACCCGTCAGCCCCGCGGTGACCTCCTCCGCCAG
>NZ_JBSGAH010000030.1:0-55069 GCF_053600675.1 Streptomyces sp. NPDC005004
GTGGACAAGGACGTCGAGCTCATCTTCGGGTAGTCCCGGGAGCGCGGAGTGCCCCGCCCCGCGGGGATGGGCCGTGGTTACGGGACAGCCTTTAGAGGATGGCGAAGGGACGAGGAAAGAGAAAACGCAGCGCCGCGAGCGGACGATGCTCGTGATCAGGATCGCACTCCTGATCCTTCACATCGTCCGCTGCATGTGCGGCAGTAACTAACCGCTGGCGGGGGTCGCTCCAAGGCGTCCAACCAGAGGCGCGGCCCTCGCCCATGTGACGCCACCAAAGATGGTGCCAGTACATACCTAAACCCAATTAAGCAACGCCCGCAGGCCCATGCGTCAAGTTATATGCGTCAAAGCGCCCTAGACGACCAGCACAGCACGACCTCGCCTCCGCCCCCGCAGCCGCTGGTCATCGCCCCCACGCGGCGGAGGCATCGTCGGATCGAGGAACAGGTCCCACAACGCCCACACCACCGAATCCAGCAGGTCCAGCGAGTCCTCCGTCTCATCCTGACCGACAAACGTGGTCATCTACTCCTCCAACTCCACGAACACCCGCGCCGGGCTGACGTGCAACACCCGAGCCTGCTCGTACAACTGCGCCGCCGGGGCCGCCAGCGCTTCCCACGCGTCGCATGAACGATTCGCCAGTTCACCGTCGGGTCCACCTGCTCCAGCAGCGCGGGCAGATAGTCGCCGCCGTTGTTCGCCTCGATAACCACGCAGTCCGCACGGTGCTCGTGGTAGAGCCTCGCGGCCCGCTTCATCGCCGGTGTGTACCGGTCCTGCTCAGCGTGCAGGGGGTACCCGCGGGGCTGGTCGTGTCCGCACATCGACTCCACCAGGAAGCCTCGCCCCGCCATAATGAAGGCCGTCATGCCCATGTTCTCGTGGCTCTTGGTCGCCGGATCTACAGCCATCACAGCGCACTGAAGGTCGGGAAGGTGCTCGGGCCGGGGCCGGAAGCCCTCGACCTCCGCCGGTCAACCGATCCGTGAACTGAACTGCCACTGTTCCACCAGGGAACGGCTTCGCCCTGTCCGCAGAGGGCAGGGCGAAGGAACGTTCATGCGTCGATAGTGAGCGGGGTTTCCATGCGTTCCCATGCTCCCAGCACGGCCTTGTGGGCGTCTGGCTGGAGGTGGGCGTAGCGCTGGGTGGTCTGGAAGCTCTCGTGGCCGAGGAGGTGCTGGACCTCGTAGAGCGAGACCCCCCTCTGGACCAGCCACGAGGCGCAGGTGTGGCGCATGGAGTGCGGCGGGTAGTGCGGGACGAGCTGCATTTCGCCGTCGTCGCGGAAGTGATAGGCCGCTTCAACGGCGGGCCACCAGGTCTGCCGGCGCCAGTTGCTGTCGGCGAGTAGGCGTCCGGAGCGGCCTTTGGTGATGGTGGTGAAGACCACTGCGTCGCGGTCAAGCCGGTGGATGTGGCGTTCGAGGGCTTCCAGGACGTGGGGCGGGAGGGGCACTTCCCGCCGGCTCTTTGAACTCTTGGGGTACTCCTTGATGCCGCTCTTGGTATTGACCTCCACTACGAACAGGCGGGAGCGGCGCGTGTCAATACGGTGGCGGTGGAGGCCGGAGAGCTCTCCCCAGCGCAGCCCGGTGTAGAAGCCGAGCAGGCACATCGTCTGCCAGGCGGGGGCGAGTCCGGCGAGGATGCTCTGCGCCTGGTCGGGTGTGAACCACTGAGGAGGTTTGATCGCGATGGGCGGAAGATCGATGCTGCGGCACGGGCTCACCGCGATCACATCGTCGTCGACCGCTGCACGCATGATGGACGACGTCAAGTTGTAGGCCCGTTTGATCGCGGCGGGGCCTGCGCCCTTTTCGACCAGGGAGCGAATCCAGCTCTGGACGTCCATGCGGGTGATGGCCCGCATCTCCCAGTCCGCCCAGTAGGGCATGACGTGGTTCTTGATGCTCGACGCGTCGCCCTGCAGGGTATGGGGTTCGACGATGCGGGCGTTCCACCACCGATCGTGCCACTCCCGGAACGCCACTTCGCCTGCCCGCGGGTCGCGCATGCCTCCGCGGGCGAACTGGGTCTCCAGCTCGATGCCCCAGGCCCGCGCCTGTGTCTTGAGGGGGAAGGACTCGCTGAACCGGTCTCCAGCCCGGTTGCGTACGGTCGCTTGCCACTTGCCGGACTTCAATTTGCGTAGATACGCGGTACTACTCCTTCGTACGGGAACGGTGAGGGACGGACGGAGGGCGAGAGATCACTGACGGGCGCGAGGGGAAGCAACCAGTCTGCTGGCGATGAACTTCTCCAGCCCGGCAGCGGGGACACGGACGCGGGAGCGTTCCATTCCCGTGCGTAGATCGACGACGGGGAGGTCTCCGGCGGCGATGAAGCGGTAGACGGTGCGGCGGTCGACATCCAGGGCAGCGGCGACGGCGGGGATTGACAGCAAACGGTCAGGCATGGGTTCATCCTCAGAAACAGGGCGGAAAGACCGAGCTGGCGAGTCAACTCAGCCGGGCTGCCGGACGTTTCACGGCGCAGGTCAATCACCCACGTCAGGGCCAGCAGCGCGCGCTTATGCAACAGAGCGGCCCCGCGTCTCCTCTCGCCAACGCGGAGCTGCCTGCGGCCGCCACGACTCCACCGCCAAGCGCAGCCGAAAAGCGAACACCTCAATAATCACGGTGATCGCCTGTTTGGCTAACCGGCGATCGCCGTCTATGCTCCGTCCCCGCCCTACCGGAACAAGGGCCCGGCCCCTTATGAGGTCGGCCGGTACGAAATGGTGTCTGGGCTGCCATCCCGCCGCACCGTAAGCAACCCTCCTACACGGACTTAAAGTCGGCCTTGCTCGGTCCTCGTTTCGAAGTTCACCCTCAATGCAAGGAATTTCGCTCGCCCCTGGGTCGCCTGCCACTGAAGCGATGAGACGTCGATCGAGACGGAGGCGCAATTCCGTCAATGTTGGGTGCCGATTATGACCGAATCGATGACTAGGTTGATGGAGAAGCCTAGGGTCAGCCCATCGGAATCCGGCGGGGCAGACGATCGATAGTCCGAGTCCGTCAGAAGCAGAGGCACCATAGAGGAAATTTGTTTCACTAGGCGAGATAAAATACAGCACGGATCGATCCGCCGATCGAATCGCCTCCTGTACGTCCGCCGACACGACACTTATCCGCCACTTGCGTCCGGGATAGAAGTATCGGCATTACAAATCACGCACCGCTGAACAGAGTTCCGTTAATTTGACGCGCAGCCATGCTGTGCGTCCTAAAGTGTTCCGGCACGCTCTACGTTGACATGTTCCTGGAGGAAAAATCCAGTTTCTTCGAGCTCTTTCTCGTCTGCCGTGAGCGAATGCCTCTCCGAATCGCCCTCAAGCGGACACCACGCGTTCGAGAGGGGCAACGATGCGACACGTGGTCCGGCAGTCGGACGCGGACGTCGCGCTACGCGCTGCGTACACAGCATCGACAGGGGCGGTACCGGCACGTACGGGTCTGAAGGGCGTGCGTGCCGCGTGCGGGAGGTGCCGCAGACGATCACCGATGACGAAGAACGAGCGCAGGCACTAGCGCGGGGCGATGGAAAGGCGCTTGACAGCGCGCGCCGTCAGAAGACCATCGCACGTAAGTCGGTCGAGTTTCGCCGCGGTGCGGTGCTAATCCAGCCTTTCTGCGCTCCTTCTTGTCTGCCGTAGGCGAATGCGCTCAGCATGACGAGCCAACCGGCCCGATCAAGGTCGTCTACAGGATCCCCGTCCAATTCCAGGGGCGCGGCCCTCCGCGACCGCGCAGGCAGTCGACGCGGTACTGAGCTTCGTCTCGCCATTGATCGTTGGTCGCCGCGTATTGGGCGGCGTAGGTCACCATGCGCAATTCCCTCGTATCTGCCAGGGTTTCGTAGCCTGCCCACGTCGTGACGTCGTGTCCGTAGTTCTCGCAGAAGGCGTCGTACTCGGCTTCCGTGACCGCTCCGGTGGTCTTAGCCCGGACTGCGGTCGAGACGAGGTCCCACTCGGGCGGTCCAGCCGAGAACCGCTCCAGGTCCATCAATAGCCACCCCCCGCCTTCGAGTCGCACGACGTTGCCGGGCCACGCGTCCCCGTGAACCGGCGCGGTGGCAAGGCCCGGGGGCAGACCCGCGGTCCAGCGCCGCACGAGATCCTCGTACAAGCTTGTCAGCCACTTCCGGTCGTCGTCCGCCAAGGTTTGGGCGGCACGCAGCCGCTCAGGGATGCGGACGAAGGGGTCCAAGCGCCCGATGTCGAAGTCAGGAAGTGGCAGGGCATGTAGATGCTTGAGAGCCAGCGCAACGTCTTGGGTCGATCCTTGACGGTGCGGCGGGAGTTCTTCCCAGAAGGTCAGCACTCGCCCGCCGCGTTTCAGCGGCTGGTTCACGCTCAACGGTCTCACGACCGGAACGCCGTGTCCGGCCAGCCATCGGGCGACGTTGATCTCACGGGTTGCGGACCCGATCCGGTCGGGTGGCGCAACGCGGGCAACGACCCCGTGCGGCAGTCGCCAGATCTGGTTCTCCGCGATCCGGATCGGCTCCGCATCGCGAGCATCAAGGCCGATCTCGGTGCAGGCGTCACGCAGTGCGTCGAGAGCGGGCATCGCGCTGTTTGTCATGCTCGCAAGGTAGCGCCGATGGCTTCCTTTAGTTCAGCCGCCGGCTGGATCTTGGAATGCTGACCAGCGAACTGCCCGAGCTGGCGTAGGTCGTCAGCCGCTCGACGGGAGGTCAGGCCGCCACCGAGTTCCAGGGCTCTACGTCCGATGGCTGCGGCCTCGTAAGGGTCTCCCCTCCGCATGGCCAACGACGCCAACTTGATGCACGACATCGCGCGAGACCTGGCAAAAGTCGAACTATGCCCACGTACAGCCGCCTGGAAGCGCTGCCCGGCCTGTGCCGGGTCGTACTCCTCGATCCCAACGGCGAGATCCCAAAGCGCGTGGGCGGTATCACCGTTGTGCTGGGCCTCGTCGTAATAGGCCATCCACGGCGGCTCGTTCTCGGGGCACCGCTGGGCGAAGGCGTCGTCGGCCGCACCAACGGCGGCGATCGTCTCCTGGACGTTATGCAGCTTCCCGAATGCACGTGCTCTGGCTGTGTGCAACATGGCGCGCTCAGCCGGCGTCAGCCGGTCTTGTCGGACCAACCCCTTCTCCGCGTTGGTCAGTCCATCGTCCGCGTCCCCGAGCCAGATGGCCTGCCGCGCCAGGAAGGAATATCCCTTCGCGCGAAGATGCCAGTGCTGACCCTCCTCCGCACATTCCACGGCGACCTTGAAGGCAACACGGGCGTCATCGTGGCGATAGACGTCGAACTGGCAGGCGCCTGCCACGAGGCCCAGTTGGGCCACGGCTCCGAGGAATTCAGTACGCAGTGGCGAAGGACAATCGGCGGACAAGAGGCTGACAGCCCACTGCATGGAGTTCGTGGCCAACTGGCTGATCAGGCCGCCCCCGCCGTACGCGTTGTCCCACGTATGCAGACCAGATGCGATGTCTCGGAGTTCGCGGATCTCCTTGGGGCGGATCTTGTTGGGTGCCGAAGGCGCTGCCGTGGGACTGAGCAAGGCGGAGAGGTCTAGCGGGGCGAGAGCTACGAGGCTCCCTATGGCCAGAATGTTGCGTCGGTGCACAGAGTCAGGGCTCCTGGTCGATGAAGTTGGGGCGCCTTCCTCCAGGATGCGGCGCTCTAGCTGCGGAACGGCCCCCTCCGTGGGCAGTGGGGAACGTTTATCCGCATCGCGGCTCCGTTTATCCGCATGACCGAATGCCATGGCCCATGCGCGGGTGAACAGGCCGTCGGTGTCCAAGGCGGCGTCGAGACGAGGTGGCAGGTCCTGGGGGCACCGATAGTTGCCCTTCTCGATCTTCAGAAGAACATCGACGCTGACCTGCACCTTGCTGGCGAAGGGACCTGCCTTCGGGTAACCCGCCGCCTTGCGTCTCAGGCGTAGCTCATTCCCGAACCACTCCTCCGGGGACCGGGTCGGGTCGAGGACCTTCTCTGGCTGCGGCATTGCGGCTCCTGACCTCCTGATGCGGATATCGCGAGACATCCGCATCACCAACTACACGCGCCTCACGCGCTGCTGCTCAATAGTTGCTGACCGGTGCAGAACCAGTACACACCGCAACCGGAAGCCCAAGGAGGGGTTCCGGACAACGAACTGGACTTGGACATGGTGAACCTTCTCAACGCTCCCGTTGGAGCGCACGGCGTTACCTCAGGAGTATCGACGCAGCTCAAAGAAGAGCTGGTGCTGTCGGAGAAGGCCATCCACCACGTCAAGAACATCGTCATGGAAAGCGTCCATATGTGGGGATATGGCTCGCTGGCCTTTGAGGTCGGCCTGGTTGTCACGGAACTGCTGACCAACGTGATGCGGCACGCCAAGGTGCCGGGCGTGGCGCAAAAGCGAGCACGTTGCCTCGTCCAGAGCCTCCCGGTCGCGCAAGAGGGCGGTCGTCTGGTCGTCGTGGTTCACGATGACGACCCGACCGTGCCTCGCGAGCGGCTCCCTGCAGATGACGCAACCAGCGGGAGAGGGCTGCCCCTCGTCCGCGGCCTGACGCACTGTTTCGTGTTCGTGCCGGGGAATGGCGGGAAGGACGCCGTGGCCGTCTTCCGCTTGGACGATGCCTCCGAGGAGACGGCGTGAGTACGTTGCAGACGAGGGCCCGAATTGAGCGGTACGCGCTGATCGGCGATATGCACACCAGTGCGCACATGGCTGACGACGGCGCGATCGACTGGCTGTGCCTGCCAAGGTTCGATTCGGACGCGGTGTTCGCGGCACTCCTTGGACAGCGTGCGCATGGGTCGTGGCTTCTCGCTCCGGCCTCTACCGATGGTGCCGGCCAGCCCGCGGCGGCCGTGCGGCAGTACCGGGGAGATTCGCTCGTCCTGGAGTCGGAGTGGGTCACGGGCACCGGCACGGTGCGCGTGGTGGACTTCATGCCGCCGCACGCTGCCGCACCGCAGGTGATCAGGATCGTCGAGGGCCTGGTCGGCGAGGTGCCGATGCTCTCCACCATCCGCCCGAGAGCGGGCTACGGCCGCACGATTCCGTGGATACACAGCGAGGGTGGCCGCATGGTGGCCGAGGCCGGCGCGGACGCGTGGTGGCTGGATACCTCGGTGCCCCAGGTCGAGAAGGACGGCGCGGTCGCCAGCTCCTTCACGGTCGCCGCCGGGGAGAGCGTCGCCTTCGCGCTCGGCTGGTCTCCGTCCCACGCCCAGGACGCACCGGAGGTGGCGGCCCCGGACGCCGCGCTCGCCGCAACGCTCGCGTTCTGGCGGGACTGGGCGGGGCAGTGCACGTATGACGGCCCGTACCGCGAGGCGGTGGTCAGGTCGCTGATCACGCTGAAGGCACTGACGTACGCGCCGAGCGGTGCGATCGTGGCGGCGCCGACCACGTCACTGCCCGAGGAGATCGGCGGAGGCCGGAACTGGGACTACCGCTTCACGTGGCTGCGCGACGCCGCCACGACCGTGTCCTCACTCCTCGGCGCCGGGTACCAGGACGAGGCGCAAGAGTGGCGGCGGTGGCTGGTGCGGGCGGTGGCCGGTGATCCGGAGAACCTGCAGATCATGTACGGCGTCACTGGGGAGCGGGAGCTGCCCGAGCGGGAACTGCCGTGGTTGCCGGGGTATGAGGGGTCGGCACCGGTGCGGGTCGGCAATGGGGCCGCACAACAGCTTCAGCTCGACGTGTACGGCGAGGTGGTCGAGGCGCTGTTCCTCGCGCACCGTGGTGGTGTCGCGCGGTGCGCGGACATGGCCGTGCTGCACCGACGATTGATCCGGCAGGTGGTGGAGCGGTGGCGGGAGCCGGATGAGGGGATCTGGGAGGTCCGAGGCCCGCGCCGACAGTTCGTGCATTCCAAGGTGATGACGTGGGTCGCGGTGGACCGGACGATCCGTCTGGCCGAGGCCGGGCTCCTCGACGTGGACGTGTTCGAGCTGATCGAGGTGCGCGACGAGATCCACCGCGAGGTCTGCGCGAAGGGCTTCGATCCGGTGCGGGGCACGTTCACGCAGTTCTACGGCTCCGCCGAGCTGGACGCCGCGCTGCTCCTGATCCCGCGCGTGGGGTTCCTTCCGGCCGACGATCCGCGCGTCGTCAGCACGGTCGAGGCCGTGCAGCAGGAGCTGGCCGCCGCGGAGGGCCTGGTGTGGCGTTACCCGACGTCCGGTTTGCGACCGGGGGTGGACTGCGTGGCCGACGACGAAGGCGCCTTCGTGCTCTGTTCGTTCTGGCTGGTCGACGCGCTCGCCCTGATCGGCCGCACGGACGAGGCCCGCGCGCTGTTCGAGCGGCTCCTGGCCCTGCGCAGCGAACTCGGTCTGCTGGCCGAGCAGTACGACCCCGCAGCCAGGCGCCAACTGGGCAATTTCCCGCAGGCGTTCAGTCACACCGGGGTGGTCGACAGCGCGCTGCTCCTTCAACAGCTCGGCGTCGACATCTCGAGTTCCAGCCCCCCGGTGCCCACGGCGCGCATTCCGCAGACGCCCGGCCGTCAGGAAGCCTCCGTCCCCTCACCTGCCTGATCTATCCCCCATCCACCCCCTGACATTGAGGATTGCCATGTCCGACCGCGCGTCCCCCACCTAGCCGGTCTCAGTCCCCCCGCGCTCGCCGCAACCCTGCGCGTAGGACGTGCTGTGCCGCCCCGTCCCCTCGGGGGGAAGGCATGGGTGCAGCGCACAAGGCCCTGTGCACGCTCCTGTCGGCGCTACCGGAGGCCGAGGCGTCCCTGCGCACGACGCTCACCTGTCAGTTGATGCGAGCACGACACCGCACCGTCACCCGAAGCAGACCACCTCGTACTTCCCTCCTCGTGAAGGACTTTCATGTTCCCCCACCTGATACGTCCCCCCTACCGAGACAGTGCGCCGCTGACCAGTGAGGACGGGGCGCAGTGACCGACTTCAGCCCGGCCGGCCACGACCGCGCTCTGGCCACGGCGTTACAGGAGTTAAGGGCCATGCACTGGACGCCGGCCCGCGATCTACTGGACGCGACCGGAAGGGACTGGCAGCTGCGGACCTTCCGCATCGGGGTTCTCGCCGCTACTGCTCAGGAGAGCACCGTGGTGGAGAACTGGCTGACCGAAGAGCCGCAGAGCTACAACGCGCTTGCGCTGCTGGCGGCCGTGGAGGTCAAGCGGGCCTGGCAGGCCGCCAGAATCAAGCATCCCGAGGCCGACCAGTACTACTTGCGCGCACGCAGCCGGTGCCTCGCTGCTACGCAGCGCACCCAGATCGATCCGACTCCGTGGGTGTCCGCGCTGGCGCTGTCCCCGCTGGACGTCCACCGGCGCTATGAGGAGAACTGCGTTCCTCACGCCGACCGGCAGTTGGTCCCGCACGGCCCATGGGACCTGCTGAACAGCGTGCGGATGCTGGACCGGTGGAACCGGGCGGCCTTCCATCACGGAGCTGCATTCGTCCGGGCCATCAAGTCGCCCGAGATCGACTTCATCTCCTGGGCGGTGTCACACAGGGACCTGCCTGCCTCCTCGGCTCTGCACGTGCTGCCGCTGCACGCGATGCTGCGGCAGCACGCGTACCAGGAAACCAATCCGGCATGGCGCACCGAGTGGACCAACGACACCCCACAGATCGCCACCAATAGGGCCTACCGGTGGTTCCTCAGCCAGTCCGACCCTCGGCGCACCTGCCAGGTGGAAGACCTCAGCCACCTGGCGTTGGCGCTCTGGGCCGCACACCGGTTCGACGAATCCCGCCAGGTCTTCGAGGTCATGGAGCGCTTTGCCTCGCTGGCTCCCTGGCTGGCAGCGGCCGGTGGTGACGAACACCGGGCTCACCAGCTTCTCACTTCGGCCCGCAGCCAGTCCTTCAAGCTCGGCCGACGATCCCGCGGCACCCGTCAGTCCCCTCAGGACGAGACGCCCCAGGGCAAAGGGCGCGAGACACAGGGCGGGCGCCACGCACAACCCAGCGGCCCCACTTGGGCCCGCTTCCCGACTCCCTTCCGGAGGTAGTTCCTCATGAGTCACATACATCCGCCGGCCGTCGACGCGGACGCGCAGCATCTGGAGTCGCTCGGCTACAAGCCGGTCTTACGGCGCCGCATGAGCAGATTCGGCAACTTCGCGATCAGCTTCAGCGTCATCTCGGTCTTGTCCGGGTGCATGACCCTGTTCGGGTACGGGCTCGGACACGGCGGTCCCGCGGTCATGCTCTGGGGCTGGATCCTCGTCGGAGCCGGAGTGCTCGGCGTCGGCGCCGCACTCGCCGAAGTCACCAGCGCCTACCCGACCTCCGGTGCCCTGTATTTCCAGGCCGAGAAGCTCGGCGGGAAAAACGGCCGGCTGTGGGGCTGGTACACCGGCTGGCTCAACCTGCTGGGCCTGCTGGGCGGCATCGCCGGGATCGACTACGGGGCCGCGCTCTTCACGGGCGCCCTGCTCAACCTCCAGTGGGGCATCATCCCGAGCAACACCACCATCATGGTGATCTTCATCTGCATCCTCGCCCTGCACGCTCTCCTCAACCTCAACGGTGTGCGGCTCGTCAGCGTGCTCAACAGCGTGAGCGTGTGGTGGCACCTGGGCGGCGTGGCCCTGATCGGCCTCGCCCTGTGGCTGGTGCCCAGCCACCACCAGAACGCGAGCTTCGCCTTCACCAAGTTCGTGAACGAGAGCGGCTTCCACAACCACCTCTACGTCGCCGCACTCGGCCTGCTCCTGGCCCAGTACACCTTCTGCGGCTACGACGCCTCCGCGCATCTGTCCGAGGAGACCAAGAATGCGGGGCGGGCTGCCGCCCAGGGCATCGTGCACTCGATCCTCTGGTCCTGGGTGGCCGGCTTCGTGCTCCTCGCGTCCCTGGTGTTCGCGATCCAGGACTACTCCGGCACCCTGACCACCACGACGGGGGTTCCTCCCGCGCAGATCTTCATCGACGCGCTCGGTGTGGGTCCGGCCAAGGTGCTGCTCCTGGTGGTCGTCGTGGCTCAGCTGTTCTGCGGGAGCGCCGAGGTGGCGGCCACATCCCGGATGATCTTCGCGTTCTCCCGTGACGGGGCGCTGCCCGGTTCCAAGCTGTGGCACAGCCTGAGCGAACGCACCAAAACTCCGGTTGCCGCGGTGTGGCTGGCGGTGATTGTCGCTCTGGCCCTTGCCCTGCCCAGCATGTATTCGCCGACCGCCTACGCCGCCATCACGTCGATCAATGTCATCGGGATCACCCCGGCTTACGCGATCCCGATCGTCCTGCGCCTGCGTAGCCGTCGTTCGTTCACGCCCGGCGCGTGGAGCCTAGGCCGCTGGGGCGTCCCGATCGCCGCGTTCGCCGTGATCTGGGTGGCCATCGTGAGCGTGCTGTTCTGCCTCCCCCAGACCTCTCCGATCAACGTCGACACCTTCAACTACGCGCCGGTCGCGGGCATCGTCGCCCTCCTCGGCGCCTGGTTCTGGTGGCGCGTCTCCGGCCGCCACAACTACAAGATCCCGAGCGCCCCGGTCACCACCGGCTCCACCTACGACAGGGTCTGAGATGCAAGACACCCAGCTCCTTTCCGTTCCGTTGGCCGCACCGGACCAGCGCACGCCCCGGCTCCCGCTGAACGAACTGCGCGCCAGAGCCGACGACACGGCCGACCCGGTCACCACAGTGCTGCTGACCGTGGTGGACCCCCACGGCCGCCCCAAGGGCAAGCGCTACGACGTGCGCCACTTCCTGAGCAAGGTGGTCGACCACCCCGAGGTCGAGATGTGCGGCTACCTCATGGACACCGACGGCCGCAACATCGCCGTCCCCGAACTCGCCTCCGGCTGGACCACGGGCTACCCCGACATGCGGGTGCGCGTCGACCTGTCCACGCTGGCGCTGATGCCCGGACAACCCACCACGGCGCACGTGTTCGGGCAGGCCACGGACGACTTCGGCCAGACCCTCCCCGTCGACCCGCACGCGGTCCTCGAACGGCAACTGGACCTGCTGTCCCAACTCGGCCTGCGGGCGAAGGTCGGGATCGAGACCGAGTTCGTCCTCCTCAAGGGCACGCGCGAGGACATGGCCCGCAGCGGATGGAGCAAGCCGGAACCGGCCTTCACCCGCAACATGGACTACTCGACGGACCCCCCGCCCCTCGTCCAGGACTACCTGGACAACCTCAGCCGCGCCCTGGCCGACGCCGGCCACCGCCTGGAGGCCCTCAAACTGGAGGGCGCCCCCGGCCAGGTGGAGGCCACCTTCCCCTACCAGGGGGACATCACGGAGGCATGCCACCAGCACCTCCGCATGCAGCTCGCCGCCATGCAGCTGGCCGAACGCGCCGGCATGACGGCCTCGTTCATGGCAGCACCCGAAACCGGCATCGGCAGCGGCCTCCACATCCACCTGTCCCTGTGGAGCGAGGACGACCCCCACGAGTCCCACTTCGCGAGTTCACCCGGCGACGAAGCCGACAGCGAACTGGGGCAGGCCATCGGCGGGCTGCTGCGCGTCCTGCCCCACCTGACTCCCCTGTACGCGCCGACCGTCAACGCCTACCGCCGGTTCCAGGACGAGTCGTTCGCCCCGACCCGCTTCACCTGGGGCCGCGACAACCGCACCTGCGCCGTGCGGGTGGTCGGCGCCGGCGCCCACCGGCACCTGGAGGTGCGCGTGGCCGGCGCTGACGCGAACCCGTTCCTGGCGGTCGCTGCCGTCATCGCGGGGGTCGTCGACGGCATCGCATCCGGTGTGGAACCGCCCAAGCCCGTCACCGGCAACAGCTACAACACCACGGCACCTCGCGTGGCAGAGAATCTGGGGCAGGCCCTGGAAGTCTTCCAGGAGAGCCGCATAGCGGAGCAGGCGCTCGGCCGAGACGTCGTCGCCCACTACGCGGCCCTCGGGCGCGGCGCCATCCAAACGCACGCGCGCATGGTGAGTGACACCGACCGCGAGCTGTTCCTCTCCCGCTCCTGACCACCCCCGGCTCAGGGGGCCGGTGTCCCATCGTGATGAGGAGACACCGGCCCCCGCACCCGGCACCGCTCCGGCTGCCCGACGCGGGCCCGGCCCAGCAGCGAGCACCCCCGCGCAGGACGGCCCGTTCCCCCCACCGCCCGGACCACTGTCAGCGGCAGTCGTCTGGGCCGCCGTCGCGGGACCGACGCCAGACCCCACAGCTCACCCTCCGTTCGACCGATCGAAACGCCAAGGACTTCGATGACCACCACGACGGCCCCCGTCCGCTTCACCGATGCGGAGCAACGGGTTGCGCTCCGCCTCGTGCGAGGGCTACGGAACCAGCAGATCGCCGATGAACTCGCCGTCTGTTACAGCCGGGCCACAGCAGTGCGGGCCCAGATCCGCAAAAAGCTCGGGCTGCCCTCAGGCTGCTCCACCGCCGTCATCGTCGCCCACCTCCTCGACTGCCTGAGCCCCCACCTCCTGCCACCCTCCACCTCCACCGCGCGGGCCCCGCAACTCGATGAGCGAGAACACCGCCTGCTCCGCGCCATCACCACCGAGACCCGGCCCGCCGACATCGCCCAGGCCGCCGGCATCCCACCACAGGAGTACCGCTCCACCCTGGCCGGACTTCTACGCAAAGCGGGAGCGGACAACACCACGCTGCTCGTCGCCCGCGCCCACAGATGGGGGCTGCTCGACGCCCACCGTCCAAGCGCTGTGGCCAGGGAGGCGGACCGATGAGCGCCGTGTCAGGCACCGCCCACGCCCCTCTCTCGCCCCCCGGTACGGGGCAGTCCTACGCCGCCTACGAGATGCGGCCGCTGCACACCGCTGCCGAGCGAGCCGAGGCCGAGGCCCTGGTCACCGACCGGCTCGCCTGGCTCGGCCGCAAGTACAGGCCCTATGCCAGCTCCGCCCACGTCCCCGGCCTCTTCCGCGAGACCGCCGCGCGTATGCCCCTGGGCATGTTCGACGACGGCCTCCTGATCTGCTGTCTGATGCTCGGCCGCGAGCCGGATACCCGGTGCTGGGGAAGCGCCGACTGCGGACCGGCCCTCCTGCTCCGGCACGTCTACGCGCTGCCGGGCCAGGCGGGTACGGGTGTGGCCCGGCTCCTGACCTTGTGGGCTACCGACTATGCCGCCCGCGCCGGCCTGCCCTCGGTGCGCGTCGAAGCCCTGCTCACCTCCGGCGCCGACACACCCGCCGAGCTCGTCGCGCGCCTCACCGCATATCTCGCCGACCTCGGGTGGACCAGCACCGGCAGAGGGATCGGCACGGACGGAGAGCGAGTCGCCCGGCTCCAGTCGCCCGCGGAGCACCGCCCGGCACTGTCCGACATCATCCGCTGCGCCGTAACACTCCCCGCCGGGGCGGCACAGGACAGGGGCAGCGGCCCCCCGCTCTCGTCGCCTCCGGTCGCCGCCGCAGCCTCGCCCACTGACCCCACCCGGAGGAACTCAGCATGACCACGCCGCCCCCGCTCCACGCGGAGAGCACCGACCCAGCACCAAGACTCCGGGGCGAACTCGTTCGGCTGGGGCACGCCACCAGGACCCCCGAACTCTCGGCAACCGACCGGGAGAAGGTCCGGCGCATGCTGAACACGTGGCTGCCGGTCGCCGCAGCCCACCGCGATGCGCAGACCTCACGCAGCGCCACCGCGCTATGGAGCGAACTCACCAGCGATGTACGGGATTCCGACACCGGCTCCCTGCGCCCCATCACCACGTCCAGCGTGTACCGGGCCCAAAACCTCATCCGGGCCCTCCTCGAAGCCACGCAGCGAGGCCCCAGCGTCGAGCAACTCGCCGACCGGATACGCAAGTCAGTCGCCAACGGGGACTACCCGCCCGGCCTCGTGGTGCCCATGAAGAAGCTGGCTGCAGAAGTCGGCTACACCCAGTCGTCGGTGGTGCGCGTCGAGCTGGCCGTCAAGGACCTGCAGGCCGAGGGACTGGTCACCGTGGAGCCCTACCATCGGTTCCGCATCGTCGGCGCGGCCACAACCCATCGGCCCACACAGGTGGCGGACTGGCTGCGTGTCCTGATCGAGGGAGGCGTCTACCCACACTCGAGCCCGCTGCCGCCAGTACAGCAGCTGGCGCGGACGATCAGCTCGTCGCCTCAATACGTCACCTTGGCGTTGCGGCAGTTGTCGGACGAGAACCTCCTCCACTTCCAGGCCGGCCGTCGGCCCACCCTGCGCTACAACCACCCGCTGATCGCCGGCGGAGGACCGCCACTCGAAGAACTGATCACACGGGTCCGGCTGCGCGCCGAAGCGCGGCCGACACCCATGCCCGATCACGAATCCCTCCGGCAGGTATGCGGCCGACTCTGGCTGTGGTGGCGAACCCGGCACATGCCGCAACCAGCAGAACTGGACCAGGCGCTCGTCCAGTTGATCGCGGCCGTTGAACCTCTCATCCACACCAGCATCGCGCGCCATCCACACGACCCGCAGGTGCAATCCATCATGCGACGCGCCGCTCTCACGGCCTCGGCGCCGCCCCCGAACGACCTGGACCTCCGGATGTGGCGGGCAGCCTGCCTGAGCACCGCAGTCCGCGAACTCCTGGACCTGACCGACGGCACCCCGCCCCGCCCGGTGTCATCCGCCGGCGCCGCGCCCTCACTGGGATCAGGACGGAGCGCTTCATGACACCGAGCACACCGCTCAACCCGTCCCTCGCCCGCGAGTTACTGGTCCGCGCCGACCGGGCCGCCGATCAGTGGGGCCGGCGTGCCCGCGAGCGGCTCGACAGCGTGCAGCTCGGCCGAGCCCGCCAGGAGGACGTCGCCAACGGCAAGGTCATCCAGTTCGTGATCGACGAGCACGGGTGGCCCGGTCACCGTCTCGTCGGTCCGGATGCCGCCCGGGCTGCATGGCGACTCGCCCTCCACGCCGATGATCTGCCCCTCTTCCAAGCCCGCGCCGCCCGCCTGATGCGCCAGGCCGTCGACCGGGGCGACGCTCACGCGCACCACTGGGCCCACCTCCACGACCGGGCTCTGCTCAACAACGGCGCGCTCCAGGAATTCGGAACGCAGTACCTCCTCGGCCCGGACGGCCCGCACGCCTGCCCGGTCCTCGATCCGGACGGCCTCGACATACGACGTGCCGAATCCGGACTGCCTCCCGCCGCGGCCGCGCTCGCCGAACTGCGCGAGCGCCTCACGGCATCCCCGCACGACACCACAACCGAGACCATCACCCTGACCGCTCTGGACGTCGCATGAAGCCCCCCGCCACACAGCCCCGCAGGGCCCCGACCGTCTCAACGCCGGTCGTAACCGGTCGCTTCCCGATCGAGATCGTGCTGTCCGTGTACCTGCGCGCCCTGCGCGCCACGGCCAACGCCACTCTGGACGACGTCGCGCGCGGCACCCACACCTCGATCTCCACGATCACCCGTTGGGAGCGGGCCGCCACCCCCATGACACCCCAGGCCCTTGAGACCCTCCTCCGGTACTACCAGGTGCCGCCCCAGACCATCGCCTACCTCCGACTCAACTGCCCGGACCCCTACGGCCGGCCGAGCCGTGCCCGCCTTGACTCGTTGGAGCACTGGGTCGACACGGTCAGCGGCAAACCGATCGCACGACACGCGGCCGTCACCCGGGCCGCATCCGACGCCGTTCAGGTCGCGACCTCATTGATCCCTTCCAGCTTCCGCACACCCGCCTACCGAGCCGCAGTAACCGCCACCGGCCTCGCCACCGACGAACTGCCCGCCGACAAGCAACCACCCGCATGGCTCGCACACGCACCCACACCACGCGTCTGGCGACGGACACTGCTCCTGGACAAGACCATCCTGCGCCACCCCGTCGGAGGCCACGGCGTCTGGGCCGCACAACTGAGGCACCTGCTGGACCTCATGGACAACCGCGCCCGACCGGTGTCCATCCGCGTCCTGCCCAACAGAGGCCGCACCGCCGTCCACCCCACCGCGGGCCAGATATCCGCATTCGCCGTCAACGGGCACTGGATGATCTCCAGCTGCCACCTCGCCCCCTGGTACGAGACCCGGACCCGCCGCGCCCAGGCACTGCTGAACAACCTCCATCGAGCGATCAGCGACGCCCACGGGCGCGAAGAGTCGTACCGACTGATCAGACAGGCCGCCGAATGGTGGGAGGCAGCCATATGACGCCGGCCGACCTCTTCGCGGCCATCTTGACGGTGCCAGCCCCCGCCCAACGCGGAGAGCGGCGACATCGCCCTCATGCGGCGAGCCGCGATCATCCCTCCGCCACACCACCGGACGATCTCTCGGCGCAGTCGTGGGGGGCGGCTTGCCTGAGCACCGCCGTCCTCGACCTCCTCAGCTCGGCGGAGGAGGGCGGCCACCCCAAGTTGGTGCGCCTGTGGCGTGTCGGGACGGCGAGGGCGAGAGGCTACCGGCGACGCGAACCGCCCCGACGAGAAGGCGCTACCCCATGAGCACCCTGACCACCGATCACCCCGCCTGGATCGCACGCAAGGAAGGAGGTGTGGCTCGGGCCGTCCGCACGGCGACGGGACTCTGGATCCTCTCCCACGACCACAGCGGACGGCGCGCTGAATGCGTGGACGGCGCCCAGGGCGCGCCTCCCGTTTTCGTGCCGACCGACCCGGCGAACCTGCCGTCGGCTATTCCTTCCGCCCTACACGACGGTCTCACCGGCCTCGGCACCACGCACCGCCTGGCGAACCCGTGGTTGTGGGACGCGATCACGACGGCGATCCTGCGGCAGGTCGTCCGCGCTGAGCAGGCCCGCAAGCTGTACCGGGCGTGGTGCTTCGCCTACGGCACCACCATCGACCGGGCCCAGGGCACCTTCAGCGTCGCGCCGCCCCCCGCCCAGGTGCTGGCCCTCTCCGAGCAGCAGTTCCAGGCCGTTGGCGCGAAGTTCCACCGCACCGCCCTGCAGGCCGCCGCCGAGCAGTACGGCCGGCATCACGGCGAATGGGAGGCGCTGGATGCACCCTCACTGGCCACCGCGCTCACCGGCATCCCGCGCATCGGCCCGTGGACAGCCGCAGCAGCCGCGGCCGACTACACCGGCGACTTCAGTGTCTACCCGCACGACGACCTGGCCGTACGCACCTGGGCCGAACGGATCGCCCCCGCCTACCCGTGGCCCGGAAAGAAGGACAAGTCCTTCCTCCCGCTGTGGACCGGCTGGGCCGGAGCCGACCGCACCGCCCTGCACACCCTGACCCTCTCCACCCTGACCTGGGGCTCTCACGCCCGCTCCGAATCGGAGGACGACCCGTGCAACAGTTACGACTGATATCCGGCGCCAGCCCCGATCACCCGCTCGACGCCGTGTTCATCAACGCACCCCTGCGCGACTACGAGGCGCGCCCGCGGACCAACGACTTCACCCTGCCCGTCCTCGGCATGGCCTACATCGCCACCTATGCCAAGAGCAAGGGCTTCAACGTCGGCGTCCTGGATGCCGAGGCCCACGGCCTTGGCATCGCGGAGGCCGCCGAACTCGTCAACGAGAGCAGGCCGCGGTGGGCCGCGATGAATTTGCTCGCGCCGACCTATGAGATGTCCGCGCGGATCGCCGCCCGCCTCGACCCGGATATCGCCGTGATGGTCGGCGGCCACCATGCCAAGGCGCTGCCCGAGCGGATACTGGCCGACCCGCGGATGAGTAACCTGAGGGCGCTGGTGATCGGCGAGGGCGAGACCCGCGTCGCCGCCCTTCTGGAGGACGAACAGCGCCGGCGCGAGCTGCCCGAGGTGCGCTGGCGCGACCGGCTCCTGGGCACCACCGGTGTCGGCATCGCCGACGCCCGAACGACTGCGCTGATGCTCGGTCCGGACATCAACGCGCTGCCCTACGTCGATCGCGCCTTCCTCGCCCAGGACCCCTATCCGGCGCCGCCGACGGCCGCCGACCGCCGTCTCGCGCGCAGCAAGCCCGCACCCCATCTGGCCGCCGCCGCGCTCGGCGGCCACCGGGAGGCGAACATCGTGGGCAGCCGCGGCTGCCCCTACAACTGCACGTTCTGCGGGGCCGCGTGGAGTGCCAACCGGGACGTGAAGATCCGCGTGCGGGAGCCGGAGAACATCATCGGCGAACTCGACGCCCTGCACGACCGACACGGAGTCACCGCCTTCCGGTTCGTCGACGACCTCTTCCTCGGCGTCCGCGACGTGATCTACCAGCACATGAAGGTGTTCGCCGAGCACGGCATCGGTGACCGGTACGTGTGGGACGCCACCGGCCGGATCAACGTCCTCGACCGGCTCACCGACCAGGACCTTGACACCCTCGTCGCCAACGGACTGCGCGAGGTGGCCCTCGGCATCGAGTCCGGGAGCGACCGCATCCTGCGGGCCATGGACAAGCGGATCAATGCCGCGATGACCGAACGCGTCGCACGCCGACTCCTAGCCCGCGGCATCGGCGTAAAGGCGTACTTCATCCTCGGTTACCCCGGCGAGAGCCGAGATGACCTCGACGCCACCGTGCGGCACATCCGCGCCCTGTGGAAGGTCGCCGACCGCAGCCCGGCCGACCTCCGCGCCAGCGTCTTCGAGTTCCGGCCCTACCCCGGCACCCCGGTCTGGACGACACTCATCGAGGCCGGCCACCGCCCCGACACCCTCCTCGCCTACGGCGACATCGACCTCACCGCCAACGGCGCCGACGAATCCATGCGCCAACGCGACGAGTTCAACTTCTCCGTCGGCATCCAGTTCGGCGACGTCCCCCTCGACCAGATCCGCACCACCCTGGCCACCCTCACCCGAGAGCAGCACGAGCGGAACCGCGACGGGATGGTGGTGGCATGACCAGCACCCGCAGAGGCTTCTTCCTGACCATCGACGGCCCCAGCGGCGTCGGCAAATCCACCACCCTGAAGGAACTCCATACCCTCCTCGACCGCCGAGGCACCCCGGCCCGCCTCACGACCGAGCCGCCCCACGACTTCCTCGGCGACTTCACCCGCGCCCACGCCGACCAGCTCCACAGCCTCTCGCTGGCCTGCCTCGTCGCCGCAGCCCGCTACCGGCACATCGAGACCACCGTCGAACCCGCACTCGCCGCGGGCGACCTGCTCATCTCCGACCGGTACGTCCCATCCAGCCTCGTCCTCCAGCAGCTCGACGGCGTACCCCTGGACTTCCTGCTCGACCTCAACCGACTCGCACCCGCCCCCGACCTCGCAGTTCTCCTCACCGCCTCGCCCGGCACCATCGAGGAGCGAATCGCGGCCTCAGGAGTCACGCACCGTTTCCGCGGCGACCCGACTGGCCCCAGGCGCGAAGTCGAGCTGTACCAGGAGACAGCAGCCGTCCTGGCAGGCAGCGGCGCCCAGGTCCTCGTGATCGACACCAGCGACCTCACTCCTTCGGAGGTCGCCCGCCAAATCGCCGATGCAGTCCCCGCCCTCCCGCTACCGTCGAAGTCTTCATCCTCCACCCCCATCACCCAGGAATCATGAGCAAACAACCAGCACAGCCCGTCGTCGACACCCACGTCATCCTCCGCGACGGCGAAAAAATCCTCCTCTCCCAACGCGGCGGGCCGTACGGTCACGGCGACTGGCACCTGCCTTCCGGCAAGCTCGACCAGGGCGAGCCGCTGACCCACGGAGCCGCCCGCGAATTGCGAGAGGAGACCGGCGTCCTCGTAGACCCGGACGACCTGCGTCTCGTGCAGGTCGTCCACCACCGCCAAAGCGACATCATCGAGCGGATCGGGTTCTTTTTCGAGGCCACGAAGTGGCAGGGAAATCCGGAGAACAAGGAGCCAGAGAAGTGCCTGGCTCTTCAGTGGTTCACCGACCACGACCTGCCCGGCAACATCATCGCCTACCCCGAAGCGGGCCTGCGCGGTTACCTCGCCCGCAGCCCCCTCCTCACAGAACACAACTGGCAGTAGAACGCGCGGGGATCACCTTCAAACCAGCCTTGCCGTCCACAGGCCAGCTCGGCGGGATTTTCACTCGACCCCGCCGAGCACGTCGGATCCGTATCGTGGTCGCACGCTGGCTCGCCCCGCCCATGACGACATCCACTGAGACGGCGAAGGACGTCGCTAGACTCCGGAACATGCCAGATGCCCGAAAGCCCCTTGCTGACCGTCGTCTTCACTTCATCGGGATCGGAGGGTGCGGCATGTCCGGGCTGGCCCTCATGGCCCGGGAGCTGGGCGCCCACGTCACCGGCAGCGACACCAAGAAAACGATCTACACCGAGTCCCTCGCGCGGAACGGTGTGAGCGGTGTGGTCGTCGGTCACGACGTCGTCAACGTACCGGACGCCCCGGCGGAGGTGGTGTTCTCCAGCGCGGTGAGGCCGGAGAACATCGAACGAGCCGAAGCCCGCCGCAAGGGCCTGGGCGAGGTACACCGGTCCGGCCTGCTGACCGAGTTGACCGCGCTGCACGAGACAGTCGCAGTCGGCGGCGCACACGGCAAGTCGTCCACGGCCGCGCTCCTCGCGCACGTCCTGTCCATCTGCGGGAAGGAGCCGAGTTACGTGGTCGGCGCGCTGCTGCGCCCGCCGGGCGTGCACGCGGCGGCAGGCGCGGGCGGGATGCTAGTGATCGAGGCGGACGAGTCCGACAAGAGCCTGCTGAACTACCACGTTCACACCGCCGTCGTGACAAACGTCGACCTCGACCACGTCGGTGACGGTGGTGCCTATCACGACGTCACCGACGTGGCGAAGGTGCTCGGCGAGTTCGCGACGAACGCCAAGAAGGCCATCGTCTCCGCGCAGGCCGCAGGTCACCTGGCGCCGTTCGTGTCGGAGATCACCGTCGTCGAGCCGGAGCTCGTCGACGATGAGCCGATGAGGTTCCGCCTCCACGGCGAGGGCTACGAGGTCAACCAGCCAGGCGTTCACCAGCTCCATAACGCCGCCCTCGTCGTCGAGGTCGCCCTCGCCCGTGGCTGCACGCCCGGAGAGATCCGCACGGCGCTGCTGTCGTTCCCAGGTCTGGCACGCCGGTTCGAGCTGCGCGGTCGTACACCGGCCGGGGCGCGAGTGTACGACGATTACGCCCACCACCCCGTGGAGGTGGCCGCCGCGCTGGCAGCGGCCCGGCAGGTCGCCAAGGGGCGCAGGGTGCTGGCGGTGTTCCAGCCGCACCTGTTCTCCCGGACCCAGCAGTTCCAGAGCGAGTTCCTCGACGCGCTCGGCACGGCGGACCTCGCGTGGGTCGAGCCGGTCTACCCGGCCCGGGAGAAGCCCGAGGAGTGGACGCACGTCACCGAACAGCTCGCCGCAGACGTCACCGCCCGGGGCCCGCAGACTCGGATGTCGCCCGGCCGGGCTGCCCTTGCCCAGCAGTTGCTGGAGGAGGCCGCCGACGGTGACGTGGTCATGCTGATCGGCGCCGGCGACGTCAACGCCCTCGCCGAGTCACTGGTCAGCTGACTTCCACGTCTTTCTCCACGCCCTGCGGCAGCCACCCCGTCTCGGGGAGGTGCCGCAGGGCGCAGCCATGTCTGCCGGGGAACGCGGTAGCGATGGCGGCGGCCTGGGCATCGCCTTCCGGGCCCCAGCCGAGCAGCAGGTTGGCGTGCGCGGCGGGGGCGAGGACGCGCCGGTAGGTCTCCCCGGTGTCCGGATCGGGCGCGGCCGGCCCGATATCGAGGAGCGGCGCGGCCATCCGCAATTGCCGGTACGGCGTCTGACCGGCTTCGGTGACCTTTTGGAACCCGAGCACCGTAGGCTTGCCGTGCCGGGCGGCGGCTTCCTCCATGGCCTCGCGAGCGAGAGTTTCTGCCAGGCTCTCGCCGGGCTCCGGCCGTCCTCCGGGAAGGCTGGGGGCGTTGTTGGCGTCGAGGACGACCAGGACCCGGCCATGCGGGTCGGTTAGCCATCCCCACACTTGGTGCACTGTCCGGTCCTCCTCGGCGGTGGGCATTCGGGCGTGCCAGGTGAAGCGGGCCGCTGTGCGCTCGGATTTGGTCGGCTGCGCGCCGGGAGGAAGGCCGTTGGTCAGGTGCGCGGCCTGGTCACCAAGGAGGCCGGTGCGGGCTGCCACGCGGAGCCTGGTCCTGACGGCTGGCACCATCGCGGCCAGGACCCGGCCGAATGGGGCGGCCCGCTGCTCGTCGGGGGGCGTCCAGGAGGCGGGCAGTAGCCCGCACCACGCGACATGATGTGTGATCCCTTCGCCCGTGGTGTCGGTGACGACGAGGTGCGTGCTGTCATGGCCGAGCCCGAGGACGTCTTCCAGCCCGTGTAGGGCGGTGCCGACGGTGACGCCGGGGGCGAGCCTGGTGCTGGGCGGCGAGCCTTCGGGGCCCGTGATGACGCTGCCGTCGGCCCGGGCGGCCAGCAGGGTGACGGTGCCGAGGTCGCGAGTCATGCGACAGGGGCCGGGTCGGCGCCGAAGGCGGCGATGGTCTGGTCGTGCAGGACGGAGAACGTTTTCAGACTCGCGTCATATCCGGCGGTGGCGACAACCAGGCTGTCGGCTCGGCGGCCGGTCGGGAGCGGCAGGTCGCTGCCGGGGCGGAGGGTGTAAGCGGAGGTGCCTTCGAGCCGGATGAGCTCGGCAAGACGGACATCGGCGTCGGGGGCTTCGCCGCCGGGGACGGCGGCGTCGCCGACGGGCAACACCCAGACGGTGTCGGCCTCGGACAGGCCGAGCGCCCAGGCGGCGAGGTCTCGCTGGTTCTTGCGGCCCCAGGGCGCAACGGCGATCACGAGGTGACGGTCGGGGTGGGCCTGGCGCAGGGCCTGGAGGAGAGCGGCGGCTTGGCCGGGCTGACGGGCGTTGTCGTCGATGAGGACGAGCCGGTTGTCGTGGTGCATGGTACTCATTCGGCGGCGCGGCAGCCGGAAGCCGGCGAGGGCGTCGGCGCTGTCGGCGGGGGCGACGCCGAGGTGTAGGGAGGTGACTAGGGCACAGGCTGCGGCGGTCACGAGGTGGCGGCCAGGCGCGGGTATGCACCACGTTCCGGCGTGGGTGCCGTGCTGGGCGAGGCGGAAAGTGGTGCCGGTGGGGTCGGCGCCGGTGATGTCGATCGTCCAGTCGGCGTCTTCTCCGACTGTCTCCAGCATCAGCGAGCTGTTGCCGGCGAGGCGGGGCGCAAGGAGGGCGGCGACGTCCTCGGGCATGACGGCCAGGCGAGGCGGGGCGGGCGGATCGGTGAGGAAGCCAGCGAGGCTGCGTTCGAATCCGGCCGTTCCGGGGCCGAAGTCGTCCTCGTGGTTCTGGACGAGGTTGAGGGCAATGACAATCTCCGGAGCGAGCGCCCGGTAGGCGCCTTGGTACTCGCACGCCTCGACGACCGCCCATTCACCCGGGGCGAGACGGCCGCCGCACAGCAGGCCGGCGACGTCGGCGCCGATGTAGGCGGAGGGGGCCAGTGGGGTGAGGACGCGGTGGAGCAGGGCGGCGGCGGTGGACTTGCCCAGCGATCCGGCGACCGCGATCAGTTTCTTCTCGTGGGCGGCGAGGAGGTGCTGGACGAACTCCAGGCGAGCCATCCGCCGCGGGCCGCCCGTCTGGCGCGGGAGGGCACCGGTGGCGACGAGGTACTCGGCGCCCTGGGGGGAAGTGTTGGCACCGAGGGTCACGCTGATGCCCTCGGCGGTGAACGCGGTGGTGCGATGGTTGTCGGCGAGGTCGTCGCCGGTGACACGCATCCCGGCCTGATGCGCGAGAGCAGCTGCGGGGGCGATGCCCTTGCCGCCCAGGCCGTTGAAATGGACGTGCTGGCCGGCGAGTGGGCGCGGGGAGTCAGGCATCGGTCGCGTCTCCTTCGACGTTCGGGTGAGTGGTGCTGAGGTCGCACAGCTTGATCAGCCGGCCGTCGTCGTTCAGTTGCTCGTAGACGTCGCGGTCGTGGGGGGTGTCGATCTCCAGCCAGCCGCCGCTGGCCGGCACGGTGGTGGCGTGTCCGCCCGCCTGGAGCCAGGCGGCGAGCAGGGCGGTGGTGTCCCAGCGCGCCGCGGCCGGATTCTCGGCGACGGCGGCCTGGTAAAAGTCGGTCAGGTCGCGGGCACCGGCGGGGCTCAGCCGCAGGATGCCCATGAACTGGGCGTGCACCTCACCGAGTCCGGAGGGCCTGCCGCCGATGGCGACGAGGCGCCCGTCTGGGTCGGTCAGGAGCCGCTCGGCGTCGTCGAGCACCTCGTTCATCCGGGCCTGCCACAACTCAAGCCACCGGGTGTTCACAGGCAGGCACACGTCTGCGGGCGGCGCGGCCATCAGCTCGGTGAGCACGCGCGGCTCGACGGCGATGTCTCCGTACGTGACGATCGCTCCGTGGTCGAGGGCGCCTGCGTCGGCGGCGGCCAGGAGGCTGGAGGCGATGCTCGCGTGTTCCCAGTCCGGGTTGTGCACGGTGCGGGCGTGGGGCGCGTGTGCGGCGAGTTCGTCGGCCCGGTAGCCGGTGACCAGGGTGACGGGATGGCACCCGGCCACGTCCAGGCTGTGCAGGAGGCGGGTCAGCAACGGGATGCCCGCGAGCGGCAGCAGCGGTTTGGGGCGGGAATCGCTCAGGGGGCCGAGGCGCGAGCCTCGGCCAGCGGCGAGGATGACGGCACGCATGAAGAGTCCCTTTTCTTCGGGCGGATCAAGTGGTGGCGTCGAGCAGCTGGGCGAGGGCGCGGGTCGCGTGCCGGGGCGGCGATTCACGCTCGGGGTGCCACATCAGCCCCCACCACGGCAGCCGTTCGTAGGCGAATGCCTCGACCGTGGCGCCTCCGTCTGCGACGGCGAGCACCCGGAGACCGGTCGGCAGTCCGGCGGCAGGCAGGACGTGGCGGTGGTGGGAGGCAACGGTGAACGTCTCCGGCCAGCCCCAACTGGCGGGGGCAACGGCGCGGACGTCGTGATGTGTCCCGGCGTGACGCGGTGCGTCTTCAGCAAGGCGGGCGCCAGCCCGGGCGGCAAGGACCTGCGCGCCGCGGCAGACCCCGACGACCGTAGTCGTCCCGATCCGCTCGGCGCGGTCCAGTAGCCAATGCTCGACGGCGTCTCGCTGCGGTGCCAAGTCGACGGCGCCTGGGGCGCCGGGCACGTCGTTGCCTCCGGACAGGAGAATCGCGGCCAGTTCCAGCCCGTCGAGCAGCCGGCGGGCCGCGCCGAGGTCGCCCGGCACGAGGACCACCCGGTGGCTGGCTAGCAGCGGCATCCACCGCGCGTCGAGGTAGTCGCCCTCCTCGCCCCGTGTGGGAAACCGCACCCGTCGCTGCGTGACGGCCACCCAGCCCTCCTGCCGGGTCATGAGAGCACGTCCACACGACCGCCGCCCGCGTCCACGACGACAGACCGGGCCGCGGCCACCGCCGCGTGCGTCGCCGGGCCGACGCCGATCGCGGCCGGGACGCCAAGCTCGGCGCACCGGATTGCCATATGGGAGTTCGCACCGCCGTACGCGGTGACCAGGGCACCGGGACAGTGGGCGAAGACCCAGTCGTATCCCGGGTCCGCGGCCTCCAGCACGATCACAGCCCCGGCCGGCGGCGGGCACGAGGGGACGGGGTCGGTGTGGACGGATCCCGTGACCGCCCCGCCCGTGACGAAGTTCGCCCGCCCCTGCCCGCGGGCGAAGCAGTCGAGCGCCTCCGGCCCCGTGATCACGTCCGGCAGCTCGACGAGCGCGCACACCCCCGCGTGCGCCCGGCGCCGCACCACCAACGCCGGCCACCGGCCCGCGCGGCCGGCCAAGACTTCATCGACACGCAGATAACGGGCGTCGTCGCCTGAGACTCCTCCGGCCAACGCCCGGGCGCGGGCGGCTTCGAGCGCGGCGCTCACCCAGGACGCGTACAGAGCCTTGCCATACTCCCGGCCGGTGATCGCTGTCCGGCAGAACGCCTCCAGCCCGGTCGCGTCCAGCCCCAGCGGGGCCACGGCCCGGCCCACCGCACCAGCCATCCGGCTGCTCCACGGCGCCTTGGCCGCATCCGGCTCCCTCCACGGAGCATCAAGCAGGGGCCGCAGGTAGCCGTCCGGGTCCTCGCCGTACGCGGGCACCGCGAGGTCGTACGTGCCTGGTCTGATCCACCGGTAGCGCTCCACGAACGCATCCCAGTCCAACCGCCCGGTCGCGACCTCGCTGGCGTGCCGCCGCAGTGCGGTCGCCGGGCTGCCCAGCCCGCGCATCCACTCCTCCCGAGAGCTGACCAGCCCCTCGGCCTCTAGCACCCGCAGCAGGTCAGTGGCGACAAACCCCGCCCGTGCCAGGTGCGCGAACCGCAAGGCCGCCCTGCGGGCCGCCGTCAGCGTCGCCGCCAGCCGCGCCGGTTCGGCGTCCGCCCGTGTCGGAGCCGCCGCGTCCGCCAGCCACTGGGTGTCGTCTGCCAGGCGCTGCACTCCGGCACGTGTCACGGCGAGCAGCTGCCCGTTCAGCCGTCGCCGCGCCGCGCTGCCGATCCCGGCCGAGGCCAGGTATTCGGTCCGCTGCGCCACTAGCGGGGTCCAGCACGTCGCCGCGATCTCGAACTCGATCTTGTCGTGCGCTGACACGTCGTCGGCCAGCCGCGCGCTCATCGCCCGCAGCACCGCGCCGGCCAGCGCATCGTCCAGCCCGGCGGGCACGAACGAGGCGAGGCTTGCGACCGCGTCGACGTACGGGGAGCCCGCCACCATGTGCATCAGCCGGGTGCCGCGCAGGTCCCGGTAGCCATACGCCGCACGCTGTTCGGCCCACGTCCGGTCGGTGATCAACGCCGAGTACAGCGACGCTGATAGCGGTGTGGGCCGGCGGCCGAGCATCTCAGCCGGGTTCCAGTCCGCCATCGTCGATAGCAACAACCCCGCCCGGCAGTCCGGGACGACGCCCGGACGGCGCCCCAGGCCAGCGACCTGCCGTTGTGCACCGTCCACCACTCCATGCACGCGCTCGTCTGCGACCGCGCGGGCCGCCGCCAATGGTCGAGCCTGCAACAGGTGCGTCGCGCCGTCGGCGAGCGCGACCTCCACATCGAGACGGCTCGTGCCCGCGCACCTCTCCGCCTCCACGGCCGCGTCCAGCAACTGCGTGGCCGCGGTTGGCATATCCGGCCGCCCGCGCTCAAACCCCTGCGGGCGGCGCGCGAACCAGGTCTGCACCCCGGCTCCCGTACCGGCGGTGACCGTGTCCGTGCGACCCGAGACCAGGTCGACTGCCGCCGTGTAGTACGGGGCACCCGACACGGTCCGTGTGGTGACAACGCCGGCCGCCTGAACCGGGTCCAGCCACTCCTGGACGAGCACCCGGGCACCGGGCCCGTAAGTGCCGTAGGAGGTGAAGACCTCCTGCACGGCCCCGGCGAGCGCTCCCGGCACCGCTGGCACCGGCACGGGCACACTCAGGTACGCACCCGCCGCCGACCGCTCCCAGCCGTCCTCGCCGTCCGCGCACGACCGCACAATCACCGGTCGGCCCGGATATCGGTTAGCCACGTCGTCGGCCACCTGGGCGGGATCGCGCTCCCACTGCCGCCATGTCACCGACAGCCCTGCGTCCACCCGCACCCCGGTCAGCAACGGCGCAAGCCGTCGCAGCGACACGTCTTTGCCGCCCAGCAGCAGCCGTGCCCGCTGCTCGCCGACCTGCCAAGGAACCAGCCCTGGCCGCGGGCCAGCGAGCGGAACCCGGTGTCGCGCCACCAGATGGCGGGCGACTGCCGCCGCACTCGCACCCGCCGGGGAGCAGCCGCTCTCCACGCATCGCGTGTGCGCCCTCAGGGCCATAGGGCCGAAGCTGTACGCCCGGCCCGGCGCGGCCTGCGCGGTCCAGACACCGACTCCGTGCTGGCCCAGCAGCGCACGCCTAACCGCTTCGGACGGCACCGCCCCGGCCGGCAGCCACAGCGCGGCGGCCAGCTGCTGACGGTCCAAGACCTCCTTGGCCGTGGCTGGCGCCACCGTCAGGTCGACCGACGCCGTCGGCCGGTCGAGCACGTGCGCGACCACGTCACGTAGTCGTACGAGGTCTGCCGTGCCGGGGCCGAGCAACGGTCTCGGCCACACGACAGCGAGCTCAGCACCCATGAGGGCCTCCTACGAGAAGGAGCGTCAGGCCGCCACGGTGGCCTAGCCCTGGCAGGCGTACCAAGGCGGCGGGACGGGAGCGAAAGCCCGGCGGACTGCCCGGCGGACCGCGCCGTACGCAAACGCCGCCACCGACCCCTCGACCCCGCGCTGCTCCAGGCCGGATAATGTCCGCCCCGTCCGCAATAGGCCGACAGACAGCGCTCGGCCCCGGGAGAAGGACAGCGGCCGTGCCCCACGAGCAGTCATTACCACCGCAGTCGGCCAGCGACGTCGAGGCCCGTCTCTCCGCCGAGACGGCCTTTCGCTACTGGTTCCGCCTGTCGAGGATGACCAAGAACGCGCTCGCCCGCGCCATCACCAAGCTCGCCGTCGAACGCGGCCACCCCCAGGTCCGGCCCGACGGATCCCGCGTACGCAGGTGGCTCGATCACGGCGAGCGTCCCCGCGACCCAGTCCCCGACCTGATCGCCGAGATCCTTTCCGAGCGCACCGGCTACCGCCTGTCCGCCGCCGACCTCGGCCTCGCCGCCGCCCCGGTCGAAGACGAGGCCAGATACCGCGGGCCAGCCGAAATCCTGACTGACCTCCAGCGAGCCACTGGCGCCACTCTCGCCCACGGCCCTCACCGCCCCGAACGGGCCGAGTACGACGGCGCCCCGCAGTACCCGGAGCCACGTCACCTGCTCACCGCGCTGGAGTCCTGGTCCTGGAACACGGCCCGGCCTCTGCCCGCCGTCGTGACCAACGGCCGCCTCGGCCACGCCGACGCCGAGCGCATCGCCGCCCACACCAGCGCCCTACGAGAGATGGATAACGCCCACGGCGGCGCCAGCATGCTCTACATGGCCACCGCTCATCTCGCCGCTACCAGCACTGCCATCACGAACGGCACCTATACCGAACCAGCCGGCCGAGCCCTGTACCGCGAACTCGGCGACCTCGCCGGTGTAGTCGGCTGGGCTGCACACGACGCCGCCCACTACCCTCAGGCCGTCAAATACCTCACCTTGGCCGTGCACGCCGCCCGCGAAAGCGGCGAGACCAACCTCATCGCCCACCTTCTCCAGTGCCTTGCCCGCGTCTGGGGCTACGTCGGTCACCCCCAGCTCGCCCGTGACTGCATCGCCCTAGCCCTCTACGGCGCCCGCAACACCGCCAGCCCCGTCCTACGCGCTGGCCTGCACGCCCTCGACGCCCGCTTCGCCGCCCTCCTCGGCCGCCCTCGCGACGCCCTCCGCGCCGTCCACCTCGCCCAGGAGATCTTCACCGAAGACGGCCCCGACCCCGCGCCCGCTTTCGTCTCCTACCTCGACGAGGCCGAACTCTCCTCCACCCTCGGGGAAGTACTTCTCTTCCTCGCCCGAAAAACCGACGACGCCAAGCACGCGCAACACGCCATCGGCCTGCTCGCCACCGCCGCCGAACACCGCGCCGAGCAACGTGTACGCTCCCGCGCCTTCGACTCCATCGCCCTCGCCCGCGCACAGCTGTTCACCGGCCAGTTCGAGGCCGCCCACGCCACCGCCGAACAGGCCGCCGCCATCGGCGCCGGGCTGGACTCCGCTCGCGTCCGCCGCCGCTACCGCGACCTCGCGCGCGAGGCCGCTGAGCACCCCGCCGCCCCTAGCGCCCGGCAGATCCACGAACTGCTGACCACCCAGCCATAGGGACGCTGCCCGACCTCGGTTAGCCTAGAGAGACGCAGCCTCGAGTTGACGCGCCGCCAGCGCGCTAAGCATTGTCTGGAACCGCTTAGCGCGCTGTCTCCAACCTCCTCGTGGCTGCGTCTCACCTGCCAGCGGGGTGAGGCGGCTTGAGCAGCAACCCGACAGCGGGTATCACGCCTCCGTGTAGCGGCCTAGGAAAGCCTTCTCGGTTTCGGAGAGGCGCCGGGGGCAGGCGGTGTCCAGGTTGTATGCCGCCATGATCGTCGTTGCCTCGGCGTAGAGCCGGTCCGGGTCGCGGATCTCGTAGGCGAGTTCGAGTGTCGCGGCGCGGCAGCGGGTGACCCATACGTGCACGTCGACGGGCTCCTCGCGGTACAGCAGCGGCGCGCGGTAGTCGACGGTGGACCGGCCCACGACGAACGCGTGCTGGCGGCGGCCAGCCTCGTCCATGGGCAGCATGTCCTGGAACATCCTCGTGCGCGCCTCTTCCAGGTACTGAAGGAAGAGGGCGTTGTTGACGTGCCCGTACGCGTCTGCGTCGGCCCAGCGCAGCGGGAGTTGGTAAGTGAACCTGTGCATGGGGGTCCTTATCGGTATGGCGGCATGATCAGCGCGGCGGGCGTAGGTCGGGTTTCGTGCTTTGGGTCGCGCGGGGACGTGGTTCAATTCGCCGCGGCCGCGCTTGCGCTTCGGGGGCCCGAGGCTTTCGGGCTGGCCTGCACCGCGTCCAGGACGTCCCGCAGCACCCGCTGTTCTCGGTCGCGCTCGTCGAGGAGTTGCTGAATGCGCGCGGCGGCGGCCGTCGGGTCGGCGGGCAGGGCTGCGCGGACCAGATGGTGGATCTCGGCGAGGCAGGGGCCCTCCGACGCCCCTTTGGGAATGCGGGCGATCACCGTGGCCGGCGAGACGTGGGTGACGGCCCAGCACCTCGTGGCCTCTTCCGCCGCCCATACCACGATGCGCCGGTCGAGCGAGAGCGTCAGTTGGACCTCGGGGCCCAGGACGCTGCTGAGCGCGGGCAACGGGATGCGGTTCGTCCCGGCCTGCGCTGCGGCCTCCTCCGGGGTATCGACCACCGTCCGCGAGGCGAGCGCCGCCTCACGCCGCCACCGGGTAGCCGCGGCCTCGTCGGCGCGGTTCTGCGCATGTCGTTGCGCTATGGCAACGTCGTCCTGGCTGGCCGCCGTGGCCGCCCAGGCATTTCGGGCCCCGCCGAGAGCATCAAGCTCGTCATCCTCGGCGCCTTCAACCCAAGTGATCACGACGAACCGGGCCTCCGGCATCGAGGCGGGGTAGAGGACGTGACTGACGACTTCAACGGTCTCCCAGTCCAGCGCCGGAACGTTCATCCGGAAGACGTGGCCGTCCCGGGTTTCCCCCATGTCGTGCACGGTCTCCCAGATATGCCGCGCATCGGGGTCCTTCTGGACGTCCTCGATCAGCCCTCGGAGTTCCACGTCGTTGGGCTTGGTGGCCAGAGCGAACTTCAGCATCTTCACGTACGCCGAGGCGTGCTTGTCCCAGTCCTGGTACTGAACCCGCGCTTCGCTCGCGGTCAGCGCCCAGCGGATCAGGTTCGCGCCGGGTTCCATCACCCAGGGCCACCACTCGGCCATGGCCGAGTTGAACGCGAGGATGTTCCAGTGCCGGTCGCACACATAGGCCGGGCTCGGCAACTGCCGGTCGATGAGCAGCCGGAGCGCCTGCTGAACTTCGGGCTGCCCGGACTTGGAGACGACGTTGGTGCCGATGTTGTACAGCAGGAGCGCATGACGTTCGTCACGGTCCAAGTTCAGCAGCCGCGCTAGGGATTCACATTGCGTGCACGTGAGGCGCGGCGGTGTCGCACCACGTTCGATCTTCCGATACGTGCGCTCACCCATTCCCAGGGCACGTGCGGTTCTGGCCTGGGTGACACCGGCCGCTTTACGCCACCGGCGGAGCAGAGCGCCGAATCCCATGTATTCGCCGGCCAACTGTCCACTGCCCTGCCGCGAGACCTCGTCGTCTGCAGCACGTCTATTGCTGGGGTCAAGGTCGTTTGTGACCACGAGAAACCTGCCTACCTTATAGCTCTGGGAGGCGGCGGGAGCGCACAAAAGGGCCCAGCGCATGCACTGGACCCCGCCCCGCCACTCCCCCCGGAAGAACCATACGCAACATTCAAGCGATCTTGGCCATGTGTGCACTGGACCACAAACCCCCGCCTCGCAAACTGCTTCAATATGAAACTAAATCGCCAGGCATCACGACATATTTGCTCCTGAAACGGACACCCCCATGGGGGCTCATCGCTGGAATCGGCAAAACGTTGCCGATTTTCGTCGCGTCGCCAAGAGTCGACTACTGGCCGGGAATTCGGCCACCAACCTTATCCGCTGGCGAGACCTCATCGCCGTTCCACGGAACGGAACTTGAAGCTTCCAGCGGCCCCGCCTCCACGACCAGAGGAGCGGCGCCCAACATAGCCAAAGCGGACAAATAGTCGCGTTGACGCTCATGGCCAAGATTGACTTAAATCGCTCTGACCAGCCGTTTCGACGGATCCGTGTGACGCGAAGCGCGAGGAGGTGTCCGTGGTGATCATCATCGCGGGGTGGCCTGGTCGCCGCTGCCCACGCAGTGCGGCACGTCGGCGCCATCGCCTGCACGTGAGTGCGCCTCCAAGGCGGGCGCGACCTGCCAGAGCGATAGCAGCTCGCCGAAAAGTCGGCTCCTAGAGTCGAGTTACGCAAGTCGCCCCACGAATAACCATCGGCAACTAGTACAGAGTTCTAGAACCAAGTCTGGATCTTGACGCACGCGGGAGCGTATGTTCGTCGTCCCCTGAGGACGCGCCTGGTATCCAGACACGTAAGGAGCACCGCCCCTCAGAACCTATCGCCTCGCATACAGCGACGGCGCCCGAGAGTTCCAGCTCTCGGACGCCGAACGCTTAGCAACACATTCCGCCCTAGGACCTGCAAGCCAACAGCGGCGGAACTGCGTACCGCTACCGCGCTGACGCACCCCATGGGTGCTGCGGCGCGGCAACAAGCAAAGGGGATTCTTACATGTCTTGCGCCCTGTGCAAAAGGCCGAACCCTCGGCCCCGTGCCACAGATGGCTTCGCCTCGACAACACCGCCAGCAGGATTCCGCGCCGTCCCGGCGACGACCCGTACCCCTTCAGGGGCCGGGGGTGGCCGATGAGCCGCGATGCCCGCGAATGGGTGTGGGAGAACAGCTCCAGCCGAGCGACCGCACGGTGCGTCATGCTGTCGATCGCCGACCGGGTGGTCGATGACCAGTGCATCGCGTGGGCCTCGCTGTCCAGCCTCGCCGAGCGCACGAACGCCTCCATCTCCACGGTGCGCGAGGCTATCGCTCGCCTGATCACCGTAGGCGAACTGGAGGATCTTAAAGACCTCGCTGGCCCGCAGGGCAGCACGGTCTACCGTATGCCCCTGGCCGCCCAGGCCCTGCAAGAGCAGCGCGAGGACAATACCGACGCGCCATCCCCCGATTCCGAGGCCCGCCTGGCGCACCGGGTCTCGACCTTGCGCCGGTACGGAATCCGACGGCGTAGGGGGCCGAAACCCATCACGATGGCCCGGAAACCGGCAGTACCGGAAACCGGCAGTATTGGAAACCGGCAGACCCGGAAACCGGCACCCCGGCGTACCGGAAACCGGCACAGCGGTGTACCGGAAACCGGCACACAGAACCGTAGTGAACCGGAATTGAACCGTAAGTACAGCAGTGGTGCCGCCGTCATCCCGGCTGCCCAGTGGCAGGTCGGCCCAGACACCCAAACCTGGGTTCAGCAGCAGGGGCACCTCGACCGCCTCGGCGAGGACGGTGTGCAGGCGGCCGACGCGAAGTGGCGTCTGCACCGCGCCGACTGGGAGCCCCGCTCCCCGGACGCCTGGGCTGCCGACTGGCGTGCCTGGGTGGCCCGCGAGCACCCCCCAACTCCTCGGGGCGCGCATGCCGGATACGGCTCTGGCCACCGCGCGTCGCCCGGCATGACCCGCACCGAGGCACACCAAGCCGCCCTCCTCGCCGCCCTCTAGCCGACCGGAACGGAGTAGCCACACCGTGGACCGCCGCGAAATCGCCGCCCTGCTGGCCTACATCGGCCGGCTCGACCCCCGCCTCGCCCGCACCGACCAGGGCGACGTCCGCGAGCAGCTCGACCAGTGGCACGAACTGCTCGGCGACGTGCCGATGGCCACACCGCACGGCTGGGACGCCCGCGACGCCGCACGGCGGCACTACCGCACCTCGCCGTACCCGATCGCGCCCGCCGACATCGGCCGCCCGTGGGACGCCTATCGACGCGACCGCATCGGCCGCCACGTCGACCCGACTCCATCCGCCGACCCGGACGACCAGGCGGCCTGGACGGCCGAGCTGGTCAGCACCCGGCACGCGGTCGCTATCGGCAGCGCCCAGCCCATGCAGGACCGCGCGATCAGCAGCCGCCGAAGCACCGAGATCGATCCGAAGCTGGAGGAGAGGCTGCGGGAAGTCGGCTCGTGTATACCGCCCGCTGCCCGAGCCGCCCTCGCGCCCTACCGGGCCGCTCGAGCAGCCCGTACGGCGGCCGCCGCCCCGGGGCAGCCGGATGCCCTCAGCATCGGCTGCGAGCAGTGCGGGGCCCAGCCCGGTAAGCCGTGCCTACGCCGAAAGCTCGGCCCTTCCGGAGCCATGCACGCGACCACCCCACGCACCATTCCGCATGGCTCCCGCCTCACCGCCGCGCAGGCCCAGCAGCCTGCCATGGGCTGATCGGGTCATTCGGCCACCCCACCCAGGGCTGGTGCACCCTCCGCACCACTCCCTCACCGTCCCACCTCCGGCTGCGGTCCACGCTCTCGCCGCGCAGCCGGCCCCCAACACCGCATCCGCTCCTCTCCGGCCCCCGCCCGGCCGACGCGGCAGCACATTGGAGCCTCGCCTTGAAGCACATCACTACCTACGACGCGCCCGTCACCGGCCTGCGCGGCATCGGCGACACCAGCTGGCAGTCTCGCGGGGTCTGCAATGGCATGGACCCCGACGACGCCGACGCCACGTTCTTTCCCCTTCCCCGTGACCACGAGGCGATCGCCGAGGCCAAGGAACTCTGCGGCCCGTGCCCGGTCCGTCACGACTGCCTCAACTACGCCCTGGAGAACGACCTCAAGGAGGGCGTCTGGGGCGGCCTCACCCAGGCCGAGCGACGTCCCTGGCACAACGGCCTGCGCCACCGCCTCGACTACCAGCGAGTAAGGGCGTTCTTCCAGGGACGGGACGTCCACCTGACCGAGGCCGAGCGGCAGGTCGTCATCGACCACGCCTACGTCACCGGCTGGCGGCCCGACCGGCTCGCCTCCGCCCTGCGCATCGGTCCCAAGCATGCCCGTGATCTGCTCCGGCAGGCGGCCAACAAGGTGTTCGACCGCGACCGCAACCACGGCGTGTCACGGCCCGCCAGGAAGCGGAAGAAGACCGCCCCCGCCGCATCCCGACCGGCGCCCACGCCACCCCTCGGCACGCGTAAGGCGACGTCCCGTCCCGTGGCGCAGCTCCCGGCGCACTCCCCTGTCGGAAAGGCCGCATGACCCGCCTTCTGGCCCTCGGCGCCGGCGTTGACCTCCCCCTCCTCCTTGCCGCCGGCGTGCCCGCCGCCCTCGTCCTGGCCCTCACCGCCTGGACCGTCCGGCGCCGCGGCATACCGCCACAGAAAAGCCTGCGTGGCCCGGCAGTCCGCGTCGCCGCCCTGGCTGCCCTGGCCTGCACCGCCTACAGCGCGGACACTAGCTGGCGCTTCGCCGCCGACTACCTCGACATGGCCGGCACCACCGAGCGAGCCGGGATGTTCGCCGCGGCCGAGCTGTCGCTCTTCGCGACCGCGCTGATGGCACGACAGAACCTGGCCACCCAGGGCGCGCCCGGCCTGCCGGGCACCCTGGTCTGGGTGATCACCACAGTGCAGGTGATCCCCGCCTTCGCCGAGAGCGGCCCCATCGGCGGCACGGTCCGCGCCTTCGTCGGCCCGATCATGGCGGCGACCTTGTGGCATCTGGCCATGGGAATCGAGGTGCGCCTGCGTACCCCGGGCGCCACCTCGCACGGCCTGCTCGCCGCCCTGAGTCGGGAAGCCCGCGAGCGGCTGCTGTCCCGCCTCGGGATCGCCGCGCGAGATCGCGACGCCGCGCAGATCACCCGGGACCGCGCCACCGCCCGCGCCGTCGACCTGGCCGCACGCCTCGCCGAGCGGACAGCCGAGGAGCAGCAGTCCTGGCGCGGCCGGCGGCTCACCCGGCGGCTGTCGCGGGCACTGGGCAGGGCGTCGGTCGGCACCGACTCACGTCAGCGCGCGCTGCTGCTCGACCTGCTCGCCGCCCGACGCCACGCACTCGCGCTGGCCACGGTCCCGCTGGCCTCGCCCTGGTCCCCGGTGCACCAGGGCGCTGGGGATGCCACAGTCCCCTCGCAGGAAGCCGCAGATACGACGACTGATGAGGCCGGTCCCGGAGAGGCGGCCGGGGACCGGGGACCGACCGACCCGGGGACCGAACCCACCGGGGACCGGGGACCAACCGACCCGGGGACCGAACCCACCGGGGACCGGGGACCAACCGACCCGGGGACCGAACCCACCGGGGACCGGGGACAAGTTCCCCTACGGCGGAAGACGTCGCCGAAGGCGAAGGGCCAGGGGACGCGTGGGGGCCGGTCCCGGACTCCGCAGACGCAGCGTCCGTCGCGTGAGCCGGAGCAGTCGGTGGGCCAGCTCGTCCAGCAGGTTCGCCCCCACGTCCCGGCTCTGCTCGACCGGGACGGCAACGAGTCCGTCACCCGGGTCCAGCTGCGGGAGATCCTCCGCCGAGAGGGCCTAAAGGGCGGCCGGAACGACCGGTTGAGCCTCGTCCTCCAGGAGCTGCGGAGCGAGGACACCACGAAGACAAGGAGCACCCGATGAAGACCTGCCTGAAGTTCAAGGTCGTCCGTGAGGAGTACGAGCGGGAGATCGGCTTCATGCTCGCCCACTCCGAGCGACACGCGGGCAGGCCGTCGGCAAAGTCCAGCGCGAAGCAGGCCGTCTCGGCGAAGCAGCGGATGGCGAGGGCGCTCAACAGCCACGTCGGGCGCTGCCCCGAGTGCGGATAGCCCGGCAAACCCACAGATCAGCGCAGTATCCGTAACGGGTGGCCCGGGCCACTGGGCCGGGCCACCCATCCCTTCGAGGAGGCATCGTGATTCCGCTCCCGCTTCGTTCATCCGAGCCTACGGCCGCCGAGGCCAGCGCCTGGGCAGACGTCCTCGTCAGCCGACGCCTCCTGCACTCAGCTGTCCCCGGGCCGAACGGCCAATGGCTCGTCCAGTACCAGCCCAACGGCCCCGTCCTTGTCCTGACGGGACCGGCCGACGTCATCACGCTGGCCGCAACCATCCAGCACCGCATCCGCTCAATGAGGTCCGAATCACGGTGACGATCCCGCTCCAGAACGGCACCACCCCCGAACCCGCTCCCGACTCCAACTCGGTCTCAGGGCGAGCAAGTTATCCCCTTGGATACTCCGCCCCTGGCGGAGTATCCAAGGGTTCCCCCGCCCCCGTGGGGCAGGGGCTCGTCCGGCGCCGAGGGTCGCCGGACGAGGAGGCTGCGACCGAGGGCGGATCGCAACCAGCAGGGACACTGGCCAGACCTGAGCAGCCGCGTGTCCGCCGCCGCAAGTACCAGCGCCGCCAGCGCCCGCACGTGCGTAACGCCCGCTTCAGCGACGACGAACTCGAGCGCATCACCGCCGGCGCGAAGGCCGCCGGCCTCACCCTGGCGGGCTTCCTCGCCCGCGCCGCGCTGTCCGCCGCCCGCGACCTCGAACGGACCGCCAGTGCCGTCGCCGGAGAGCGTGAGGTCATCGCCGAGTTCTTCGCCGCCCGCCGGTACCTCGGTCACGTCGGCAGCAATCTCAACCAGATCGCCCGGGCGGTCAACGTCGGAGCACACCCGCCCGAGCTGGATGTGGTCATCGCCGCCACCCACCGCGCCGTCCAGCGCGTTCAGCACGCCACCGACCGACTCCTCAACCAGGACTAGGACCCTCCCACCGGCATGATCCCCCGGATCCAAAAGCGCGGGCAGCGCACCATCGGCCTCCTCTACTACCTCTACGGGCCCGGCAAGTTCGAGGAGCACACCGACCCGCACCTCGTCGCCTCCTGGGACAACAACGCCCCCGACCCCGGCCGCGATCCGAACGCCACGCTGCAGCAACTTCAGCAGCTCCTCGACCAGCCTGTGGAGAACGTCGAGCAGTCCGCCCGGCCGAAGAAGCACGTCTGGCACCTCTCGGTCCGCAACGCCGCGGAAGACCGGACCCTCAGTGATGAGGAGTGGGGCGAGGTCGCCCGGCGCATGGTGGCCGCCGCCGGCATCGACGACCCCGCACAGGGTGCCGGGTGCCGGTGGGCGGCCGTGCGGCACGCCGACGACCACATCCACATCATCGCCACCCTCGTGCGCGAGGACGGTTTCAACCCCGACCTCGACCACGACGCCGCCCGCGTCCAGGCCCAGGCACGGACCCTCGAAGTGGAGCTGGGCCTGCGCCGCCTGAACAAGGGCGACGGCACCGCCGCGAAGCGGCCCACCAGCGCCGAGCGCCACAAGGCCAAGCGCCAGGGGCGCGAACGCACCGCCCGCGAAGAACTGCGGGAGACCGTGCGGCGCGCGGTCGCCGGCGCGACCAGCGAGGCAGAGTTCTTCAACCGGCTCGCGGGTGCTGGCTTGCTGATCCGTAAGCGCGTCGCTCCGTCCGGGGACCTCCTCGGTTACAAGGTCGCTCTGCCCGACGACCGCAACGCCGAAGACGAGCCGGTATTCTACCCCGGCGCGCGCCTCGCCCCCGACCTTTCGCTGCCCCGCGTCCGGGAGCGGTGGTCCGGCGCCACTCCGGAGCATGGCAACGCCGCTCCCAGCAAGGGCGATGGCGTTCGTACGGGCGTCGACGATCCGGCCGGTGCCCGCCGCAGGACGGCCGCCCTCGCGTGGCAGGCCGTGGCCGTCATCGAGCACGGCGACGACGCGGTCGCCGTCGCCCACATCGCCGCAGCGGGGGAGGTACTGGACGCGCTCGCCAAGACATCTGCTGCCCACACCCGCCGCGAACTGCGAGAGGCAGCAGCGGCCTTCGAACGGGCCTCCCGCTCCCACATCCGGGCAGAGCGGGGGCACGACCGGGCCTTGCGGCAAGCCGCCCGCGACCTCGTCCACGGCGGCCCAGCGCTGGGCCGCCGTGAGGACGGCGCCACCACTGCAATGGCGATCGACATGCTGTTCTTCCTCATCACCACGACCATGCACTGGCACGCGAAGAAGGGACACGCGCAGCAGGCCGCCGCCGCCCAGCAGGCCGCCGAACATCTGCGCTCCGCCTACCAGGCCGCCGCCGCCCAGCCCATCGGCGTGCTCCACGCGCGCGGCCGTCGCCTAGGACGGCCGCTGATCCAGCGACAGACGACGCTGCTACGCGAGGCGCTGCCGCAGCTGGCGGAGCAGATCCTCGCCGAACCCGGCTGGTACGCCCTGGCCGCGACTATTGCCGACGCCGAGGCCGCCGGTCACGACGCGGCCACGCTTCTGTCCGATGCGGTGCAGCGTCGCGAACTCGACTCCGCGGACTCGGTGAGCGATGTCCTGGTCTGGCGGCTGCGGCGGACCGCCGACCTTCCCGCTGACTCCTCGAACCTCTCCGAACGCGGGGCGCCGACAAGACGGTCCGTGACGGAGAAGGCGGCACCCCGACCCTCTGCCCCTGGTCGGGCACGCAGTGGGAAGGAGGCGCCGGGCAACGCTCGGTGACGATGGGGCTCCCGACCCTCGAAGGCGACTGTGGACTTTGTGAATTGAAGCCCCCCCGGGGTGTCGGGCACGATCATGAAGCGAGCAGGACGAGGCGAAGGAGAGCCAGGGTGTTTCATCGGATACGCCGTCGGGCGAAGGGGCTCAGCGAGGCGCAGCGCCGATTCATCGAGATGGTCGAGGAGATGCAGGACCAGGTCCCTCCCGGGGCGGGAGCCCCGCCGACCGAACCGGAGCACAGCGCGCCGACCGCCGTGATAGACGACTTCCTCCCGCCGGAGCTGCGAGTGCCCAGCCACGACCAGCTCGACGGCAGGATGACGGCATGGCCGCAGCCGCTGGTCCTCGACGGCGAGGTGGTCGCCTGCTCCGTGTGCGGCACGTACCGGGACTGGCTGATCCTCTCCACCCAGGATCAGATCTGGCTGCGCTGCCGGGCGGGGCACCAGCAGCAGGAGACCCGGCTCGACACCGCCTGGTACAACCGGCACACCGGGCCGGCGGACGCGACGCACGCCACGTTCGAGGACTGCCTGCGCCACCTCGGACACTGACCCCACTCCTACGCCCCCAACGGGCCTGCGGGCCCGCACTGACCACCCGTCGTCCAGTACCAAGGGGTCAGTTCCGCCATGCGCGTTCGCGTCGCCACCACCGCCCTCGGCATCACTGCCGCTCTCCTCGCCCTGTCCGCCTGCTCCACCGACACCACCCGGGCCAAGCCCAACAGTGTCTCCTTCGCCCGTGCCGGGAAGCCCGCCGGCGCATCCCAGAACGTCGCTCCGCTGTCGTCGGCCGCACTGGAGAGGCGCCTGCTCGACGAGCGCGACCTCGGCAGCGGCTACTTGCGCGAGCCGGAGCGTCCCGCCCAGCACGACGACGTAACCGTCGTCGGCTGCCCGGCCCTGACCGAGCTTGGCGGCGACGCGGCGACCGGCGGGTCGCTCACCTTCCTGCACAAGGCGAAGGCCACCTTCACCTACGCCGGCAGCAGCGACTCGGAGGTCTCCGAGGAGCTGTACAGCGACAGCGCGGGCAAGCTGTCCGATGGCATCGGCCGCATCTTCGGCGCCATGACCGGATGCCCCACCTATCAGGTAGTCGCGGGCGACACCGCGATCGACATGGCCTCGCAGAAGCTGACCGCGCCCCACGGGCTCGGTGACGAGCAGTGGAGCCAGCTCCTGACGTTCTCCACCGGAGGGCGGAGCACCGTGGTGAAGCAGACGGCGCTCCGTGACGGCGGCCTGCTGCTGATCGTCTCCGGCTCCCCGGCCCTTGTCGACCGTCACCTCGGCAAGGCCCTGGCCAAGGCGGCGGCAGCCGGCTGACCCTCCCTGGACATGCTGCTGCCCCCGACCTTCCTGGTCGGGGGCAGCAGGGCGTTGCGCACGAGTGCGATCAGCCAGGAAGTCGGAGACCCAGTGTTGCTAGGAATGGAGCGGGTCTGGAGCAAGAACAACGGTCATCCACGGCACGGCACGCTGACGGAAGCTGTGCCCCACGGGCTCCAAGTCGCTGCCCTGCTGGTTGAGGCTGAACGTCGTCACCATGACCATGTCCGAGTCGTCGGCTACGGAGATCAGATGGGTGCCGCAGCGTGGGCAGAAGCCTCGGTGCAGGGTCGGCCAGGTCGAGTACCACGTCGGCTCCCCGCCGGGGCCCGTCCAAGTCAGCGTTTCCCGTCGGAACCCGACCCACGACATCGCTGGTGAGCCTGACAGCAAAGTGCAGTCGTCACAGGAACACAGTTCCCTGTCAAGTGCTCGTGTTCACGTCTTGTGCCCCCCTTCGTGGTGGGTCGCAGTGGCGGCTGCCGAAGGAGCGGGACGGCCAGCCGACGGATGGGATGAACAGTTCCTGTACAGCCAATTTTGCTGTGTTCTCCGGCGTGTTGAGGCTGCTTCGATCAAATTGATGTGCCCCTTTCGCGGGGGCGGCTCGCAATTCGCCCTTCACCTCGATGCTTGGCGCACCCAGATTCCTGACACCGCCTGAATACTCAGAGCCCTGGCTCTCACTCCCGCTTTCGCCCCTCGGCGGGGCGGCAGCTTGAATTCGTCGAGGAAGTAGCCTCGCGCATTCCTCAAGTACCTTGAGTGCTCGTGGAGCGCCGTGGTGTCAGCCGGTCGCACTGGGCGCTGTCTGTGCCACCGAGGGCAGCCAGCGCACGGCGTTGTCGTGGAAGGACGCGTGGATCGGTACGAGGTCTTCGCCGCTGGTGTCGTTGAGGGCCGTGACGTTGATGCCGATCTCCGGGATGTCGCTGTCGATCGCCGCGACGCGGCTGCCGCAGGTCGGGCAGAAGCCGCGCTTCGCCTCACCGGGGAAGGTCTCGTACCAGGTCGGTTCGCCACCCTCACCGGTCCAGGTGATCGTCTTGAAGCCCACCCACCACATCACGGGGGTGCCGCCGAGTTTCTGGCAATGATCACATTCACAGGTGTGGGGGAAGACTGCCGGGCCCTGGGCGGTGAAGCGGATGCGGCCGCACAGGCAGCCGCCGGTGCGTACCTCGGCTTCTTTGGCTCCCTGGGTGTCGGCGGCTGGGGTGGCGTTCATCAGGTGATCTCCCAGGTGGAGTGGGCAAGTTGAACCCATCAGTGTGCCATCGCTTCCATGATCGCCAGGACGCTGTTGATGGCTCTGGCGTGGCCCCGGCCGTGTGCGCCGATCGCGGAGGCGTGACGGGCCCGGGCGACGAACCCGCGCTCAGGGGTGTCCCAAGGCGCACACGGCCCATCGGGCATCGCGCCAGGGCACAATGCCTGTCTGAACCGCCGGGTGGTGTGCCGAACCCGACGAAGCGCCACTCGCCACTGCGGTGACCGGCCTCGTCTCTCTCGATCTTGGCTGCAACACGTACGGAAGCGCGCGGGTTCGCGGATTCTTAGACGGGTAACCGCTGAACCCGCGCTTCGTTGCCCGCTTGGAGGCGGAAACGAGGGCGGGTTCGTCTGTGTCGGCAGGGGATGCGGCAGCTGTCGAGCTACAGGAATGAGCGGCGTGCGGCGGCGGTGTCTGTCCATGGTGCGATGAGCGCGGCGGCCACGGAGACGGTGGCAAGGAGGAAGAAGAGTGGTCCGTAGCCGCCGAGCGGCAAGGCCAGGGCGGCGCCAGCGAACGGCGCGAGGGCTGCCGCGGTGGTCGCCGGTGCCGCGAGGAGCCCGGAGAGGCGTCCGTAGTGCGTTGTGCCCCATCGGTCGGTGATGGCGGTGGCCTGGAGGAGAGTGAGGTTGCCGCGGACCATGCCAGCCACCACCGACACGGCGATGAGCAGGACGTACGGGCCGGGGACGGCGGCGAAGGCGGCGGTGGTCAGTCCGCCGAGCGCGATCAGGATCGTGGTACGGGCGGTCGCGGTGGTGCGGCGGGCAAGCGCGGCGTACAGGGTGCGGCCGAGGGTTTGTCCGGCGCCGCCGAGGCCGAGGGCCCAGGCGGCTTGGTTGGTGGTGTACCCGCGTTCCAGGAGGAGCGGGATGAGGGCGACGACGACGGCGTACATCGCGAAGGCCGACAGAGTGAAGGCGGCGGCGAGTAGCAGGAAGGGTCGGCTGCGCCCGACCTCGGCCGCAGCTGCGGCCGCGTGCGCCGGGCTGGTTGGGGCGTCGGGCCAGGGTGCGCTCAGGGCCAGGGCGTGGGCGGGGATGGTGACGGCGGCGAGGATGGCGGCGAGTACGAGGTAGGTGTGACGCCAGGACAGGTGGTCGGCGAGGGCCGCGGTCAGGGGTGCGAAGACCGTGGAGGCGAGCCCGCCGGCGAGGGTGACGATGGTCAGGGCGCGCACGTGGTCGGGGGCCCACCAGCGGGTGAGGGCGGCGAACGCCGGCTGGTAGAAGGTGGCGGCCATCGCGAGCCCGGCCAGCGCCCAACCGGCGAAGAACACGGGGAGGTTGGGGGCCGCAGCCACGATCAGCAGGCTGACCACGCCGAAGACGGAGCCGACGGTCATGACGGTGCGCGGGCCGCGCCGGTCGAGGATGCGGCCGACGCGGATTCCGGCGAGGGCGGAGACGACGAGGCCGAGGGAGAACGCCGCGGTGGTTGCGCCGGCCGGCCACCCCGTCGCGGCGGTGATCTGCGGGTTGAGGACGGGGAAGGCGTAGTAGACGATGCCCCAGCTGGTGATCTGCGTCAGGCAGAGGGCGGGCAGCACGGCGCGGGGCCGCGACCGGTCCCCCGATCCGGTCGCGGCCCCGCGGGCTGAGGTGTTGAGGTCGGTCACGAGCCGCAGCAGCCGCCCGCCGGAGCCTCCTCGGCCGCCGTGGCGCCGCCGGGGCCGACGGCGGGGACGCCGAGCTGGACGAGCTGCGGCGCCGGGGCGCAGCAGCCGCCGCCACTCTGGTCGGATTCGGGGGCGTCGAAGAGGCCGGCTCCGCCGCAGACTCCGGTCTCGGGCAGGGTCAGTTCGACGCGGTCGGCTGCTTCGAGGTCGCCGGCGATGGCGGCGGCGACGGAGCGGACCTGCTCGTAGCCGGTCATGGCGAGGAAGGTGGGGGCGCGGCCGTAGGACTTCATGCCGACCAGGTAGACGCCGGGTTCGGGGTGGGAGAGCTCGCGGTGGCCGTGGGGGTAGACGGTGCCGCAGGAGTGCTGGTTGGGGTCGATCAGCGGAGCCAGTTCGACGGGCGCCTGGAGGCGCTCGTCGAGGCCGAGGCGGATCTCGTCGAGGAAGGAGAGGTCGGGGCGGAAGCCGGTCAGCACGATGACCTCGTCGACCGGGTCGAGGCGGCGGCCGTCCTCGCCGACCAGGACCAGGCGGCCGTCGTCTGCCCGTTCGATCGCCTCGGTGCGGAAGCCGGTGACCGCGTCCGCATGGCCCTCGTCGACGGCTGCCTTCGCGGCCAGGCCCAGGGCGCCGCGGGCGGGGAGCTGGTCGGCTTCTCCGCCGCCGAAGGTGGAGCCGGAGATGCCCCGGCGCAGGATCCACACGCCCTTTGTTCCCGCGCCGCCGTCGGCCTTGGCGAGGTCGGCGAGGTAGGCGAGGGCGGTGAACGCGGAGGCGCCGGAGCCGATCACGGCGGTGCGCTTGCCCGCGTACCGGGCGCGGACGGCCGGGTCCTTCAGGTCCGGGACGCGGTAGGTGATCCGGTCCGCGGCTGCCTTCTCGCCGAGTGCGGGCAGGCCGCTGCCGCCGGCCGGGGACGGGGTGTTCCAGGTGCCGGAGGCGTCGATGACGGCGCGGGCGAAGAGGCGCTCCTCACGGCCGTCGGCACGCGTGACGTGCACGACGAACGGCTGCTGCTCGCGGTCGGCGTCGACGATCCGGTCCCGGCCGGTGCGTGAGACACCGGTGACGCGTGCGCCGGTGCGGACGCGGTCGCCGAGGACGTCGGCGAGCGGCTGCAGGTAGAGGTCGGCCCAGTCGCCGCCGGAGGGGTAGGTGGCCGGGTCGGGGCGGGTCCAGCCGGTGGGGGCCAGGAGCTTCTCGGCGGCGGGGTCGACGACCTCGCCCCAGGTGGAGAACAGGCGCACGTGCGGCCACTCGCGCACCGCGGCGCCGGCGCTATGGCCGGCTTCCAGGACCAGGGGTTCGATGCCCTGGTCGATGAGGTGGGCGGCGGCGGCCAGGCCGGCGGGTCCGGCCCCGATCACGACGACGGGCAGCTCGGTGGTGGCGGGCGCGTTCACGGCGACTCCTTGCGTGTTTCGACATCTGTCGATGGCTTGCGCGGCCCAGCATGGCACCTGTATTGATAAGCGTCAACATAGACATTTATCGAACCAAGGGGGATTCGCTGATGGAGCACATCGACGTCGCCGTGATCGGCGGCGGCCAGTCCGGCCTCGCCACCGCCCACGCGCTGCTGCGGCTCGGGCTGCGGCCGGTGGTGCTGGAGGCGTCCGACCGTGCGGCCGGGGCGTGGCCGCACTACTACGACAGCCTCACGCTGTTCTCGCCCGCCCGGTACAGCTCCCTGCCCGGGATGCCGTTCCCCGGAGCCGACCGTGACCGCTACCCGCACCGCGACGAAGTCGTCGACTACCTCACCGCCTACGCCGACCGCCTGGACGCCGAGATCCGCACGGGCTGCCGCGTCACCGCGGTCCGCCGCGCCGGCGAGGCTTTCGAGGTGGAGCTGGAGGGCGGCGGCTGGCTGTCCGCGCGGGCCGTCGTGGCGGCCTCCGGGACGTTCGGCCGACCGCACCGGCCCGCGCTGCCGGGCTTGAAGGAGTTCGCCAGGCAGGTGCTGCACGCCGCCGACTACCGCAGCCCGGCCCCGTTCACCGGCCGCCGGGTGGTCGCGGTCGGGGCCGGGAACTCCGCGGTGCAGATCGCCGCCGAGCTCGCCGCCACGGCACGGGTCACGCTCGCCACCCGCGCCCCGGTGAAGTTCGCGGCCCAGCGCATCCTCGGCCGCGACCTGCACTTCTGGACGGCCCGCACCGGCCTGGACGCCGCACCCCTCGGCCGGCTCCTTGCGCGCCCGCCGGCGCAGCCGGTCATCGACGACGGCCGCTACCGGGCCGCCCTGGCCGCCGGCCGACCCGACCGGCGGCCGCTGTTCACCGGCGCGACCGGGTCCAAGCTCGTCTGGCCGGACGGGGAGCGGGAGGAGGTCGACGCGATCGTGCTCGCCACCGGCTACCGCCCCGACCTGCCCTACCTCGCCACTCTCCATGGCGCTCTCGACGCCGACGGGAACCCCCGGCACCGTGACGGCCTCGCCACCGGTGTACCGGGGCTGGCGTTCGTCGGGCTGGAATGGCAGCGCAGCCTGTCATCGAACTCGCTGCGCGGCGTCGGACGGGACGCGGACCGCGTCGCCCGGAACCTGGCCGCCCACCTCGCACGCCGGTGACGAACCCCCCTGTACTGATTCGACATGTGTCAACATAGACGCATGTCGAATGCGAAGGTGCTGCCGCTGCTCGAAGCCGACGGTCAGGGTGTGGTGCCGTGCTGCCCGCCGCTGACCGAGCGCCCGATGACCGCCACCGAGGCCGAGACGGCCGCGCGGATGTTCAAGGCGCTCGGCGACCCGGTCCGGCTGCGTCTCTTCTCCGCCGTGGCCTCGCACGAGGGCGGCGAGGCGTGCGTGTGCGACATCTCCGACGTCGGCGTCTCCCAGCCCACCGTCTCCCACCACCTGAAGAAGCTGAAGGAGGCCGGGCTGCTCACCTCCGAGCGGCGCGGCACCTGGGTCTACTACCGGGTCGAGCCGTCGGTGCTCGCAGCGATGGGCAAGCTGCTGACGCTACCCACCGCGGCCTGACGGCCCGCAGACGCGCACGGGCGGGACACCGTCGCGGCGTCCCGCGCGACGGCATCTTCATCGAGCGCCGCAGCCCAGCGAACGCTGCCGGTGCTGGGAGGTCTGGACGAAGCCTCGGCGGACCTGCGGTGCCTTCGCCCGAAGAGATGGCCGCACCGTAGCGGGCGAGGCGGCTGCCAGCGAAGATGCCCGTCATGACCACTGATCAGAGCCCTGTCCCGCTGCGCGCGACGCTTTCGGCACCCTTGGTGTTCGCCGCGGGAGGAGCCATCGGGGTGCTGGGCGGAATGATCGGACTGGGCGGGGCGGAGTTCCGCCTGCCCCTGCTCATCAGCCTGTTCGGGTTCGCGGCGCTCTCGGCCGTCATCCTGAACAAGGCGATGAGCCTGGTTGTGGTCCTGGTCGCGCTGCCGGCCCGCCTGGCCGCGGTCCCGGCAGCCGAGGTAGCCGCACGGTGGCCGATCACGGTCAACCTGCTGGCCGGCAGCCTGCTCGGTGCATGGGCCGGAGCGAGCTGGGCGGTGCGCATGCGCAGCTCCACCCTCTACAAGGTGCTGGCGGTGCTGATGGTGCTGATGACGGCCGCCCTGGTTGTTACCCACACCACCGCCTTGGACGCGCTCGCCCTGCCGCTGTGGGCCCAGGTGCCCGCCGGCGTCGTCGCCGGGTTCGGCATCGGCGTGGTCGCCGCGATCATGGGTGTGGCCGGAGGCGAGCTGCTGATCCCGACGATCGTGCTGCTGTTCGGCCAGGACATCAAGACCGCCGGAAGCCTCTCCCTGCTGGTCTCCCTGCCGACCATGCTGGTCGCGTTCGCCCGCTACAGCCGCGACGGCAGCTTCGCCGTCCTCGGCACCAACCTCCGCTTCACCGCCACCATGGCCGCGGGCTCCATCGCCGGCGCCGTGCTGGGCGGCCTGCTCCTCGGAGTCTTCCCCGACCTGGTCCTCATCCCCCTCCTGGCCGTGATCTTGCTCGCCTCCGCGTTCAAGCTCGCCCGCCACGACTGAACGGCGGCGGGCGAAAGACCGCGCACCCCCCTCCTGCGAGGCAGGGCGAGGTCCAGCGCTTGACCTTCGAGTCGGGTCGAAGGTTTACCGTCGGTGGCGTGACGACCTACCGCATCTCGCAGATGGCCGAGCGCTCCGGCGTCCCGGCCACGACGCTGCGCTTCTACGAGGACGCCGGGCTGCTGCCCGCCGACCGGACCCCGTCCGGGTACCGGATGTACGGCGAGGACGCGGTGGAGCGCCTGGCCTTCATCTCCTCGGCCAAGCTCCTGGGCCTGGCCCTGGAGGAGATCCGCGACCTCCTCGACGTCCGCGAGGAGGGAGTGTGCGCGTCGGTGCGGGCGCGGATGCTGCCGCTGGTCGCGGACCGGATCGCCGAGACCGACGGCCGCATCGCCGAGCTGCGCGCATTCTGCGCCCACCTGGCCGGTGTCCACGCCGAGCTCTCGGCCCCGGCCCCGGCCGGGGCGTGCGGTCCGGAGTGCGGCTGCACCACGACCGGCACCCCGGCGGCGGCCGGACCGGTGCCGATCGAGCTGTCCCCGACCCGCCGCACTCCGGCCGCTGAGGCGTGGCGGGAGGTCCCGGTCGCCTGCACGCTGGGCGGAGCCGAGCTGGACGAGCGCACCGAGCAGTGGCGGGCCCTGGCCGGCAAGGCCGAGCGCCGCGAAGAGATCCCCGACGGCCTCAGGTTGTCCTTCCCGGCCGGCGCCGAGCTCGCCGGCGAACTCGCGGCGCTCGCCGCGGCGGAACAGGGCTGCTGCGCGTTCTTCGACTTCACCCTGCACCTGACCCCGACCGGTCTCCAGCTGGAGGTGCGGGCCCCCGAGGCCGCCGCCGGGATGCTGGCCGACCTCTTCGGAGCCGCCGCGTGACCACCACGTCCTCTCCCCGTCGGTCCCGCCCTTGGGGCACGCTCGGCGCGGCCGCGGTCGCCGCCTGTGCGGTGTGCTGCGCGGGCCCGGTCCTGGCCGTCCTCGGCTCCGTCGGCGTCGCCTCCGCGATCGGCGCGCTGTGGATGCCCGCCCTGGCAGTGCTCGCCGTGGCCGCCGGGCTCGGCTTCCTCCTCGTACGGCATCGGCGCCGCACGACGTCCTGCCGCACGGTCCCGGCCCGGGCCGACCTCGGCATGCCCACCCTCGGCCCGCCGCCGGAGGGCGGCAAGGCTGCCCGCTGAGCAGGACCGCCGGCCAGGCCCCGCACGGGGTCTGTGAGGATGAACCGTCCGGCGCGCCATGGGGCGGCTGGCACCGATGAAGGAGCAGTTGGGGTGTCGCAGCAGGGACCGCAGGGCCTGGTCGAGCGGATGGAACACCACCAGGTCATGGTCTACCTGGCAGCGCTGGCCGGCGGCGGCCTCCTCGGCTGGGCGGCCCCCGGCCTCGGGCCCGGGCTGGAGCACGCGATCAATCCGGTCCTCGGGGCGCTGCTGTTCGTCACCTTCCTCCAGGTCCCGGCCGCCGAACTGGTCCGCTCGCTGCGCGACGGACGGTTCCTGTCCGCGGCGGTGGTGGTCAACTTCGTGGTGGTGCCGCTGGTCGTCGCCGCGATGTTCACCCTCCTCCCGGCCGACCAGGCCGTGCGCCTGGGCGTGCTGCTGGTGCTGGTGTGCCCGTGCGTGGACTACGTCATCGTCTTCTCCGGCCTCGCCGGCGGCTCCAGCCGCCGCCTGCTGGCCGCCACCCCGGTCCTCCTGGTCGCGCAGATGCTGCTGCTGCCGGGGTTCCTCTACCTGTTCATGGGTTCCGAGCTCGCCGACATCGTCGAGGTCGGCCCGTTCCTCGAGGCGTTCCTTGCCCTGATCGTCAGCCCGCTCGCCCTCGCCTTGGCCCTTCAGGCATGGGCCGCCCGCCGCCCGGCCGGGCAGAAGGTCTTCGGTGCGGCGACCACCACGATGGTCCCGCTGATGGCCGCGACCCTCCTGACCGTGGTGGCCTCCCAGGTCCCCAAGCTCGGCGACAGCCTCGGCGACGTCGCCGCCGTCGTCCCGTACTTCGTGCTGTTCCTCATCGTGATGGCGTTCGCCGGGAAGGCCGTAGCCCGACTCTTCCGCCTCGACGCACCCGCGGGGAGGGCGATCGTCTTCACCGGCGCGACCCGCAATTCCCTCGTCGTCCTCCCCCTGGCCCTGGCTCTGCCCGACTCCCTCGCCGTCGCCTCCCTCGTCGTGGTCACCCAGACCCTCGTCGAGGTCCTCGGCATGGTCGCCTACGTACGTCTCGTCCCTCGCCTGGTGCCCGAGGAAGAGCAGACCGAGGCCGCCTCCCGCTGACCGCCCGCTCCTCACCGGGCAGCTTCATGTCCGGTCGGAGTGCGCGGTTGCGACGTAGCACATGGCGGCGCCGTTGCTCAGGCCGAACAGGCGCATGAGGTGGAGAGGGCGTGCTGTCGGGCCTCGAAGAGGATCCGGTGCGGGAGGACCAGCTGCATCGTCAACCCGGCGCGAGTGAAGGTGCGATAGATGGCTCTGTTCACGAGTTGTGGTTCTGGCTCGACGGAAGCTGAGCCAGAACCCGAGAATCGACAGCACCTTGGTCAGGTCCGCGGTGAGGACCAAAGGCCAGTGCCGGCGCCAGCCACGGCCCCAAGCACTCCGAGCGTCGCGACCAGACTGCTCGGGTGGCGGCACTGGCCTGGGCCCATGGCGGAGCTCCTACCGGGCCGGTGCGCTCATGAGCGGGCCGAAGATGTCCGCTCCGAGGCGTTCGGCCTCGGCCTGGTCCAGGACGGCGCCGCTGAGGTCGGCCTGCTGGCAGCCCCACTGCTCAGCGGTGGCGCGGGTGGTGAAGAAGCGCAGGTAGCCGCAGCACACGGCGGCGGCCGGGCCGGTGCCGGGGCGGGCGCCGTAGTAGACCACCGCGGTCGCCGGCTGCCAGGTGGTCTTCCCTCTGGTGAACTCCACACGGACGGGCTCGCCAGTAACCGGGTCGGTGGAGGTGATGAGGGCGTCGGTGTCGAGCATGACGGGGGTTCCGAGCGCGTCGATCGCGCACATCGACCACACCGTCGGCCCGTCTGCGATCTGCACGGCGTGCTCGGTGGGGACGGCGGAGAACGGGTAGGCGGCCTGGATATGCCCGGCGTCGTCCAGCGTCAGGAAGTCCTCGGAGACAAGCTCGGCGAGGACCTCGGCAGCCGGCACGCCGAAGGGCACGGCCGCCGACTCCATCTCGGCCGCCGCGGGTGGGGCGCCGGTGGTGGCGAAGGACCGCAGGACAGCCTGCTGCACCGCTCGCAGACCGCCCTCGGGCGGGGCGAGACGGCCCTGCCCGGCCCGTCCGGCCGCCCGGTCCGCACCGCCAGTGGCGGGAGTGTCGAGCACCCGCCGCAGCTCCTCGACGGAGGGTGCTCCGCCGATCCGGCCGTTGGCACCAACGTAGAGCCTGCAGGAGATGGTGGCCGCAGTGCCCGGCTCGGCGAACGGGTCACGGCCGTCGACCAGCAGCGTCGGCGAGCCGTGCATGCCCCGGCGTTCGGCCTCCGCCTGGTCGGCGACCACGCGCTCGGCGAGCTCCACATCGGTGCGGCCCGCCAGGGCGAGCTCCAGCCGCTCCTTGAGCACCGGGCCGTTCGGGCAGTCCGGAACGATCAGCATCTCCACGCGCATCAGCGCCACCTCCAGGTCACACGCCGCACGCTAGACCTTCCACTGCACTGGAAGGTCAAGGGCTACCGTGGAGGTATGCGCATCGGAGCCCTCGCCACCGCCACCGGCACCACCACCAAGACCCTGCGCTTCTACGAGCAGGCCGGGCTGCTGACGGACCCGCCCCGCACCCCGGGCGGCTACCGCGACTACCCGGCCCACACCACGGCCCGGGTCGACTTCATCCGCTCCGCCCAGGCCGCCGGTCTCAGCCTCGCCGAAATCCGCGACGTCCTCGCGATCCGCGACGGCGGCCAGCCGCCCTGCACACACGTCACCACCCTGCTCGGCCGACACCTCGCCGATGTCGAGCGCCGCATCGCCGAACTGGAGACAACCCGCGCCATGCTCCGCGAGCTGACCCGCACCGCCTCCACGATCGCCCCCGAGACCTGCACCCAAGGCGACATCTGCCGCATCCTCGCTGCCGACTGAGCTGAACGCCGCCCGCCGACGCTGTCCGAACCCATGAACATTTCGAATCCGGCACGCCGCCAGCTGCCTCCCAAACTCATGGACAGGCGCTGCCCGTTTCTCGTGAGCAGAGCCATGCGATGGAGCACGGTGTCGATCACGAGCCGGTGGAGGGATGTCGGGCGCTAACTGCTGCGAGACGAACAAGTGTGGGTTGAGCCGCCGGCCAGCGCCGGTGGCGTCCGGTGACCCAGTCGGCGACCTGCGGGTGCGTGAGGTCCTTCAGCAGGCCGGCTCCTGTGGACAGGGCTTCTGCAACATCACCCGATACGCCTGCGGGAGGCCGGACCTGCCGGTGGGGGCACGGGCGGGCCGCCCACTGCGGTCAGTGACTGCGCGGTTCGTGCTCGGGCAGCCGAGCGCGCAGCGTGGCGGCGAAGTCCTCCGCGCGGGAGAGCTGAGTGCGGAGCTTGTCCACCTGCTCGGCCGCGGCCTGCTCGTACGCGCGTACGCGCTCCAGGAGTGCTTCGCGCTCGGTGGCGTCGAGACCGGGGCCGTCGTCGAGGCGGTCAGTGGCTTCGAGCAGGTCACGCATCTGGTCCAGAGTGAAGCCGAGGGGCTTCATGCGGCGGATGACCATGAGCCGGGCAACGTCCATCTCGGTGTAGAGGCGGAAGCCGCCCTGGGAGCGGGCAGAGGGGGTGACCAGGCCGGTCTCCTCGTAGTGCCGGATGGTGCGCAGGGACAGCTCGGTGCGCGCGGCGACCTCACCGATCTGCATGTGCTTGCCGTCCACGTCCGCGCTCCTGGCCCTTCGCCCTCGGTCATGGCAGCCACCCCTGCCGGAACCCTCCGAACCCTACTCTAACGTTAGGGTAGAGTTGTTGGGTGTGAGGGCAGCGTTCCGCGGCCCCGCCGTTGCCTTGTCGGGGCCGACGACGCCCCCGGTGAAGATCCTAATCTTGCGGGAGAGAAGCGTGCGCGAGCCCATGACGCCCGGCGCCGCCGCCTGCCCGCCGTGATGCTTCGCCCCCGGATGTGAACTCCGGCGCCTCGCGTCTGCCGGTTTGCGTCCGGATCCGCTCTCTTCCGGTTCCGCGCTGACGGGGCCGTCCGCGGGGTGCCGACCCGGCCCCTCCGCCTCCTCCCGCACGCCCCGGCCTGCCCCGTGAGGCGTGCCCGAGCACGACAGGTACCTGTTTCCTTGCTCTCTTCCGCTGTCACCGCATCCCCGGCCGCGCGCCTGCGCGGCCTGAAGCCCGACTGGATCTCCGATGCGAAGGTCTGGCGCACCGAGATCCTGGCGGGTCTCGTCGTCGCTCTCGCCCTGATCCCCGAGGCGATCTCGTTCTCGATCATCGCCGGGGTCGACCCGGCGGTCGGCCTGTTCGCCTCCTTCACCATGGCCGTCGTCATCTCCATCGTCGGCGGCCGACGCGCGATGATCTCCGCCGCCACCGGCGCCATCGCCCTCGTCATCGCCCCGCTCAACAGGGAGCACGGCCTGGGCTACCTGATCGCCGCCGTCATCCTCGCCGGAGTCATCCAGGTCATCCTGGGCGCGCTCGGGGTGGCGAAGCTGATGCGGTTCGTGCCGCGCTCGGTGATGGTCGGCTTCGTCAACGCCCTCGCCATCCTGATCTTCATGGCGCAGGTCCCCGAGATGCACGACGTGCCCTGGGCCGTCTACCCGCTGATCATCGGCGGCCTGGCCCTGATGGTGTTCTTCCCGAAGGTCACCAAGGTGATCCCGGCCCCGCTGGTGTCCATCGTCATCCTGACTGTCATCACGGTCGCGGCCGGCGTTGCGGTGCCGACCGTCGGCGACAAGGGCGCCCTGCCGTCCTCCCTGCCCGTCCCCGGCCTGCCGGACGTGCCGTTCACCCTCGACACCCTGACCACGATCGCCCCGTACGCCTTCGCGATGGCACTGGTCGGCCTGATGGAATCGCTGATGACGGCGAAGCTGGTCGACGACATCACCGACACCCACTCCTCCAAGACCCGCGAGTCCATCGGCCAGGGCATCGCCAACATCGTCACCGGCTTCTTCGGCGGCATGGGCGGCTGCGCCATGATCGGCCAGACCATGATCAACGTGAAGGTCTCCGGCGCCCGCACCCGCCTCTCCACCTTCCTGGCGGGCTCGTTCCTGATGGTGCTGTGCATCGCCTTCGGCCCCGTCGTCTCCGACATCCCCATGGCCGCCCTCGTCGCCGTCATGATCATGGTGTCCTTCGCGACCTTCGACTGGCACTCCATCGCGCCCAAGACGCTGAAGCGGATGCCCGCTGGGGAGATCGCCGTCATGGCCATCACCGTGATCGTGGTGGTCGCCACCGACAACCTCGCCATCGGCGTCGTCGTCGGCTCCATCACCGCCATGGTCATCTT
>NZ_JBSGAH010000031.1:0-49500 GCF_053600675.1 Streptomyces sp. NPDC005004
CGATTCTTGAGCCCGCGGTCGTCGTGGGTCTCCCCCGAGTCCGTCCACTGCTTGCCGACCGAAGGACGGGTCCGGTGTAGCAGCGCCCCTCCCCATGGCGCGGGGGCCGCTGGCCTGGGCGCTGGCCGCGTCCGTCGCCGCGGCGGCCGCGTTCGGCGGTGTGGCGTTGTGGCAGTACGAGCGCGCTGAGGACGCCGCGGCGCGTGCCGCCGTGGCGGAGGGGCGGGCAGGTGAGGTGGCGGGGGTGCTCGCCGCGCCCGACGCCAGGACGGCCACGGTGCGCGTCGCCGGTGGCACAGGCACCGTGGTGGTGTCGGCGGAGCGGGACCGGGCGGTGTTCGTGGCCTCGGGGATGCCCGCGCCGCCGGACGGCAAGGTGTACGAGTTGTGGTTCGACGACGGCGGGGCGATGCGGTCGGCCGGGCTGATGAACCCGGTGCTGCGCAGCCAGACCGTGCTGATGCGGGGTCCGGTGGGCGGGGCCTCGGGGGTCGGCGTCACGGTGGAACCGGCGGGCGGCTCACCCCGGCCGACGGGTGCGCCCGTCGCCCTGCTGAGCCTTCCCACGTAGAGCGACCGAGTCCGCGCGCCCCGGAGCGGGGTGGCCGCGCCGTCCGTGGATCCGGCAGGCGACCGCCCCGCCCGGGCGAAGGTCCCGACACCTCCCCCGCGTCTACCGCTTCTTCGGCGGCGTCGGGAAGAAGCCGTTCGTGCGCGCCACGTACTCGTCCCAGCCGGGTCGTCCCTCCATGTGCCGCTCCAGCATCCGCTTCCCGCTGCCGTTGACGAGGAGGAAGCTCATCACCACCGGGGCGATCACCGACACCACCGCCGGGGCCCGTCCGCCGTCGCAGGCGATGAGGAAGAGGCCCCACCAGACGCAGAAGTCGCCGAAGTAGTTGGGGTGGCGGGTCAGCTTCCACAGACCCTGGTCCATGATGCGGCCCCGGTGGGCGGGGTCGGCCTTGAAGCGGGCGAGCTGGGCGTCGCCCACGGTCTCGAAGAACATCCCCACCGCCCACACGGCCGTGCCCAGCCAGGCCAGGACGGAGACGGTGGGCGCCGCGTACTGGGCGGCCTGCACGGGGAGGGAGACCAGCCAGACGAGGGCGCCCTGGAGGAGGTAGACCATCCGCAGGGCGTAGAGGTTCCGGTTGCCGGGGGCCTTGTCGAGGAGTGCCGCGTAGCGCGGGTCCTCGCCGTGCCCCCGGCTCCGGCGCGCGATGTGCACGGCCAGCCGCAGTCCCCAGACGACGGTGAGGACGGTGACGAGGACCCGCCGGGCCGTGTCGCCCTCCCCGGCCGACGCGGCGAGGGTCACCACCGCGACGGCGGCGAAGGACGCGCCCCAGGCGACGTCCACGACCCGGTGCACGCCCTTGCGGACCGCGACCGCGAAGGTGACGGCCATGACGCCGAAGGCGGTCGCCGCGGCCCAGCCGAGGTTCGAGGCGAAGGCGCCCCACGCGAAGCCGGTCACGGCTGCTCCAGTCCCCGGTACCAGTCGGCGCCCTCGGGACGGGCCAGCCCGCTCGCGCCCGTGTCGGAGGGGCGGACGCAGAGGATCTGGTCCACGCCCATGCGCCGTTCCTCGAAGGCGAGTGCCCCGCCGACCAGGTAGAGCCGCCAGACGCGGGCGACCTCCTCGCCGACGAGGCGTACGACGTCGTCCCAGCGGCGTTCCAGGGTGCGGTGCCAGGCGGCGACGGTGCGCACGTAGTGCTCGCGCAGCGACTCCACCGAGCGCACCTCCAGGCCGGCCCCCTCCAGCAGCCCGACGGTCTCACCGAGCGGCCGCATGTGCATGTCGGGCGCGATGTACGCCTCGATGAAGGCACCGCCGCCCGGCGCGCGGTGACCTCGCGACATCTGCTGGACCAGCACCCGGCCCTCCGGCACGGCCAGCCGGTGCAGCGCGGCCGCGAAGGCGGGGTACTCGGCGTCGCCGACGTGCTCCCCCATCTCCACGGTGGCGACCGCGTCGTAGCCTGCGCCGGTGATGTCGCGGTAGTCCTGGCACACCACCTCGACCAGGTCCTGAAGTCCCCGCTCGCGGACCTGGTCGCGGACGTGGGCGGCCTGTTCGCGGGCGAGGGTGACGGCGGTGACGCGGACCTTGTGGCGTTCGGCGGCGTACAGCGTGAGGGAGCCCCAGCCGCAGCCGATGTCGAGCAGCCGGGCGCCGGGGCGCAGGCCGAGCTTGCGGCAGATCAGCTCCAGCTTGGCGCGCTGGGCGCGGACCGCCGCCGCGTCGGTGTCCTGGTCCTCGGCCGCCTCGCCGGTCCAGTAGCCGCAGGAGTAGGCCATGGTGTCGTCGAGGAGGAGGCGGTAGAAGTCGTTGGACAGGTCGTAGTGGTGGCTGATGGCGGCACGGTCGCGGGACTTGGTGTGGAGTGCGCCGCGCAGCCGGGCCTGGGAGGCGGGGGCGGGCGGCGGCGGTCCGACGGCGCCGAGCCGTACGGCCCCGGCGGCGGCGCGGGCCCGGTCGGCGAGGGTGAGGCGCGGGGCGTGCGTGCCCCGGGCGCGGGCGGCGGCCCATACGGTGCGCAGTCCCTCGGCGAGGTCGCCCTCGACGTCGATCTCGCCGGTGACGTACGCCTGGGCGAGGCCGAGTTCGCCGGGCTGCCAGAGCAGTCGGCGCAGGGCACGACGGGAGCGTACGACGACCACGGGGGCGCCGGGCGGGCCGGTCTCGCTGCCGTCCCAGGCGCGCAGCCGGACCGGCAGCCGGGTGCCGGCGGCCTCCTCGGCGAGGTCCGCGATCCGGTGGGCGGCGCCGCGCCGACTGGGGGAGGTGGTGCTCATGGGGCGGGGTTCTCCTTGGTGAGCAGGTACTGCTGGACGTCGAGGTAGCCGGAGCGGAAACCGGCCTCGGAGTAGGCGAGGTAGAAGGTCCACAGGCGCCGGAAGACCGCGTCGAAGCCGAGGGCGGCGACCTCGTCGGCGCGGTCGGTGAACCGCTCGCGCCACAGCCGCAGGGTCTCGGCGTAGTGCGCGCCGAAGGCGTCGCGGCGGGCGACGGCCAGCCCGGTGTGCTCGCGCACGGTCTGCTCGACGGCTTCCGTGGAGGGCAGCAGGCCGCCGGGGAAGATGTACTTCTGGATCCAGGTGTGGGTGTCGCGGCTGGCCAGCATCCGGTCGTGCGGCATGGTGATGGCCTGAAGGGCGGCCCGGCCGCCGGGGGCGAGGCGGGCTTCGAGGGTGCGGAAGTAGACGGGCCAGAACTCGGCGCCGACGGCCTCGATCATCTCCACGCTGACGATCGCGTCGTAGGTGCCGTGCGCCTCGCGGTAGTCGCGCAGTTCGACGGTGACGCGGTCGGCGAGGCCCGCCTCGCGCACGCGGCGCAGGGCGAGGTCGCGCTGTTCGCGGGAGAGGGTGAGGGAGGTGACGTGCGCGCCCCGGGCGGCGGCGCGCAGGGCGAGTTCGCCCCAGCCGGTGCCGATTTCCAGCAGCCGGGTGCCCTCGCCGACGGCGGCCAGGTCGAGCAGGCGGTCGATCTTGCGGTGCTGGGCGGCGGCGAGCAGGGACCACTCGGCGGGGAAGCCCCGGAAGACGGCGGCGGAGTAGCTGAGGGTGTCGTCGAGGAAGAGGGCGAAGAGGTCGTTGGACAGGTCGTAGTGGTGGCTGATGTTGTCGCGGGCGCCGTCGGCGGTGTTGCGGCGGGCGGCCGGCTGCCGGGGAGCCCACAGTCCGCGCAGGCGTTGCAGCGGGGCGGGGACCAGCTCGGCCGCGTGGGCGGCGAGCACGGTGAGGGCGCTCACCAGGTCGGGCGCGTCCCACTCCCCCGCCATGTAGGACTCGCCGAAGCCGATGAGTCCGCCGGTGCCGACGCGGGCGTGGAAGGCGTCGGGGTCGCGGATCTCGACGAGCGGGCCGCCCAGGCCGAGGGTCTCTCCCCCGGCGAGCCGGACGCGCAGCGGCAGGCGGCGCAGCGCGTGGCGTACGACGGCGGCGGCGACGGCCCGCACCGGCCGGGAGGCACGCGGTACGGCGGCCACGTCCGGCCAGCGGGCGGGGTCCACGACCCCCGTGTCCCGGATACGGCTCTCCAGGGCGCGGTTGTCCCGGGCGCGCGGGACGCGGGCGCGCGTGTCGGGGCGGTGGTCGGCTGTGGTCATGTGGGGATCTCCGGGTGGTGGTGGCTGCCGGGGCGGGGCCGTACCGGCAGCCCGCGCAGGAACAGTCGGATGCCGTGGAAGCGGATGGCGGCCGAGACGGCGAGGGTGGACCAGGGGTGGCGCAGGGCCAGGCGCAGCAGGGCGGCCGGGGTGGCCGCGCGTCGGGTCCCGTGCACCGTGGCGGTGAAGGGCGGGGCGCCGGGCCGGTCCAGGCGCAGGGACAGATGGAGACGTTCGCCGGGCAGCGGCAGCCGCATCTCGTAGCGGCCGTCCACCGGGAAGAACGGCGAGACGTAGAACTCCTTGTCCGTGGCGGCGACTTGGTCCGGACCCGGATGCAACAGGTAGGCGTGACGCTCGCCGTAGGTGTTGTGGACCTCCGCCACCACACAGCGCGGGGTGCCGTCGGCGCCGTGGCACCAGTACAGGGTCAGCGGGTTGAAGACATGGCCGAGGACGCGGGCGTGGGTGAGCATCACGACCCGGCCGCCCTCCAGGTCGATGCCGTGCCCGGCGAGGAAACCGTCGAGCGCGGCGCGGATGCTCGGGGCGTCTCCGGTGAAGTGGTCGCAGGCCCGGAAGCGCGCCAACGGCCCGGTGAGCCAAGGGAGTCGCGGCAGCCGGTCGGGGTCGACCAGCCACAGGTACGTGCGATGGCGCAGGGCGTACCGGAAGGGTGCCCTGCGCACATGGTGGATCGTGCAGGGGTACAGCGCGGGCACGGCGGGCACGGTCACCAGCGCACCCCCAGCGCGGCAGCCGCCTCCACCCCGCTGCGGCAGCCGTCCTCGTGGAACCCCCAGCCGTGGTAGGCGCCCGCGAACGCCGTGACGCCGGTGGCGAGTTCGGGCAGACGCTGCTGTGCGGCGACAGACTCCGGCGTGTACACGGGGTGTTCGTACGTCATCCGGGCCAGTACCCGCTCAGGGGACACCCGGTCCTCGCCGCCGAGCGTGACGATGTGGGGCTCGGCCGTGTCCAGACGCTGGAGGCGGTTCATGTCGTAGCTGACCCGCACCCGGTCGGCGCCCGCGTCGCAGGCGGGCATCAGGTAGTTCCAGGAGGCGCGGGCGCCCGGCGTACGGGGCAGCAGCGCGGTGTCCGTGTGCAGCAGGGTGCGGTTGCGGGAGTAGCGGAAGGCGCCGAGCAGCTCCTTCTCGCGCGGGGTGGCGTCGCCGAGGAGGCGCAGCGCCTGGTCGGGGTGGACGGCGACGACCACGTGGTCGTACGCGGCCGTGCTGCCGTCCTCGGCGATCACCTCGGCACCGTCCGCGTGCCGCAGCACGGTGCGTACCGGGGTGGCGGTGCGGACCTCGTGCAGCCCGGCTGCGACCCGGTCGACGTAGGTGCGGGAGCCGCCGGTGACGGTCCGCCACACCGGGGAGCCGGTCACGGAGAGCATTCCGTGGTGGTCGAGGAACCTGAACAGATAGGCGGCCGGGTAGCGTTGGGCGGTCCCCGCGTCGCAGGACCAGACGGCCGAGACCAGCGGGGTCATGAAGTGGGCGCGGAAATAGCGGGAGAAGCCCGACCGGTCGAGGAACTCCCCGAGGGTGAGCGCGGGTTCGCCCGCGCCGCCGTGGGCGAGGAGGCGGCGGGCCGCCCGGTGGAAGGCCGGGATCTCCGCGAGCATCCGCAGATACGGGCCGCGCAGCGCGTTGGACGGCTGGGCGAACAGCCCGCGCGGGCCACGCGCCCCGGCGTACTCCAGACCGCAGCCCTCGCACCGCACCGACATGCTCATCTCCGACTCCTGCGTGGCGACGCCGAGTTCGCGGAAGAGGCGGAGCAGGCGGGGGTAGGTGCGCCGGTTGTGCACGATGAACCCGGAGTCCACCCGCAGCGGAGGGCCCCCACCGGGCCGGGCGAGGTCGTGGGTGTGCGCGTGACCACCGAGGCGGGCGTCGGCCTCGTACAGGGTCACGCGGTGCGAGCGGGCCAGTACGTGGGCGGCGGTCAGCCCGGCGACGCCGCTGCCGACGACGGCGGTGTGACGCATGGATCGGTTCCTTTCGAGGGGCGACGGGAAAGGGGGGGCGCCGGAGGCTCAGCCCCAAGAGCCCTGGGACGAGGAGCGCGAAGGGGAAGAGCCCGGAGGGGAAGAGAAGGACGAGCGCTGCCCCGGCGCGCCGCTCTCGCACCGGAGCCGCTCCGAGGGCCGCGGGGGCGGCACGGCGACAGCGCCGGACCGCCGGACCGGAGCCGTGGCCCGGTCCCGCGCCACGCCGTCCACGACGGCCGGACGCGTCGGCCGACGGACGCCCGTCGCCGCGCGTGCGGTCCCCGTCGGCGCGGCGCACTCCGCGGCCGGCCCGCCCCTCGGGTACGGACCCCGCGGTCCTCGCTCGTCCTTCTCTTCATCCCTCACACCGGGAATCCGGTCCCGGCGGCCCGGCGGATTGGTCAATCACTCGATCAGGTGAAAGAAAGATCCCGGACCCATCCACCGGGCCGTCGGCTACGGATAGATGGCTCGACTCCCCTGGAATCCCGCGCCGCCCGGGGCGCGAACCGCCCGCCCCCGGCTTACGATCCCCTCGTGGCAGACATCCCCGACAGCCTGATCGCGCTGGAGCGTTCCGCCGAGATCGAACGGGCGAGGCTGGCCGGTCTCACCGGTGCCGAGTACGACGCGCAGCGGCAGCGCTGGCGCGCGGTCTACGACGCCGTACAGGACGCGCTCTCCTCCTACGCGACGGCGACGGGCGAGGACCGGGAGCGCCTGGAGGCGGCGGTCAAGGCGGCGGTGCGGTGCAGCCAGGAGGACCCCGCCGTGGAGTAGCCGCGCGTGCGGCGGCCCGCGTCCCGGGCCACGCTGGGGACATGTCCGCCACGCCCCCCGTAGTCGTGTACCCGCCCGCCGAGGACGGGGGACGCCGGGTGCGCGTCGGCGACCAGTTCGTGGGGATGGCGTACACGCTGCTGGACGTCGCCGAGTTCCTGCGCCGCGCGGGAATGGAGGACGTCGAGGCGTCCGACGTCGAGGCCGGCCCCTGGGTCGAGTGGCGGGGCGGCGGCCCGCAGACCTGGGCGCGGGACTGAGCACGGGCGGATGTCCGCGCGCCCCCGTCGGCTCCCCGCTCCTTCTGTGAACTCCCTTCCCTCACCGCGCACATGCTCCGGTGGCCGGGGTAACCGTGCGGTGGGATCATGAGGCGGAAGCGCCCGGGAGGCCGCTCGACATGTCCGCCCGCCCGCGACGAGGAGCGACTGTCATGCCAAAGCTGGTCGAGGACGCCATCAACGAGATCGGGAACATGCAGGTTCTCGACGGTCCGGCGGGCAAGGCCGCCGGTCTGGTGGGGCGCGCGACGCGCAGCGCCCCGGTCAAGGACGCGCTGTCCGGCACCTGGTTCGGCCACGCGCTGCACCCCGTGCTCACCGACCTGCCCATCGGCGCGTGGAGCATGGCCACCGTCCTGGACCTGACGACCGGAGAATCCGGCACCGCCGCCGCGCAGCGGCTCGTCGGCTTCGGGCTGCTCGCGACGGTGCCCGCCGCGGCGACCGGCGCGTCCGACTGGGCCGACACCTACGGCCCGTCACAGCGGGTCGGTCTGGTGCACGCGGTGGGCAACTCCGCCGCGACCGTGGTGCAGGCCGGCTCCTGGCTGGCGCGCCGCGCGGGTCACCACCGCGCGGGCGCGGCGCTGAGCCTGCTGGCCCTGGGCATCGCGGGCGGAGCCGCCTACCTGGGCGGTCATCTGTCGTTCGTCGACGGTGTCGGCGTCAGCCACACCGCGTTCCAGGAGCCCGCGTCGGACTGGACCGAGGTCGTGGCGCTGGCCGAACTCAGCGAGAACAAGCTCGTGCGGTGCGAGGCGGACGGCGTTCCGGTCGTCGTCGTACGGCACGACGGCAAGGTGTACGCGCTGTCGGACACCTGCACCCACGCGGGCGGCCCCCTGCACGAGGGCAAGGTCACCAGCGACGGGTGTGTGCAGTGCCCGTGGCACGGCAGCGAGTTCCGCCTGGACGACGGCGAGGCGGTCCGGGGTCCGGCGTCCGTGCACGAGCCGGACTGGGAGGTCAAGGTCGTCAGCGGCCGCGTCCACGTGCGGCCCGTACAGGTCTGACGGCTCGGATTGCCCGCGAACCCGCGGCCCGGGACCCGGCGCGAGGACAGCGAGCGCAGGCGCGTCTGCACGGTGGGTCATTCCACCCGTGACTTCGACGACGTGGTGGCGATGCTTCGCGAGAACGGCATCACCCATCTCGTGGACGTGCGCTCCTTCCCGTCCTCGCGCAAGTTCCCGCAGTGGAACCAGGAGGCCGTCGCCGCGGCCCTGCCGGACGACATCGAGTACCGCTGGATCCCCGCACTGGGCGGACGGCGGTACACGCCCAAGGACGTGCCGACCCCCAACGGGGCATGGCGGGTCAAGGCGTTCCGCGACTACGCCGACCACATGGCGACCGACGAGTTCCGCGAGGGCCTGGACGAACTGCTGGAGCTGGCCGGGCACGGCAAGCCCGCCCTCATGTGCAGCGAGGCGGTGCCCTGGCGCTGCCACCGCAGGCTGATCACGGACGCGCTGCTCGTCGCGGGCGCCGACGTCGACCACATCATGTCGGCCACATCGACGAGACCGGCCACCCTGGACCCTCTCGCGCACGTCGAGGACGGCCGCATCACGTATCCGCCGGACGAAGCGGCCGACGATCCGCGGGAACCGTCCCCCTGATCCTGACGTCCGTGGCGCCGCCCTGACCCGTACGGCACACCCGTTCACCACTCTGGCCCGCCCACGGCCCCGCGGCCGGGCGCGCCGTGCCGCCGGGGCGGATGATCGGGGCAGGAGACGGAGTCGGTCCGCGTGCGGTGTGCAGGGGAGTCGAGAGCGTGAGCCAGTGGCGGCGCGGCCTCCACCGCGCCTGGGAGTGGGTCGAGCTGCCCGCCCTGCTCCGGCGCGGCCGCGAGCTGGAGCTGATGCACCGCGCGATGGGCTTCGCCACGCTCTCTCTCGTGACGCTCGCCCCGCTGCTCATCGTGGTCGCGGCGGCCGATCCACTGGTGCGGGGCGGTTTCGCGTCGTGGCTGTCGGACGGCATGGGGCTCTCCGGCACGTCGGCGCAGGTGCTCACGGACGTGTTCAGCCCGCCGCGCGAGGTCATCGGCACCACCAGCGCGTGGAGCATCCTGATGCTGGCGCTGTTCGGCGTGTCCTTCGGCGGCAGCGTGCAGAACGCCTTCGAACGCGTGTGGGGGCTCCCGGCCGGTCCCTGGCACCGCGTCTGGCGGCAGGCGACGTGGCTCGCGGTGCTGATGGCGTACCTGTACCAGGAGGTGCAGACGAAATCGACGCTGCACGGCTCCCCCCGGATCGCGCTCACCACGCTCACCACGTTGCTGTTCTTCTGGTGGGGTCCGTGGTTCCTGCTCGGCGGCCAGGTCCGCTGGCATCTCCTGCTGCCCGGCGCGCTCGCCACCCTGGTCGGGCTCGCGGGGCTGCGGGCCTTCTCGACACTCGTCTTCACCCCGCTGATCGTCACCAACGCCCTGAGCTACGGCGCGGTCGGCACCGTCCTGGTGGTGTCGTCGTGGCTGATCGGGGTCGGGTTCGTGGTGTACGGCGGCGCGCTGTTCGGGCGCTGGTTCTGCGAGCACCACTGGCCGCGCTCGCACGACGAGGACGGTGACGAGGAGGAGCGGACCGGCAGCGGCCGGGACGACGAGAACCCCGAGGGCGACACGGGCTGAGCACCCAGCCCCCGGGCTCCTGCGGTGCGCGCGCCCCGGCGGCGGGGGCAGCATGGAGGTACGTCCCGGGCGCTCGTACCGGCGGTGGAGGTGGCGGGATGGCAGTGGACCCCTTCCTGGCGGACGACGGACACCGCCCCGACCAGCCGAGTCCGACCGGTCTGCTGGACATGCTGAGCGTGGCCGCCGTGGCGCTGGAGCCCTCCGGGCGGATCGTCTTCTGGTCGCCGCAGGCCGAGGACCTGTTCGGTTACAGCGCCGAGGAGGCGCTCGGGCAGTTCGCGGCGCGGCTGCTCATCGACCCCACCCAGCTCAAGGCCGCCGTGAACCTGTTCACCGAGGTGCTCCAGACGGGCCGGGGCTGGGCGGGCACCTTCCCGGTGCGGCACAAGGACGGCTCCAGCAGGCTGACCGAGTTCCGCACCATGCGGCTGCTGAACGACAGGGGCGAGGTCTACGCCCTGGGCATCGCCGCCGACCACACGCTGCTCCAGCGGGTGGAGACCGATCTGGCGCTGTGCGAGCGGCTGGTGAACCAGTCCCCCATCGGGCTCGCCCTGCTCGACCCGGATCTGTGCTACCTCCTGGTCAACCCGGCGCTGGAGCGGATCGACGGGATGCCGGCCGCGGAGCACATCGGGCGGCGACTGCGGGACACGATGCCGTTCCCGGACGTGGCCACGGTGGAGTCCGCGCTGCTCCAGGTGCTGGCCAGCGGGCTGCCGCTGCTCGACCAGTACCACGTGGGGCGGCTGCCGGGCGATCCCGACAACGAGCACGCCTGGTCGCTGTCGTTCTACCGTCTGGAGGACCCGCGCGGGCGGGTGCTGGGCGCGGCCGCCTCGGTGGTGGACGTCACCGAGCGGCACCGGGCCGCCGGGGAGGCGGACCGGGCGCGCAGACGGCTGGCGCTGATCGCGGACGCCTCGGCCCGGATCGGCACCACGCTGGAGGTACAGCAGACCGCCGACGAGCTGGCCGAGGTCGCGGCCCCCGAACTGGCGGACGTGGTCGCGGTGGACGTGCTGGACTCCGCGCTGGCCTGTCGTCGTACGAGCCGTCCGGACGAGGGGACCGAGCTGTTCCGGGCGCTCGCGCTGAAGGCGTCCCATTCCGCGGAGGCGTTGCGCGCCGCCGATCCGCCCGGTGACCTCGCGGCGTACGAGGGCGACCGGCTGGTGACGCTGTGCGTGCACACCGGGCGTCCGGTACTGGTGGCCCGGGTCGGCCCCGAGGACCTGCCGCGCATCGCGCGGGACGAGCAGGCCGGTGAGCTGCTGGCGCAGGCCGGGGTGCACTCGTATCTGGCCGTTCCGCTGATCGCGCACGGCGAGGTGCTGGGTGCGCTGGATCTGAAACGGACCCGCAATCCGCTGCCGTTCGACGACGACGACGTGGTGCTGGCGGCGGAGATCGCCGGGCGGGCCGCGGTGGCGATCGACAACGCGCGCTGGTTCCAGAGCGTGCGCAACACCGCGCTCACCCTCCAGCGCAGTCTGCTGCCCGACCACTCCCCCCGGCACACGGGCCTGGAGTTGGCTTCCCGCTACCAGCCCGCGCAGTCCACCAGCGAGGTCGGCGGCGACTGGTACGACGTGATCCCGCTGGAGGACGGCAAGACGGCGCTGGTGGTGGGTGACGTGATGGGCAACGGCATCGACGCGGCCGCCACGATGGGCCGGCTGCGCACCGCGACCTGTGCCTACGCGGACCTGGACCTCCAGCCGGAGTCGATCCTGCGCCACCTGGACAAGATCACCTGCGATCTGGAGCACTACATCGTCACCTGCGTGTACGCGGTGTACGACCCCACGACCGGGCGGTGCACCATCGCCAACGCGGGCCATCTGCCGCCCGCCCTGGCCCGGCCGGGAGAGCCGGCCCGGTTCGTGGAGCTGCCCACGGCCGCGCCGCTCGGGGTCGGCGGGGTGCCCTTCGAGGCGGCCACCGTGGAGCTGGCCCCCGGCGATCTGCTGGTGCTGTACACCGACGGGCTGGTCGAGACCCGCCAGCACGCCATCGACGACCGGCTGCGGACGCTGCTGGACTTCCTCGACGACCCCGCCCGACCGCTGGAGGAGACCTGCGACCTGCTGCTGTACGGGCTGCGCCACCCCGACGACCACGACGACGTGGCGCTGCTGGTGGCCCGCGCGCTGGAACCGGAGTAGCGCCCGGAGCGGGTCGGCGGTGCCTTCCGGTCCGCGTGGTGGGGCGCGCCGGGTGGTGCGACGCTGGGGTGGAGCAGGTGTCCGAGGAGGGAATCCAGGAGGGCCGATGGGACGCGACGTCCCGGCGCTCGTCTTCACCCGCGAGGACCGCCGCCGGTACCGGATCAAGATGCAGGAGTGTCTGGACGCGTTCGCGCAGATGCTCCGCGCGTCGCGCTTCGAGTCCGAGCGGCCGCGGGTCGGCCTGGAGATCGAGCTGAACCTGGTGGACTCCGGCGCGGAACCGGCGATGCGCAACGTCGACGTGCTGGAGGCCATCGCCGACCCTGCCTGGTCGACCGAGCTGGGCCGGTTCAACCTGGAGATCAACGTGCCGCCGCGCGGGCTGACCTCGGGCGGTCCCGACGCCTGGGAGGCCGAGATCCGCGGCGCGCTCAACCACGCGGAGGACCGCGCCCGTTCGGTGGGCGCGCGCCTGGTGATGATCGGCATCCTGCCCACGCTGCGCCAGGAGGACGTCGGGGAGAAGGCGCTGTCGGAGAACCCGCGCTACCGGCTGCTCAACGACATGGTGTTCGCGGCCCGGGGCGAGGATCTGCGCCTGGAGGTCGACGGGGTGGACCGGCTGCGCGCCTGGGCGGACACCATCACCCCGGAGGCGGCGTGCACCAGCACCCAGTTCCATCTCCAGGTCTCGCCGGAGGAGTTCGCGCCGTACTGGAACGCGGCGCAGGCCATCGCCGGGGTGCAGGTGGGGCTGGCCGCCAACTCGCCGTTCCTGTTCGGCCGGGAGCTGTGGCACGAGACCCGTATCCCGCTGTTCGAGCAGGCCACCGACACCCGCCCCGAGGAGATCAAGGTCCAGGGGGTGCGGCCCCGGGTGTGGTTCGGGGAGCGGTGGATCAACAGCGTCTTCGACCTGTTCGAGGAGAATCTGCGCTACTTCCCGGCGCTGCTGCCGCTGTGCGACGAGCAGGACCCCGGCGAGACCCTGGACCGCGGCGACATCCCGGAGCTGGGCGAGCTGACATTGCACAACGGCACCATCTACCGCTGGAACCGCCCGGTGTACGCGGTCGCGCACGACAAGCCGCACGTCCGCATCGAGAACCGGGTGCTGCCCGCCGGCCCGACGGTCGCGGACACCCTCGCCAACGGCGCGTTCTACTACGGTCTGACCCGCGCCCTGGTGGAGGAGGACCGGCCGGTGTGGTCGCGGATGTCGTTCGCGGCGGCCGAGGAGAACCTGCACACGGCGGCGCGCAACGGCATCGACGCGCTGCTGTACTGGCCGGGCATGGGCGAGGTGCCGGTGCCCGAGCTGGTGCTGCGGCGGCTGCTGCCGCTGGCGCACCGGGGTCTGGAGCTGTCCGGGATGGACGCGGCGTGGCGGGAACCGCTGCTCGGAATCATCGAGCAGCGCTGTGTCACGGCGCGCAACGGGGCGGTGTGGCAGAAGGAGGTGTTCCACCGCTTCGACGCGACCTCCGAGGCCGGCCGTCACGAGGCGCTGCGGCGGATGACCGAGACGTACATCGACTACATGCATCTCAACGCGCCCGTGCACACCTGGCCGGTGGACTGACGCCGGCGCAAGCACGGCAAACCGCACGCCGACCAGGGACACGTCTCCTCCCGCCTGCGAGGACGGTCCCGGTCCACCCCCGCATCGCGTTCCCCGATGCCCGCTGATCCACACGGCGGTGATCCGACGGACGGGCGGCCGATGTGCGGGACGTCGAACTGGCCCGGCGGATCTGGGCGATGGCACGCGCCCGGTCCCGGCTGCGCATCGGCCTGCCCGGCAGCGCTCGCCTTGCGAGCGCCCCGCGCGGAGGCCCATCCTGAGGGGGGGAGGCACGCCGACCACCGTATGGGCCGAGCGCTGACGGCTGCGGAGCCCGGGGGACCGCGGCCCGCGCGGGAAGCGGGTTCCAGATGAGGCTTGTCGTCGATCTCAACCGGTGCCAGGGCTTCGCGCAGTGCGTCTTTCTCGCGCCCGACGTCTTCGCCCTGCATGGCGACGAGGCGCTGCTGTTCTCCCCTCGCTTCGACGAGGCACAGCGTGACCGGGTGGAAAAGGCCGCGGCCGCCTGCCCGGTCCAGGCCATACTCGTCGACTACTCCGATGGACCGACCAAGGGTGTGGAGCCCCATGTCGGCTGACACGGACGTCGAAGTCCTGCGGCGACGCGGCCGCATCGTCGTCGTCGGTGCCTCGCTGGCCGGCCTGCGCGCGGCGGAGACCCTGCGCGAGCAGGGCTTCACGGGATCCCTGACCATGATCGGCGACGAGCCGTACGAGCCCTACGACCGGCCGCCGCTGTCCAAGCAGGCGCTGCTCGGGCGGGCACGGCCCGAGGACACGGCGCTGCCGCGGCGACGCGACATCGACGCCGAATGGCGGCTGGGCGTCGCCGCCGAGAGCCTCGACAGGGACGCCAAACAGGTACGCCTGGCGAACGGCGACACCGTCCCCTACGACCGTCTGCTGATCACCACCGGGACCAGAGCGCGGCCCTGGTTCCACCCGGAAGAGGCCGCGCTGGACGGGGTGTTCGTGCTTCGTACCCGCGACGACTCCGCACGCCTGCACCGGAAACTGACCGGAGGAGCGCCCCGGGTACTGGTGATAGGCGCCGGTTTCACGGGCTCCGAGGTCGCTTCCGCCTGCCGGGAACTGGGCCTTCAGGTCACGGTCGCCGAACGCGGCCCGGCACCACTGGTGGGCGCGCTCGGCGGGGTGATCGGCGCGGTCGCGGACCGGTTGCAGCGCAGGAAGGGTGTCGATCTGCGCTGCGGCATCAGCGTCACCGCCCTCGAAGGCGACTACGGTGGGCGGCTCAGGCGCGCCCATCTGTCGGACGGTACGGCGATCGACGTGGACGTGGCGGTCGTCTCGCTCGGTGCCGTCCGGAACACGGAATGGCTCGCCGGCTCGGGGGTGGCCGCGGGGCCACGGGGAATCGCGTGCGATGCCGGGTGCCGGGTGTTCGACGTGAACGGCATCGTCACCGACGACATCTACGCCGCCGGTGATGTCGCCCGCAGTCCCCACCCGCTGTTCGACTACCAGTTCCTGTCGCTGGAGCACTGGGGTAACGCGGTCGAGCAAGCCGAGATCGCCGCCCACAACATGATCTGTGCGGGTCCGGAGCGCCGCCCGCATCTGTGGCTGCCGATGTTCTGGTCCTCCCAGTTCGGTGTCAACATCAAGTCGGTGGGAGTTCCCTCGCTGGGCGACGAACTGGTCGTCGCCCAGGGGGCGCTCGACGGCGAGCGGTTCGTCGCGGTGTACGGGTACCGCGGGCGTGTCATCGCCGCGGTGTCCTTCGACGGTGCCAAGTGGCAGGGGTTCTACGAGCAGCAGATCGCGTCCGGCGCGCCGTTCCCGCCGGAGTACCGCACGGTCGACCGCCCCGCCCAGACCCTGCGGCCGGTCGACCCGGCCTTCCCGGATCCCCACCTGCCCACCCATGGGGCCACAGTCACGCTGACGGGCCACGCACCGAACGAACGGCGTGTCCGGTTCGTTCCGTCACGTGCCTGATCAACCGCCCTGTGCGGCCCGGAGCCCTCAGGAGAGACCATGATGCCCGGCACCATCTCCGCGCAGATCACCGACTACGCCCATCGGGCCGATCCGTACCCGCTCTACGCGGAACTGCGCGAGCAACCGGTCAGGCGGGAGGACGACGGCACCTATCTGGTCAGCACCTACTACGAGGTGCGGAGCCTGGCGAACGACCCGCGGCTGAGCAACGACACGAGCAACCGTGCGACCGGCTACGCCCGCCCGGGACAACCGGTGGAGGCCGGGCTGCCGCCCAGCTTCATCTTCACCGACCCGCCCGCGCACGACCGGCTGCGCGACACCATCAACCGGCCCTTCGGTCCCCCGCACAGCCCCAGATTCCTCGACGGTCTGCGCGCGGACCTCGCCAAGGCTGTCACCGAGTTGCTCGACGCCTTCGACGGAAAGGACCGGGTCGACATCGTCGAGGACTTCTCCTACCCCCTCCCCGTCACCGCCATCTGCAAGGTCCTCGGCGTGCCGCGGGAGGACGAACCGCGCTTCCACGCCTGGGCCAATGCCCTGGCGTCGTCGATCGATCCGCACCCCGGCGACGACGGTGGCCCGGAAAAGGCAGGTCGGGCACGCCAGGAGATGGGCGCCTACCTGGCCGGTCTGATCGAGACCAAACGCCGCCACCCCGGCCCCGGGATGCTCAGTGCGCTCGCCCCCGACATGACACCGGCAGACCTGGAGGCGACCGCGGTGCTGCTCCTGGTCGCCGGCCACGAGACCACCGTCAACGCGATCACCAATACGACCCTCACCCTGTTGCGCCACCCCGATGTCCTCCAGCGGTTCCAGAAGGATCCCGAGCTGGCCGTCCCGCTCATCGAGGAAGTGCTGCGGTACGAGCCCCCGGTCCAGTTCGTCCCGTGGACCACCGCCCTGGCCGACATCGAGATCGCCGGCACCACGATCCCCCAGGGCTCGCCGGTCTGGCTCATGCTGGCCGCGGCCAACCGCGACCCCCAACGCTTCAAGGACCCCGACCGGTTCGATCCCGACCGCAAGGACAACGAGCACCTCGGCTTCTACACAGGCATCCACTACTGCTTCGGCGCCCCCCTCGCCCGCATGGAACTCCATCTGGCGGTGCCCGAACTGTTCCGCCGGGTCACGTTCTCCGGGCTGCTCGAGGACCCGCCGCCGTACCGCGCCAACGCCGTACTGCGCGGCCCCCGCCACCTTCCCGTGGCGATCGAGGGCCTCACGGCCTGAGCGCCGCGCGGGCCGCTCACCGTGATCTGTCGGCTGGAGCGCACCCCGCCGCATCGAGGACGAGGCGGCTGTTGCAGGATCGGGTGTCAGGACCCGGCTCCAGGAGGCACCCCATCACCTTCACCACCATCGTCACGCACGAGGATCCGATCGGCCGGGGTCCCACGAATTACATGGTTCACGCCGATCTGTCGGACCGGCAGGACGGCTGGCGCGAGCAATTGTGGACCCGCCAGCTCAGCGAGGACACGTTCGAGGTGGCCTGCCTACCCTTCTTCACCTACGGAATCTGCTACCGCGACGTGGTGACGATCAACAGCGAACACCTGGTGATCAGGGTCGTCAGCAAGTCAGGCCACCGGACTCTTCGTGTCGCACTCGTCGTGGAACACGCGAACCGGGACCAGGTACACGAGTTCCTGCGCGGCAAGGCGGTCGACACCGGCCTGCCACATGAGTGGCTCAACGGCACCTATCTTGCCGTGAACCTCCCGCTCGGCTCGGATGAGGCATCCCTCGTCGAGGCATTGGAACCACTCGCCCGGGCCGGCGCCCTCCACTGGGAGATCGATTCCTGACCCGAAAGGCCCGGTGAGGTGTACCACGTCGCTGCTGTCTCTGCGGATGGCGGGACGCGGATCCGCAAGGCCGTGGCGGGGTTCCCCGGCTGATGGCGCCGGCCGCTGCCCGCGACTGGGCCCGCGCGATTGCCCTGACCGCCTTGACAGCGCCTCCGGTACGGCGGTTCAGCTCGGCTGCGCGGTGGGCATGATGGTGACCTGCTGAAGGTTCACGCGCGAGGGAAGAGCGGCCAGGAAGCCGACGACATCGGCGATGTCCTGCGGGGTGAGCCACTCCATGCCGCTCTCCTTGGAGTCGGCGAGCCACTGCAGCGTGCCCTCGTCGGTCACGTGGTTCTGCAGTTCGGTGCCGACGATCCCGGGTTCCAGAGCGGCCACGCGTACGTTCTTGGGTCCGAGCTCGACCCGCAGATGCCGGGACAGGTGGGTGACGAACGCCTTGGTGCCCGAGTACACCGCGAAGTTCGGGAAGATGTTCTGAGCGGCGATCGAGGACATGTTGACGAGATCGGCGACGCCGCGCTCCTGGGCAGCCTTGACGAGCTGCGGCGTGAAGGCGCCGATGACGTTCAGCAGCCCGGTGATGTTGAGATCGACCTGCTGCTGCCACTGGTCGGCCGCGCGCTCCTCGATGGGAGCGGGAAGCATGACGCCCGCGTTGTTGACCAGCAGGTCGGCGTCGCCGAGATCGTCGGCCACGCGGTCCGCGGCCGACTGGACGGCGGCGGCGTCGGTCACGTCCACCGCGATCGCCAGAGCGCGCCCGCCCTTCTCTCCGATGCGCTCGACGAGACCGTCGAGCCGCTCGGCGCGGCGCGCGAGGACCGCGACCTGAGCACCCATCGCCGCCAGACGTTCGGCAGTCGCCTCGCCGATTCCGCTGGAAGCTCCGGTGACGACCGCGACCCGGCCGTTCAAGGACTGGTCGGGCATGGCGGGAGTATTCATGGGACCCCTTCCGGCATGCAAGGAGATTCAGCGGCTCAGGCACCTGGGCGCGTCTTTTCGGCGCCGCCTCAAAGATACTTCAGAAGCGCATTCCGCACCTGCGGACAGGCGACTGGCCAAGTCCCTTCTCCTGCCGGTGAGTTGGCAGGCGCCGAGCACGCCCATTCATGGGGTCACGGATGGTGACGCCCTGTCCTGCGCTTTCCGTATCGCGGATCTCGCCTACCTCTGCAGTTCCAGCGCACGATGGACGGCGGCCACCACGACCGAACCCTCACCCACCGAAGAAGCCACACGTTTGACCGACCCCGAGCGGACATCACCGACAGCGAATACGCCCGGCACGCTCGATTCCAAATCCATGGGGCGGCCGTCCGCGGGGAAGGCCGAGGTGTCGGAGACTTGATGGCCCACGCGGATGAATCCCTTTTCGTCGGTCTCCAGGCAGCCCGTCAGCCATGACGTGTTCGGTACGGCCCCGAGCATCAGGAAAGCGTTGGAACTGGGCGTTACCTGCGACTCACCCGTGCAGTTGTCCCTCCAGCGCACTTGCTGCAGATGCCCCTTTCCCCGCAGTTCGACGACCTCGCTCCTCGTATGCACGGATATCCTGGCCGCCGCGTCTATGCGTCTGGACAGGTATTGCGACATCGAGTTCGAGAGCGCCGCCCCGCGAACCAGCATGCGTACGTGCTCCGCGACCTGGGACAGGAACACCGCGGCCTGACCCGCCGAGTTGGCACCGCCCACCACGAACACCTCCTCGCCCTGACAGCACGCCCCTTCCAGAGCCGTCGCGGCATAGTGAACGCCATTGCCCTCGAAACGAGGCAGTTCCGGCAGATCGAGACGCCGGTAGTGGGCGCCAGTGGCAACGATCACCGTACGGGCGGACAGCGCCTCCCCGTCGCCCATCCGGAGAGTCAGCGGGTTTCCGGAACAGTCGAGCCTCTCCACGGTGTACGGAAGGGCGATATGTGCCCCGAACTTCATAGCCTGCACCTGGGCACGTGTCGCCAGATCGCTTCCGCTGATCCCGAGCGGGAACCCGAGGTAGTTCTCGATCATCGACGAAGTTCCGGCCTGCCCTCCCGGAGCCGTGGACTCGACGACGACCGTGCTCAGCCCCTCCGATGCCGCGTACACCGCGGCGGCGAGGCCCGATGGCCCAGCACCCACCACGGCCACGTCCACCGTTCCCAGATCACCGATGTTCTCTCTGAGTCCCAGGCATTCCGCCACCTCGGAGATCTCCGGATTCTGCATGTACGTTCCGGGGCGGCAGATGACGACCGGCCAGCGGGCGTCGGGCTTCACGCCGTAGTCCCGCAGCACTCCGGCCGTCTCGGCCTCACCGGGGTCGATCTGGCGCACCGGGTAGTTGCTGCGGTCCAGGAAACTACGGATCCTCAGCATGTCGCCCGAATCGGCAGGACCCGCGAGAAGAACGGTTCCGAGACCCATGTGAACGTATCGCAGCCGCCGTTGCATGAACGCCTGGAGGACAATTTGCGCAATGTCGGGCTCGTTCGCTATCAATGTCCGCAGTTGGGCCGGGCGCAGGCGAATTACGGCGCAATCCTCGCGCGCCACCGCCTGTACGAGCGATTTCTGTCGATGCAGCAGGGACAGCTCACCGGTGAACTGTCCCGCGGCCAGCACGGCGACGGTCCGGTCTTCGACGGAATCACCAGGGTTTCCCTCCTGGTAGATGTCGATCACTCCGTCCAGAATCATGAAGAAATCGAAACCCGTCGTTCCGCGACTGTAGAGGATCTGCCCCCGCTCCAATGTGTCGGCGCTTCCGTATTCACGGACCCGGTTCACCTGGTCCTCGGAAAGCACCGGAAAGGTGTCCTCGTCCATGCTGACCCGGACAGAACCGTCATCGCTCGTCATGTCGTCCATCTCCCGAGCAGGTCGGTGTACCGGGTGCCCCGGCTCCCCATGCCACCAGTGTGCTCCCGCACGGGGAGACATGGCACCCGGGGCGCGAAATCGGCACCCTCCGTAAATACCGCGCGATCTCGCCGCCATATTCCACTTGGACGAGCACGCCGGATTATTGGACGGCAGCACCTTGTTCGCGCCCTGTTCGCCGCACCTTGATGAAGGCCTCATTGTGCGAGTTGCTGCCGTTCTCCTGCCGCGTTAGCTTGAGTGGGACTGCCGGAAGCCGCCATCCGACGACTCGTCACCCCTACCTTCAAATAAATGAGGAGAAGATTCGTGGCTGACATTCTTTTCGTGATGACTGGTGCGAGCTACTGGACACTCCGGGACGGTCACCGCCACCCGACCGGTTATTGGGCCGAGGAGTTCGTGGCGCCTTACACCGCGTTCACGAGGGCCGGACACAAGGTCACCGTCGCGACGCCGGGAGGAGTCGTCCCCGTCGTGGACACGATGAGCCTGCGGCCGAGCATGACCGGCGGCGAGGAGAACTCCCTGCAGCTGGAGTCCGCCATCGAGGCGGCCGAGGAGCTGCGCCATCCGGTGCGCCTCGACCAGGTCGGCATCGACGACTTCGACGCGGTGTACTACCCCGGAGGGCACGGGCCGATGGAGGATCTCTCCTCCGACGCGGACTCCGCCCGGCTGCTGCGCGAGACCCTGGCGTCGGGCAAACCTCTGGGCATCGTCTGCCACGCTCCGGCCGCGCTCCTCGCCACCCGTGACGAGAACGGGACCACACCCTTCGCCGGTTACCGTGTGGCCGGGTTCAGCAACGAGGAGGAAGCCGGTGTCGGATTCGCCGACCGGGCCAAGTGGCTGCTCGAGGACGAGCTGAAGAAGCTGCCCACGGAGTACTCGCGGGGCCCGGTGTGGGAGCCGTACACGGTGGTGGACCGCACTCTCCACACGGGTCAGAATCCCGCGTCGTCCGGACCGCTGGCCGAGGAAATGCTCAAGGTTCTCACCTGAGGATTCCGCCGGGCACGGGACGTGACGCCGTCGCATTCACCGGCCGCCGGTCCCGGAGCGGCCACGGACGGGACACCGACCTCCAGCACCCGAAAGGGAACCAGCCATGGCCCTCGAACACATACTCCCGGGGCGCATAGGCTTCGGCACGGCCCCCCTCGGGAACATGTTCCGCGCGGTCTCGGACGAAGAGGTGTCGGCGACGCTCGACGCGGCCTGGGACCAGGGCATCCGCTACTACGACTCGGCGCCGCTGTACGGTGCCGGACTCGCCGAGATCCGCCTCGGCGAACTGCTGTCGGAGAAGCCGCGGGACGAGTTCGTGCTGTCCTCGAAAGTGGGCCGGGTGATCCTCGACGAGGTCGAGTCCGGCAACAGGGACCTGGGCGACAAGGGCGATCTCTTCGCTCATGGGAGGCCCAACAAGATCGTGCACGACTGGACGGCCGACGCGACCGAGCGCTCCATCGAAGGCAGCCTGCGACGTCTCGGAGTGGACCGGCTGGACATCGTCTGGGTGCACGACATCGCCCAGGACTTCCACGGCGACCAATGGCTCGGCAAGTTCGAGGAGGCGCGGACGGGTGCCTTCCGGGTCCTGTCCCGTCTGCGGGACGAGGGCGTCATCAGGGCCTGGGGGCTCGGGGTCAACCGCACCGAACCCGTCGAGATCACCCTCGAACTGGACGAGCCCAAGCCCGACGGCTTCCTGCTGGCCGGCCGGTACACCCTGCTGGACCACGCGCACGCCCTGGAACGGCTCCTGCCGATGGCGGAACAGCAGGACGTCGGCATGGTCGTCGGCGGCCCCTACAGCTCGGGCATCCTCGCCGGCGGTACCAACTTCGAGTACCAGGACGCGCCCCCGGAGATCGTCGAACGGGTCAAGCGCATCAAGGAGATCGCCGACCGGCACGGCGTCCCGATCAAGGCCGCGGCGCTCCAGTTCTCCCTCGCCCACCCGGTGAGCGACGCGGTCATCCCCGGCGCGACCAAACCCGGTCGCATCAGCGAGGATCTCTCCGCCCTGGGCGCGGACGTCCCCGTCGAGTTCTGGCGGGAACTGCGCGAAGCCGGCCTCGTCAGCCCACTGGCACCCCTGCCCGGCGGCGCCTGAAGTCCCCAACGCGGAGGCGGTGCGACCGGAATGATCCTCGGGGTCGTCTTCGCCGTCCTGGCCGCTGCCAGCAATGCCCTGGGCACGGTGCTGCAACGGCGAGCAGTGGTCCACGTGCCCGATTCCCGGGGGCGGGGACTGGGCCTCGTCGGCGACCTGCTGCACAACCCGGCCTGGTTCGTGGGGATTCTGGGCACCGTTCTCGCCGCGCTGTTCCAGGCCCTCGCCCTCCTCTCGGGGTCGCTGGCCACCGTCCAGCCGATCTTCATCCTCGAACTGCCGCTGGCTCTCGTCTTCGGCAGCGTGGTGTTCCGGGCCGGAGTCTCGCGGAAGGCATGGGGATGCGTGATCTGCATCTTCGCCGGCCTCGCCGTCGCTCTGTTCGCGGCCGCTCCCTCAGGGGGACGGCCCCAGGTGCCGGGCATGGCGTGGGTGCCGACGCTCCTCGTCCTCGGCGGACTCGGCGCGGCGTTCGTCGTCCTCGGACTGCGGCGCCCGCAAGGAGCCGCGCGGGCCGCCTACTTGGCGCTCGCTGCGGCGATCGGCAACGCGCTCACGGCAGCCTTGGTGAAGTCCTCGATGTACGTCCTGTCCCAGGAGGGAGCGGCGGGCTTCTTCCTTGCCTGGCAGACCTACGCGTTCGCGATCGCCGGGTCGTTGTCCGTCCTTCTGCTCGGCTATGCGATGCAGGGAGGCCCCCTCATCGGCTCCCAGCCGGCGCTGACGCTCGGTGACGCCTCGGTCAGCTTCTTCCTCGGGGTGACGCTCTACGCTGAGTCGCCCCGCGGCGGCTGGTGGCTCGTCCCGGCGCTCGCGGGAGCGGCTCTGGTGGTCTACGGGGTGTTCGCGCTCTCCCGCACCCGCTGCCTCACCAGGTGTGTCAACCCCGCGGAGGGGAACCGGGACGAGCCCCGGCACGGGCGGTCGGCGGCCGAAGCCCTGTGACGTCCGCGCGGAGCCTGCGCCCTCGTGCGCGCTGTCGCCGCATGGACGCCGCGGCGGCACGGACGGGACCGTCGATCTCCGCCTGGAGGCGGCGCATCGTGTCGAGGTGGTCTGCCGTCCACACCATCCTCACGGCCGTCGCCGCTCCCTGTTCCGTGCCCGCCGTCAGATCGTGGCTCACGCTCTCGTGAAGGGCCGCGGCCACGACGGGACGACTCGGCGGGCGACCGGGCGCGTCCCCCTCCCCGGCCAGCGCGCGGCCGGCCGACTCGAACCACGAGGTGACGGACTCGCACGAGTCGAGGATCTCGTGTCCGGCCGCCGCCCGGCCGTTCTCGGGGGCGCGTCCCGCGCGTGACCACAGATCGGTGACGGCGCCGGCGGTCAGCCGGAGGATGGTGACCGCGTCCACCAGCGCGGTCGCGTCGGCCAGGGCGAGGTGCTTGGTGCCGCGTTCGGCCAGGTACTCGCGGAACGCGTCGTCGAGCCGGCGGGCTGAGGCCAGCGCCCGCCGCCGGTCGTCTTCGCAGGAAGCCGGTTGCGAGGCTCCTGCCCTGTCGCAGAGCGCCAGCCCCGTCACGACGGCACTGCGCAGATACCGCGCGCCGTCGCCGAGGGCGTCGCAGAGCACCCGGCCCAGTGCGGCCGCGGCACCCAGTGGCCAGAACAGGAGGCAGACCACCAGGCTGACCGCGCATCCGAGGGCCACGTCCTCGATCCTGACCAGTCCGAGCTGCCACCCCTCGGGGTGGATGATGCTGAACAGGACCAGCAGCACGACGGTGAACCCGGCCTGTCCGGCGGTGAACGCGGTGACGGCGGCCTCCATCCCCACGAGGATGATCGCCAGGGGCAGCAGCAGCCACAGAACGAGGGGATGCGCGCCCAGCACCAGGATGAGGGGTACGCCCACGACGAATCCGAGTACCGTGCCGAGCAGGGCCCGTTGGACCGTCTGGCCCGTGCTGACGGCGTTGGAGCGCAGGACGGCGAGCGTGCCGGAGGCCACCCAGAAGGCGTGGTCCAGACCGGTCAGGTGGGCGATCACCACTGCCAGACTCAGCGCCGCCGCCCCGCGCAGGCTGTTGTGGAGCCAGACGGAGTTGCGGCTCAGGTGTGCCGCGAAGCGTTCCTGTGCGGAGGACAGGGCGGAGTCGCTCCCCGGAGGACGACGGCCGAGCAGCCGGTCCCGCCTGCTGCGCTGCCGCGCGGTGACGGCGAGCTGGACGTTGCCCGCGATCGCACGCACGACGAAGCTCATGTTCTGAACCCGGAGACTTGGCCCGAGCCAACCGATCAAGGCGTCGGTCGGCCCGGGAGCGCGGGCCGGCCCGCTCCCCCGGTCGGCGCGGGTCACCGGGGCGGCGGACCGCCGGGGCAGGAGCCCGATCATGGACTCCTCCAGTCTCGCCCGAGCCTCTTCGAGCCGGGTGACGTAGGGATCGAGACCGTGCGGCACCGAGACATCGGCCTGCAGCAGCGTCGCACTGTGGTCCAGGAGCTCCACCGTCGCCATCTTGGTCTCGCACACCATGAGCTCGCTCAGCCGGTCCCTGCTCCTCGGCGGGTCCTGGTGCAGTACGCAGCCGAGCCAGATCACCTGGTCCACCAGCCGGACCACGGCCCGGGACGCCAGCGACAGCCCGGAGGGCCGGTACGGGGTGCCGTAGAAGGTCTTCCGCAACTCGGCCACGCCCTCCTCCGCCTGTCGCACCGCGGTTTCGAGGGCCTGTTCGTGCGCGGTCGGGTCGGGGGCACAGTCGACCTCGGCGCGCAGTCTGCCGGCGAGCAGGGCACAGGCCCGGGCGGCGGCCGCGCGCAGCGGCTCCCTGGCGGGGGCCGGCCACATGAGGGTGACGGCGATCATCGAGGCCGCCCCGCCCACCACCCACCCGATCGTGCGCTCGGGGATCGAGTCGAGGGGCCCGCCCAGCGTCACCGGCAGGATGTAGGCGAACAGGAGTGACATGGTCGCGCTGGCCAAGGCGGAGCTGACGATCCCGGAGAACAGGACGCAGAACGCGAGGACGAAGGTCAACGCTCCCGTCAGCCAGAGCGTCTGGCCGGCCAGGGTGCCCAGGCAGATCATGACCGTGGTGGCCAGGATCAGCGCCGCCTGTCCGGCGATCCGCTCGCGCATCGGGCCGCCGAAGTCCACGAACAGCGTCAGCACCAGCGAGCCGAAGGCCGCGAAGACCGCGATGTCCGGCCGGCCCAGACCGAAGTACGTCACGGCCAGGACGGAGGGTGTCAGGATCGCCGCCCGCAGCGCCCGGCGCAGCGCCGCCAGTCCCGGATCGCGACCGCGCAGCCACGTGAGCGCGCCGCCCGGAGTCCGGCCGGGGCGGATGCGCCCACCGTCACGTCTCCCTCTCGTCACCCGCCCACCCAGACGCTCGTGGCGTTCATGACCTCGCGCATACCGAGGTCCGACAGTTCCTGGCCGTAGCCACTGCGGTTGACTCCGCCGAGGGGGATCTCCGGGTAGCTGGTGGTGTGGCCGTCGCCGAAGGCCATGCCCGACCGGACATCGCGCGCGAACAGTGCGCGTCCTTAGCCGGATTCGTTGATGCGATGGCCATATCGATAAGGGTACGAGCGGCATCCGAGACCGGCAAGTTCTTGAATACGTCACGATCACGGCGCCGGAAATAACCGCTTTCCCCAATGGAAAAGCGCCGGGCGTGGCACTCATATTCCCGATAAAAGGCATTCCTGTTCTGTTCGGCATTCCCGGTCGCGCTGCCCTCGGCCCGCGCCCTGCCTCTCTCGCCCGTCCCCGTGCCTCATCTCTCGTACGTGGCGAACATGGAGGCTCGCGCGATCGCGTGGGTGAACAGGAGGAAGTCCATGAGCGCGGGGGTCGTCGTCCCGGACACCTCCAGCTCCTCCACGTCGACGGCGTGCACCACCAGGAAGTAGCGGTCAGGGCCGTTCCCGGGGGGTGTCGCCGGACCGAGGTACCGTCGGTGGCCGGCGTCATTGGCGAGCGTCACCGCGTGACCGGGCAGTTCGCTCCCGTCTCCCGCACCGGCGGGGAGCTCGGTCACGGAGGCGGGCAGATTGGCCACGGCCCAGTGCCAGAAGCCCGAGGCGGTGGGTACGTCAGGGTCGAACATGGCGACGGTGAAACTGCGGGTCTCCTCGGGGAATCCCGACCAGCTCAGCTGTGGGGAGACGTCCGCTCCGCCCGCCCCCAGGACACCGCTCACCTGCTCGACGGCCAGCGGCGCGCCATGGGCCACGGAGTGCGAGGTCAGGGAGAAGGCTGGAATGGGCGGGACATGGTCGTACGGACCATAGGGCTTGATCATGACGGCCTCTCGCATACGCGGCGAATGATCCGCTGAAGGTGATCTGCTGGAGGCGACCGCCCGGCGTCACCGCTGCGCGAGCCGTGAAGGCGACCGAATCCGCCGCGGGCGCACCGGCGGTGCAACTGCGGCTGCGGCGGCCGTGATTCAACGCTAGGAGCAGTGTTCCGGGTCGGCAATCCGGACCTCGACCGGCAGACGGGAGCTCTTGCCCCGGTGCCCACTCGTCCGCGCGGTGGCGCTGAACGACGATCGCCGCCCGTGGCGACGTCAATTGCGCCGCGCAGTTCCGCCGGGCGCCACCTGCCCTGACGCGAAATGGCCGAGCACGACAACCGCGTGGCCAACTGCCTCTACCCGCGTCGGGATCGGAGACCGATTGGCGCCCATATTCCATCGGATTTCAATGCGCCAGGTCCCCGGTTGCGCGGCGAGGGAGCCGTGCAGGATTCTGGATTCAATGGAATCGGTTGCAGTGATATCGGCGTGCGGCCGGCGACCGCTCCGCGACCTCGTTCACCCCGGGAGACAAGGCGGCTACTCCATGAAGATGCGCGCAGCCCGCATGCACGGGTACAACGAACCGCTCCGGATCGAAGAGGTCCCCGTACCCGAACCCGGGCCGGACGAGATCCTGATCAAGGTGGCCGCGGTCGGTATGTGCCGCAGCGACTACCAACTCCTCGACGGCTACTTCAAGGGCCCCTTCCCCGTGGACTTTCCCTACATCCCGGGTCATGAGGTGGCGGGCCGCGTGGTCGGGCTCGGCAGTGAGGTCCCGGACACGGTCGACTACGCGGTGGGTGACATGGTCGTGGTCAATCCGAGCTGGGGCGACGGCACATGCCGCCAGTGCCGGGAGGGCAACGAACAGCTGTGCAGCGGTAACGGCCGGTGGGTCGGCTTCGGCCCGCAGGGCGGGTTCGCCGAGTACATGCCGGTGCAGTACAACCACGCCATCCCGGTCTCCGAGGAAGCCGCCAAGCGGCCCGAACTGCTCGCCCCCATGACCGACGCGGGCCTCACCCCCTTCCGGGCGATGAAGAAGCTCCGGGACACCGGAAAGATCGGCCCCGGCCGGGTGGTCGGCGTCACCGGCATCGGTGGCCTCGGCAGCTACGGCGTCCAGTACGCGAAGCTGCTCGGCGGCGGCGCGACCGTCGTCGCTCTGGCCCGGTCCGACAGCAAGCTCGACGTGGCGAAGAAGAACGGCGCCGACTACGGGATCAACGTCAGGGACAAGTCCACCGAGGCCATCCAGAGCGAACTGGAGGACCTCACCGGCAGCGCGACCTTCGACGCCGTCCTGGACTGCGTCGGCAGCGAGCAGTCCATCCCGATGGCGTTCGACCTGCTCGGCCCGGAGGGAGTGGTGGCGAGCGTCGGCCTGATGAGCGATCACGTCAGCATCGCCCAGTTCCCCTTCGTGGGCACCGAGCGCACCTACCTCGGTTCCTTCTGGGGCAATCACGCGAATCTGGTCGAGGTGCTCTCGCTCGCCGAGAAGGGTCTCGTCGAACACGATGTCACCAAGGTCAAGCTCGAGGACGTCAACGAGAACCTCGAAGCTCTCGGCCGAGGGGACGTCGTCGGCCGCCTGGTCATCGTCTTCGACGACTAGCCGAACCGCGGCCGACGACCGCACGACACGAGCGCGAGCCGCCACCTGCGGTCGCGCCGACGTCCACGTGACCACAGACCGCGTGGCGTCAGTCGGTCACGGGAAGCGGCACCTGGAGCATGACGGCCCCCCGCAGATCGAGGTACGCGGCATCGTCGGTGCGGACGAAGCGCAGGACGACACCCTCGCAGTAGGGGCAGCGGGCGACGAGTCCGGGCGCCCGGTTGTACAACTGGAGCGTGCTCACGCTTCCTTCGGCGCCGCAGTGCTCGCAACGGCACGTGGCGACGGTGACGTCGACGGCAAACAGTTCCGACAGCGGTCCGGCCAGCGCGTTGCCGTCCAGACGGTGTCGCTCCGGCGACTCGGGTTCTGCCCTTCGCGGTGACATGCCGACCTCCTGTCAGCCGAAGCGTTCGGTGCGGATCCGCTCGGGTACGTGGCCCAGACCGACCAGGTACGCACTGGCCGTCTCGGTGAACTTGGTGGGACCGCAGACGTAGACCGTCGGTTCGAAGTCCGGGGGCCAGCCGTGCGTGACGAGGTCCTCGGGAGTGAGGCGGCCGACCGGTCGACGCGACGGCGCCGGGGCGGAGCGGGTGAAGACGCGCCAGACGTCCACTCCGGGCGGCGGCCGGCGCAACTCCGTGCCGAACAGTTCGTCGGCCGGTGTGCGCAGCGAGTAGACGAGGCGGAACGGGGCACGGCTGTCAGCGGCGGAGCGTGCCCGGATCATGCTGATCAGCGGCACCAGTCCGGAGCCGCCGGCCACCAGCAGAACGGGTTCGCTCTGTTCGGGTTGCCACACGAACCATCCGCCCACCGGTCCCCGTACCTCCACCAGATCCCCCGGCATCACCTCGTCGACCAGATAGGGCGAGACCTCTCCGTCGTCCACCCGCTGCACGGTCAGGCCCACCAGTGAGTCGTCCGGGGCGGAGGCGATGGAGTAGCTGCGCTGGGCGCTGTAGCCGTCCTCGGCGGTGAGGCGCAGGTCCAGGTGGCTGCCCGCCTGGTGCCCGGGCCAGTCGGGGACGTCCAGGGTGAGGGACGCGGCGGTCGCGGATTCGGCGTGCCGCTCGATCACCTCGGCGGCGGACCAGCGCAGGCGTCCTAGTCTCCTCGGTACCGCTGTTCTCTCCATGGGTCTCCGTAGTTGTGATAGCCGACGCTCTCCCAGAAGCCAGGGTCGTCCTCCGGCGTGAGCGTGATCCGGCGAACCCACTTGGCGGACTTCCACAGGTAGAGATGGGGAACCAGCAGCCGGGCCGGACCTCCGTGCTCTGCTTCCAGCGGCTCGCCGTCGAAGGTGTGGGCGATCCATGCCCGGCCGTTGAGCAGGTCCTCCAGGGGGAGGTTGGTGGTGTAGCCGCCCCAGCAGTACACGCGGGTGTGGCCGGCGGCCGTCACCACGTCCTCCAGAAGCACGTCGAGCGAGACTCCGCGCCAACGGGTGTCGAACTTGGACCACTTGGTGACGCAGTGGATGTCCACGGTGAAGTCCTCGGACGGCAGCGCCATGAAGCTCGCCCAGTCCCAGACCCGTCGGCGACCGTCCTCCGAGACGACCTCCAACTCCCAGTCGTCGAGGGACACATGCGGGGTCGGACCAGTCGACAGCACCGGGAAGTCGAAGGTCTCGTACTGTCCGGGCGGCAGGCGATCGGCGCGTCCCGACCTGCGCCCGCGGAAGCCACGCGAAACGACCGCCATAGTGATCACGCCCTTGCCAGCCGTCCGACAGCGAGCTTGTGCCTCACCCACCAGCATGGCTACGGCGCTACGAGCGTCGCAACCGGGAACACGGATCGCTTCGGTGAAGAGCCGGGCCCGAGCCGCCGTGCGCGGAGCTGGAGCAGTCACACCACATCGGGCGGCTGCCACCGGTCGCGATCGCGGCCAAGGCATGAGGCAGCCCCGCCATGCTCACGGCGGGGCTGCCTTCGACCGCCTCAGCTGCGCACGAATTCCAGCAGGTCGGCGTTGAACCGCTCGGCGAACCTGGGCACCATCGCGAGACCGTGCGGGGCCCCTTCGTACACCTTGTACACCGCTCCCTTGACGAGTTTGGAGCTCTTGTCGCCCGCAGCCACGATGGGCACGATCTGGTCGTCGTCGCCGTGCACGATCAGCGTGGGGACGTCGATCTTCTTGAGATCCTCGGTGGTGTCGGTCTCGGAGAACGCCTTGACGCAGTCGTAGGCGCCCTTGATGCCCACCGTCATGCTCCACAGCCAGAACTGGTCACGGGTGCCTTGGGAAACCGTGGAGTCATCACGGTTCGCACCGTAGAACGGGCCGCTGAGGTCCTTGTAGAACTGCGACCTGTCCTTGGCGACGCCCTCACGGATCTCGTCGAAGACCTCGATCGGCAGGCCCTCGGGGTTGGCCTCCGTCTTCAGCATCAACGGAGGAATGGCTCCCACCAGCACTGCTTTGGCGACCCTGCCCGTACCGTGGCGGCCGATGTACCGGGTGACCTCACCGCCTCCGGTCGAGTGTCCGACCAGGACCACGTCGTGCAGGTCGAGTTCCTCGAGGACGGCAGCCAGGTCGTCGGCGTAGGTGTCGAGGTCGTTTCCTTCCCAGGGCTGCCCCGAGCGCCCTCCGCCACGACGGTCGTGGGCCACGACCCGGAACCCGTGGTCGGCCATCCACTTCATCTGCGGGTCCCAGGCGTCCGCGGTCAGGGGCCACCCGTGGGAGAACACGATGGGCTGGCCACTGCCCCAGTCCTTGAAGAAGATCTGCGTGCCGTCCTTCGCCTGTGCGTATGGCATGTCCGGTGTCCTTCTCGATCCGCTGGCAATGCATGCTTCCAACGCGCCCCTTGGGGGGATTGGGCTCAGCCGCAGCGCCACTGAAGCGGGCCAGGACCTCTGACAGGCTTTCCGACCAGCAGGTTCGCGGCATTAAGCCCCGGATCAACACTAATGGCGCAGTACTGATCCGGCTCGTCGGCACCGGGATCCGTGTTCAGCGCTGGAGGATCTCCACCATGCGGGGGCCCTTCGCGGTCGTCCCTTGCCGGATGTAGTCGGTGAGGTCGTCCAGGGATTCGGCTCGGTGCGTCTCCAGGCCGTAGCCGCGGGCGATGTCCAGCACGTTGAGTCCGGAGATGTCGAGGTACTCGCCCTTGGGGACGTGCAGCAGTTCGGAGAACTCCTCCAGGGCCCGGTACTTGGTGTTGGTGCAGACGACGTAGGTCACGGCCACCTGGTGGCGGGCCGCGGTCCACAGCGCCGCGGGGGTGTACTGCATGGCACCGTCGCCGATCAGCGCGACCACGGGACGGTCGGGGCGGCCGAGGCGCAGTCCGATGGCCGCGGGCAGCCCCCAGCCCAGACCTCCGGCGGCGCAGTAGAACAGCGACTTGGCGCGGGTGATGGTGAGGCGGTCGCGCAGTCGGTCGGAGGAGGTCCATTCCAGGGCGATGACGGTGTCGTCGGTCTTGCCGCGGTCGATCGCGTCGAGGATGGCCTCCGCGGTGAAGTGCGGGCCGCTGGTGTCGGCTTCGGGCAGGGTGCGGGCCGGCGGCCAGGCACGGCCGCTCTCGGCGACCGCCGCGGCGACCCGCACGAGCGCGTCCGAGGGGTCACCGATCGCGATGCGGCCGAACGGCGCACGTGCCGCCTCGTCGGGGTCGTCGGTGACCGCGTGCACGCTCACACCGGGCCGCAGGAAGTCGTCGTCGCTCGGTGCGTGGTAGCGGAAGACGGGCGCTCCGAAGCAGACCACCGTGTCGTACCGCCCCAGGATGTCCGCGACCGCTCCTGCGGACGAGGGGAGTTGCCCTTGGTAGCAGCGGTGCCGGGTCGGGAAGGGCGAGCGGGGCGGGCTGGGCGCGATCCAGACGGGAAGCCGGGCGCGCTCGGCCAGCGCGACCGCGGCGGAAAACCCCTCCTCCGTGTCGGCGCCGGGGCCCAGTACGAGAGCCGGCGCCGAGGCGCCGTTCAGCGCTTCGACCAGGGTGTCCACCGTGTTCTGCGACAACACCGGGTCCCCTATGACCTCACGCTGGGCGAGCAGTTCGAGGGCGCCGTCCTCGGCCGGCTGGGTCCAGTCGTCCAGGGGGACGGACAGGTACACCACGCCGCGGGGTGCCGAGTTCGCGAGCATCAGCCCCTTGGAGACCAGTGCGGGGCCGTCCTGCGGCCGCAGCGGCTCGCCCGACCACTTCACCAGCGGGTCGCCGAGCTTGACCGGGTCGACGTTGGTGAGCATCGCCCCGACCGGCACGTAGCGGCGCGCCTGCTGCCCGGCCATGATGACCATCGGTGTATGGCAGTCGGCGGTGTTGGTCATGCATCCCATCGAGTTGCCGGTGCCCGAGGCGGCGTGCAGGTTCAGGAAACCGATCGTGCCGGATGCCTGCGCGTAGCCGTCGGCGATCGCGATCGCGGCGCCCTCCTGGAGGACGAGGTAGTACGGAATGTCGTCCGGCAGGCCGGTCAGGAACGACAGCTCGTTGGAGCCGGGATTCCCGAAGACGGCCGTCACGCCGTGACGGCGAAGGACCCGGTAGAAGGCATCACTGACAGTGAGCACGGCAATCGTCCCTCACCCAGAGTAGTCACTGGCTACGGTCTTACCCTTGCGGTCTGCATTATTGAGCAACAGTCCGGACATTGCCGCCTATGGGGCAGGCGCGTCCCGCCCTGCCGACGGGCGGCGGGCTCCACCCCGGTCGCCGACGCAGGGCGCCTTCGAACCGGCCCGGACCCGCGTCGAAGACGATGCGCGGCTGCGCGCCATTACCGGCCGGCCCGCATCACGACGGCGACGCCGAGCGGGCCCGCGGGAGCGCCTTCTTGCCGGCGGGAGCGTCGAGGAACCTGTCGCAGTCGGCGAGTCGCCGGGATGGTCCCTCGCGGGGCCCGGACCGCGGCCAGGACGCTTCGGCGAGCCTACAGTTCGTCGTAGATCTTCCCCAGGCGCCTGAGGGTGTCGGCGACAGTGGCCAGGTCCCGGGCATCGAGGTGCGACAGGGACCGGTCCAGGGCTTCGGCCAGGACCTGCTCGCGCTCCTCGTGCCGCCGACGCCCCTTCGCGGTGAGTTCCACTATCACGGCACGGCGGTTCGCCGGATCGGGTTCGCGCTCCACGTATCCGACCTTGGTGAGGCCGTTGACGAGCTGGGTGGCCGCCGGCCCCGTGGTCTCGACCCCTTCGGCGAGTTCGGTGATGGACAGCGGCCCGCGCTCGGCCAGGACGCGCAGGGCGCGGGCATGGGTGAGGGACAGGGCGCCGGGGCTGCGTGTGGCCCGGCCGCGCAGCCGGGCGTCGGCGGCGCTGAGGCTGTAGGCGGCGCGGGACAGCTCGCTCATCGCCTCGCGGCGCTCCGGCTCATCGGTGCTGGTCATGACCTTCTTCTCCGCGTAGTTCTCCGAAGCGTCTCGCGCCCGGTTTGACAAGAACGGTAGTTCACGGGTTACTAGATTAAGTACTTAGTTATTGGCGGGTCGACAGGGGTCGTCTCACGCCGAGGACCACGACTGTCGGAGCCTCCGGGTATCCGAAGCCACTCGCAGCCACAATTAAGTACTGAAATGTCACCTATGGCGTGAAACGGGAAGAGAGCTAGGAGAAAGATCATGACTGTTCGCTCGACCGGGCAGAGCTGGGCGCTGGACATCGCGCTGGCGCAGGGAGGATTCGACGCGTTGCACCCGGGGGCGAAGGGCACGCTGGAGCAGCTCGGACACGACCACACCGATTTCGACAAGGTCTTCGACCTCGTCTCCTCCGGCGCGATGATGCCGAAGGCGTGGGCGACGGTGGCGGGCCAGGCCGAGGAGCGCGCCGCGCACCACGAGCGCCAGGGCTTCAGGCAGACCGCCGCCGACCTCTACCTGCGGGCGGCCGTGATGTGGGGTCGCGCCCAGTACTCCGTCTTCGACGCCGCCGACCCGCGCAAGGCCGCATTCCGCACGCGCGCCAACCACTGCGTCGAGCGTCTCGGCGCCCTGCGCGACGACCGCGTGCGCCGGGTCGTCCTGGACTTCGAGGGCCAGCAGATCTTCGCGCTGCTGCACCTCCCGGCCGGCCGGGTCGAGGGCGCCCCGGCCGTGATCCTGGGGCCGGGGATGGACATGATCAAGGAGGACTACATCTACGCGGCCGAGCGCTACTACACCTCGCGCGGCATCGTGGCCCTGTCCATCGAGGGTCCGGGCCAGGGTGAGACCCGTGCCAACGGCCTCGCGGTCGATCTGACGAACTACGAGCGTGCCCTCTCCCGGTACATCGACTTCCTGGCGGAGCTGCCCGAGGTGGACGCCGAGAAGATCGGCATGTTCGGCATCAGCATGAGCGGTTACTGGGGTTGCCGCGCCGCCGCGACCGACCCCCGCCTGAAGGCCCTCGCGGCGTTCGAAGCCGTTTCCGGCGACTTCCACACGATCTTCGAGCGTGCCCAGCCGACGTTCAAGAGCAACTACATGTACATGGCCGACTACAGCGACGAGGAGAGCTTCGACCGGGAACTCGCCTCGCAGATGCCGCTGGGTGACCTGGTGGGCGACATCACCTGTCCGGTGCTCTTCGGTATCGGCGAGTTCGACGAACTGACCCAGCTGGAGCAGGCGCTCGCCACCTACGAGCGGATTCGGGCTCCCAAGGAGATGCGCGTCTACGAGAACGAGTTCCACCCGCTGGGCGGCGTCGCCGCGGAGGTCTTCCGCTTCGGCGCCGAGTGGGTCGAGCGCGTGCTGAACGGCGAGTTGTCGGAGCCCGGCCGCGACGAGCGGTTCTACGTGCACCGTGACGGCGGCACCACCGACGGCACCGCCAACCCGACCTGGTGGCTCGGGGCCACGCCCGCGATCATCACGGAAGCCGCCAAGGCCGACTGATCTGCGGCAGGCAGATCAGCGCGCGCGGGACTTGTGGGCCCCGCAAGCGAGTCGGCCTCTGGCGCAGGCCGACGACGCCGTGCGCGTCGTGCAGGGTCCGCCCGTGACGATGCCCATCGCCTTTGTCGGCTGCCCCAGCAGGGCCGCGGCCACCGAGCGCCCGGCCGGAAGGACCCGGCCGGGCGCCGCCGCCATGTGACGGCCGGCAACTCGCACGCCGAAGGGGCACCTCCTTCCGTTGCCGCGCCCGTCCCTGACACAGGGTTACGATGGGTCGCCCCAAGTGACGCCTTGAGCCCCCGGGGGAACGGTGGAGCAGCACATCGGATCGAAGTCCGGCTCGGAACGGTCCCTGCGTATCGCCGTGATGTTGCTGGTGGCGGCTTCCGGTGCCCTGGAGTCCGTCTCCTTCCTCGGCCTCGAGCGGGTCTTCGCGGGGGTGATGACGAGCAACCTCGCCCTGCTCGGCATGGCCGTCGGCCGGGGCGAGTCCGTCGGTGTGACGGCGGCCGTTCTGGCCCTGGCCGGATTCGGTCTGGGCGTGCTGATCGGCGCCTGGCACACACGCGGAAGCGCCACCGCGGCCACGCGCTGGCCCCGGTGCGTCGTGGTCGTCCTCGCCGCCGAGGCGGTCCTCCTGGCCGTGGGCGCCCTGGTCTGGGGGCTCACCGGCGGCAGACCAGGTGAGACCACCCGGTACGTCATGCAGGTCGGAGCGGGGCTCGCCATGGGGGCACAGTCCGCCGCCATGGTGGCCGCCGGGCACACCGCGGCGCCCACCACCTATCTGACCGGCACGTTGGCCACCTACATCGTGAAGGGTGTCCACGGCGGACGCCAGGGCGTCTGGGTGCCTCTGCGGTTCGCCGGACTGGTCGCGGGGGCCGGCGTCTCCGCCGCCCTGCTGAAGGAAGCACGCGCGTGGGCCGCCCTCCCGCCCGTCGTCCTGATGCTGTGCGCGCTTGCCGTCGCCTGCGCACCCCTCGGTGCCCGCCGGCACGGCTCCGCCGGCCGTTCCTGAAGGCGGCCGCCGACACCGTTTGCGCCCCGAGTCCGGTTCGCGACCGCCCCCGGCCGGCGGAGGACGCCTCGACCCAGCGAACATCGTGCGCGACGACCGCGACTACCTCGCCGTACCCGTGCTCTGCTGCGCCCACACCGTCTTGCCCTCCCCGTGGTATCGGACGCCCCATTCTTCGGCGAGGCTTGCGACGATGAAGAGGCCGCGGCCGCCCTCGTCGACCGCGCGGGCGTGCTTCAGATGGGGGACGCTGTCGTCGACGTCGCGGACTTCGCAGGTCAGACGCTCATCGAGGACGAGACGCAACCGGTAGGGCGGGGCGCCGTAGCGCAGCGCGTTGGCAACGAGCTCGCTGACGACGAGTTCCGTCGTGAACGCGTCGTCAGCGCCGATGCCCCACTCGTCGAGTTGTCGGTGCACCACCGCCCGGGCCTCCGGGACTGCTGCCAGATCCTCGGCCAACGGCACCGTCAGCACCTGGTCGGGGGGCAGCCCTTTCGCGCGCGCCAGGAGCAGCAGTTTCTCGGTCTCGTGGCGGTCCCGCAGCGTGTAGGCGAGTCTGTCGCTCAACTCGTCCAGTGGCAGCTCCCCTCCCTCACGCAGTACGGCACACAACGCGGGTTCATTCAGCAGCAGGTCCTCGTTGCCGACGGCGAGGACGCTGCCGGGCGGCATCGGGAACTCGGTCGCGGGAAAGGGGGCGCGGTCGGTCCCGGCCAGCACCGGGCCACCCGGCACGCACATGGTCTCCGCAGCGCCTTCGGGGCGTACCAGGTACGGCTCGGACAGGCCGGCGCGGACGATGGTGCAGGTGTTCTCGACCGAGTCGTACACGGCGATCAGGCAGCCGGCGGTCAGGGGCTCACGGTGCAGCGGGTCGCCGGCGGGCAGCGCCGCCCGCTCGGAAGCCAGCTGCACCGCGGTGTCGCTGAGCCGTGCCATGAGTTCGTTGGGCTCCAGGTCCAGTGCGGCCAGCGCATGAATGACCGTTCTGAGCTGTCCCATCGTGGTCGCGGTGGCGACACCCCGGCCGACCACGTCGCCGAGGACCAGCGCGGTGCGGCCGCCGGCCAAGTGGATCGCGTCGAACCACGCGCCTCCGCCGCCCGGCCCCGGGATGTGCATGGATGCCACGGCGATCGTGGACGGTTCCGACGTCCGCTGGGGCAGGAGCCTGCGCTTCACGGTCGCGGCGATCGTCCGCTCGCGGGTGAAACGGCGGGCGTTGTCGATACACAGGGCCGCGTGGGCACAGAGGTCGGAGGTCAGCGCGATGTCGTCCTCGTCGAAGGGCTCCTCGTCCCGGTGCCGGTAGAAGCTGACCACCCCCAGCGCCTGGCCGCGCACGGTGAGCGGCGTGACAATCAGTGAGTGCGCCTCCGACCGGTCGATGGCGTCGGCCCGTGCCGGGTCCGCCGACAGCCAAGGGCTGTCCTTCGTCACGGTGACGAGCCTGGGCCGCAGGTCGTTCAGGACACGGGCGAAGGGCGTGCCATCCGGCAGCCGACGCACGTCCCCCACCGTGTGAGCCGACACGGTCCCCTTGAAGGCGGCCCGCCGCAGCGGCACGTCGTGGTCCACGGGAGCCAGAGGGGGCTCCTCGCCCCGGATGACGTCCTCAATGACCTCGACGACCACGACGCCCGTGAACAGCGGGGCGACCGCGTCCACCAACTCTTGGCACACAGCCACCACTTCGAGCCGCTCGCCCACGGTGGCCCGTACGTGCTCCAGGAGCTTCAGCCGCCGCAGTGCCCGCTTCTGCTCGGTCACGTCGAGCGCCGAGACGACGAGGCCCAGCACCTCGCCGTCCGCCCCTTCGAGGCGCATGTACGACAGGGAATAGTCCACAGGACGGCGCGTGCCCGCCTTCGGTGTGGCCCGTACATGGCGTCGTAGCGCCGGCTCCCCGGTCCTCAGGACCCGGCATGCCACCGCGCGCTCTTTCTCGGGATCCTCAAGGCCCAGGGCTTCAGGAAAGTCCTGGCCGGCCGGGACGCCGTCCGCGCTCGGCGCCGCTTCGAGCCTGCCGCTCCGGGGCTGGACGACGCGCAGGTCGCCGTCAACGACGACCAGTTCGATCGGTGAGCTGACGAACAGGGTCTGCAAGACGGCCCGGTCGCGGGCGGTGGTCTCGTCCCACTCCCCGTCGCGTACCTCCCAGATCAGCGAGCCGCCGGACACCACTGGCCGCACTGACACCGCGCCGAGAGCCGTCAGCAGGGCGCCGTGTCCCGTGACACCGTCGTCCCCGCCCACCAACTCGGTCACAGTGCGGCCCTCGGCCCGCTCCTTGGACCGGCCGAGCAGATCCGCGGCCCGGGCGGACCACTCGACGATCCGCCCGTCGTCCGCAATGCGCATGAGCAGGGCACCCCTCGACATCGCAGCCACACCTCCACCCTGGTCCACGCACAGGCGTCCCCTTTCATAGTGAGGTAGCCGGCGGTGCCGCTCACCTCGGTGGGCGGCGTGCCAGGTACTCGTCAGCTTCCATCAAGGCGGTGAGACGTGGTCGGCTTTCTTCGCTGTGACATCGAGACCGGTCACGCCCTGTGTGGGTGTGCGGAGTGACCCCGCAAGCTTGAGCGGAGGGTAATCATCCGCTCACTTTCCGGAGTGCAACGCGGTTTCCGGCCGGGCAGTTTGATTGGGACGGCCATACACGGAAACGCGGATGTCGACGTTCCTGAGAGCCACTCCATGGAGGGAGGCCACCCGTGGACAACGATCCGATGGCCGACGACGTCTACCAACCGACGTACAACGACGTGCGCGAAGAGGACGCCGCGCGGTTGGACGACCTCGAGGACGCGGTCGAGGAACCGAGCTATGACGAGCTTCTCGACGAGGGGTACTCCCCGCCGGAGAAACCACTCGGCGTCACCAAGTACGGCACCACCGCGGCCGAGCAGCGAGCGGGCGAGAGCCTCGACCAGCGGTTGGTCCAGGAAGAGCCGGACGTACGGGAGCCGGAGGGTGACGGGGTGGGCGACCTGCCCGGCGGTGACGGCGAACTCATCGACCCGGAGGCAGGTGAGGCGCGCGCCGGCCGCCTGATGGCCCCGGACGAGGGCGCGCATCCCGACACCGAGAAGGACGAAGTCGCCTACGACATGGGCATCGACGGTGGAGCGGCCAGCGCCGAGGAGGCGGCCGCCCACGTCACCGGCGACGACTTCTCGCCGCCCGACGACGAACCCATCCCTCCGGACGATCCCCTGCTGTATCCCCGCCCCCGGCGTCGGCACCGGCAGGACTGAAGAGTCGGTCCCGCGGACGGTCGATCTGCCGCAGCTTTGTCGTCGCTGAACTCCGATGCAGCACCGCCGCGTTGAACGCCCGGACCGGAGTCGGGCCATCCCACGGCGACCGCTTCCTTGGGCACTTTCCCGGGGCACACCCTGGACGACGTGCGGAGCGGCAACGGACGGTGAACCGAATGTGGAGCAGGCCGGCTGAAGGACATCCGGGTCGGTGCCGCCGCGTTGTAGCGTCCCGGAGTCGGGTCTAGCCTTGAAAACGCGGAACGCACGCGAGCCTGTGCGGTGACCGCTCACTCACTCGTGTCATCACCGGTCGGACCTTGACGGCGCGCGGGCGTTCTCCCGTGACCTGCCCGAGGCCGAGGTTCATTCCGGGAGGCGCGCACCCCGGGAAGGGTGGCGTGGTGGCCACACTGAGAGCAGTGAACGTGGGGATGCCCGCGGACGTCCGCTGGCACGGCAGGACGGTGCACACCGGCGTCTACAAGCAGACGGTGGCCGGACCGCGGATGGTGCGGCGGCTGAACATCGACGGGGACGGTCAGGGAGACCTCGGCGGGCACGGTGGCGAGCAGCGGGCGGTGCTGGTCTATCAGCTCGACTCCTATCGTTTCTGGCAGGAGGAGTTGGGGCGCGATGACCTCACTCCCGGCGTGTTCGGGGAGAACTTCACGGTCGAGGGACTGCCCGACGACGAGGTGTGCATCGGTGACCGCTACCGCATCGGCGCGGCGCTGTTCGAGGTCACCCAGCCCCGGGTCACGTGCTACCGGGTGGGTCTGCGCATGGGGGAACCCCGGATGGCGGCCCTCCTCGTGGCCCGCCACCGGCCCGGCTTCTACCTGCGTGTCATCGAGGAGGGCGAGGTGGAGGCCGGGCAGGACATCGTCAAGGAGTCCACTGGCCCGGAGACCATGACGGTCGCGGAGCTCGACGGCGTGCTCTACCTGTCCGGACACACCCGCGAGCAGGTGGAAAGGGCTCTTCGGATACCCGCCCTCAGCCCCGGCTGGCAGAGCTCCATGACGACCCTCCTGGAACAGGAGGACCACCGGGCAGCCGGTGATTCCTCCGGCAGCGCGGGGCTCAGCGTCGCAGCCACGGCACCCCCGCCCGCCTGGCCCGGATTCCGGCCCCTCACCGTCACGGACGTACGGCCCGAGAGCCGCAGCGTCTTCTCGCTGCGGCTGGCCGCCGCCGACGGATCCCCGCTCCCGGCCGCACGGCCGGGCCAGTTCATCACCGTCAAGGTCCGTCCCGACGGAGACGTTCCGCCCCTTATTCGCAGCTACTCGTTGTCCGGGGAGCCGGGGACGGCCACCTACAGGATCAGCGTGAAGGCCGAACCCCACGGTGCCGCCAGTAACGAGTTGAGAGCCCACGTCCGCCCCGGCGACCGGCTGGAGGCCGCGGCGCCCCGCGGCACCTTCTGCCTGGCCGACGGTGACAATCCGGTGGTCCTGCTGTCCGCCGGGGTCGGTGCCACTCCGGTCCTGGCCATGCTGCACGCCCTCGCCCGCGATCGCTCCGCCCGCCAGGTGTGGTGGCTGCACGGTGCCCGCGACGGCACGGAGCACCCCTTCGCCCAGGAAAGCCGCGACCTGATCGCGTCGCTGCCCGATGCCCGATCGGCCGTCTACTACAGCAAGCCCACCAGTGCCGACCGGCTGGGCGTCGACTACGCCGCTGCCGGTCACCTGTCGCCCGAACTCGTCCGCGGTCTGGGCCTGCCGACCGACGCCGACGCGTATCTGTGCGGGCCGGCCGCCTTCATGAACGCGGTCACCGCCGCGCTGGTGGACCACGGCCTCGACGCCGCCCGCGTCCACACCGAGATCTTCGGCTCCGGCGCTGCCATCACACCCGGCATCAAAGGCGCCGCGGCGGCGCCTGCACCACACCAGCCTCCGGGTCCGGCAGGCACCGGCCCGCAGGTGTCCTTCGCCCGCAGCGGCCTCAACGTCCCCTGGGACGACACCAAGGACTCCCTGCTCGAACTCGCCGAGGCCTGCGACGTTCCCGTCCAGTGGTCCTGTCGCACCGGGGTGTGCCACACCTGCGAACTCGCCCTGATGTCCGGGGCCGTCGACTACGCACCCGAGCCGGTCGAGCCCCCGGGCGAGGGCAACATCCTGATCTGCTGCTCCAAACCGGCCGGGGAGGTTGTTCTGGACCTGTGAGCGCGCCGTGGCGTGGTGGACGCTGTAGCCCTTCGAGGCGATGAGCGCGTAGCCGGCTCCGCGTCCCTTGCGCCCTCGCTCACAGTGCGGCCGAAGGGACGTCCGTGAACCGGCCCATGGCACCGGTTCAGGATCACGGAACACCCTCGTCCGACCTCCCGGGTTGCGCCTCACGATGCCGGCTCCGTCGGTAAAGGACCCTCAAGGAAACAGAGCACGGACGGAGAGTGTCCGCGCTGGAGATGGCCGAAGAGCACGAGGAGACAACGATGGGTCAGCTGGAAGGCAGAACCGCGGTGATCACCGGCGGAACCACCGGTATCGGGCTGGCCGCCGCCCGGCGTTTCGCTGCCGAGGGCGCGTTCGTATTCATCACCGGCCGCCGCCCGGAAGTGCTCGACGACGCCGTGGCGGCGATCGGCGAGAACGCCGTCGGCATCCGCAGCGATGTCGCCGCCCCGGCCGACCTGGACCGTCTCTACGCCGCCGTCGCTGACCGGGGCGGCGGGATCGACGTGTTGTTCGCCAATGCCGGTGGTGGGGAGTTCGCCACGCTCGGACAAGTCACCGAGCAGCACATCGACATGACCTTCGGGACCAACGTCAGGGGGACGCTGTTCACCGTACAAAAAGCACTTCCGCTGCTCAACGACGGCGCCTCGGTGATCCTCACCGGCTCCACGGCCGCCACCACGGGGACAGAGGCCTTTGGAGTCTACGCCGCGTCCAAGGCCGCCATCCGTTCGTTCGCTCGCACCTGGGCCAACGAACTCAGGGGTCGCCAGGTCAGGGTGAACACCCTGGTGCCTGGCCCCATCGACACGCCTGGCATCACGGGCCTGGCCCCCGATGCGGAGCAGGCAGCGGAACTCCAGTCAGCCTTCGCGAGCCAGGTGCCCCTCGGTCGTATGGGGCGCCCTGAGGAAGCCGCCGCGGCAGCTCTCTTCCTGGCCTCCGACCAGAGCAGCTTCATCACTGGCAGCGAACTCTTCGTCGACGGCGGGCTCAACCAGATCTGACCGTCGGGCCGCCCTCGTCGCATGGGGACATCCCGGCCAGAGGGATCCCGCCGCGGAATGTCCGGCGCCCGAATCCGGATGTGCGGACGCGCCTCGGACCGCTCACGGTCCGGGGCGTTCGTACGCGCCCAAGCGCGTTGTCGCGTCCGCAGGTCGATCCGCACGGCTGAGAGTCCGAACCGTCGATGGGCGAGTTGTCAGAGGTCGCCTCGGGCCATCGCGGTCGGGCCGCTCGGTCGTCAGGTGGCGCCGAGGCCGCTGAGGAAAGTGTTGGCGACGAGGTCGGCGGCTTGCGGGGGATCGATGGCGGGGAACTTGTGGGCGGCCGTGTCGACGAGTCCGTCGAGGACCGCCCGCGCCCAGGCCGCGTCGGTGCCGGCACGCAGGTAGCCCTCGTCGATGGTGCGGCGGACGAAGGCGTCGAGTCGGGCGCTCTGCTCCTGGCGGCGAACGCCGGCCTCGGGGTCCTTCTGCATCATGCGGCGCGTGTCGACAGGCCATTGACGGCTGACGGGGATGATCCCCTCCAGGTAGCGGTGGAGGGCGACCGGAACAGGGGCCTCGGTGAGGCGTGCCTCGTCCAGGACCTGTTCGGCGGAGTCGAGTTTGGCCTGGAAGACGGCACTGAGCAGCGCCTCGCGGCTGGCGAAGCGGCGGTGGACGGTGGTGCGGTCCACTCCCGCGGCGGCGGCGATGGCCGCCATCGAGGTGCCCGGGTCCTCGGCCAGCAGATGGGCCCCGGCCTGGAGCACAGCGGTGAGATTGCGTGCGGCGTCAGCTCTCATGATCTGGAGATTCTACGTCCTACGGTCACTTTGGGCGCAGCATCCGACACATGAGTCGCATCCTCGACAGAAACTGCAACTCCCATGTTGCAGTAACGGGAAATTCCTCTACTATCGAGTGGCAAGCCCGCGCTGGAGCGCTGGGAGAGCGACGAAACGACGCACGAGAAGAGGAATGCGCTATGTCACGGACTTGGCTGATCACCGGCGGCTCGCAGGGGCTGGGCAAGGCTCTGACTCTCGCGGCGCTGAGCGCCGGTGACAGGGTCGTGGTGACTTCTCGGAAGCCGGAGACGCTGGCCTCCTTGCGGGCCGAGCACCCTGAGCGACTGATGGCGGTGGCACTGGACGTCACTTCCCCGTCCGACGCCCGGGACGTGGTGGCGACGGCGGTGGAGCGGTTCGGTTCGATCGATGTGCTCGTGAACAACGCCGGTTACGCCACCAGCGGCTCGATCGAGGACTTTCCGGAGGACGAGTTCCGCGCGCAGGTCGAGGCGAACCTGTACGGCGTGGTCAACCTGACCCGGGCGGTGCTGCCCGTGATGCGGGGCCGGCGGTCCGGGCACATCGTGCAGATATCGTCCATCGGCGGACGCGTGGGCGGCACGCCCGGCCTCAGTGCCTATCAGACCGCGAAATTCGCCGTCGAAGGGTTCTCCGAGGTGCTGGCGAACGAGGTGGCCCCGTTCGGTGTCAAGGTCACCATCGTCGAGCCCGGCGGCATCCGCACCGGCTGGGCCGCCGGCGCGGCGGAGCCGTCCGGTCCCGTGACCTCCGACTACGAGGAGACGGTCGGCGCGTGGCTCGCGAGGTTCGCCGAGTACGCCGGCAACGAGCCGGGGGATCCCCACCGCATGGCTCGCGCGGTCGTCGACGCGGTGGAGGCGGCGAAGCCCCCGCGTCGGCTGCTCCTCGGCAGCGATGCCCTGGAGATCGCCATCGGCGCCGAGGAGGCGCGCCTCGCCGAGGCCCGCGAGTGGGCCGAGGTCAGCCGCTCCACGGACTACCCCACCGCCTGACCACCTCGTTGCGGTGATGTGCCCGCACGCTCGGGCACCACGCGGAGCGCGCGGCTGACCGACGACCGTACGCCGACGCGACCCCCGAAGGCCGGCTCAGCCGACCCGGTCGGAGCGCCTGCCCGTCCTTTCGGCGTGACCGCAGAACGGCCTCGCTCGGATCCCCCACGAGGTGGCACCGCCCGCGCCCGTCGGCTTGCCGACTCGCCCCCGCTCCCTCAACCCCACCACCCTCCCGCCCCTCCCCACGGAACCGTGAAGACATGACTGTTCGCGACAAGCTCTACATCGGCGGCGCATGGGTCGCCCCCAGCGACCCGAATCTGCGGATCGACATCCTTTCCCCGCACGACCAGTCCCTGCTGGGCAGCGCCGCGCAGGCCGCGCCCGCCGACGTCGACGCCGCCGTCGCCGCGGCCCGCGCGGCCTTCGACGACGGGCTCTGGCCAGGCACCAGCCCCGAGGAGCGACAGGAGATCGTCCGGCGCTACGACGCCCTGCGCGCTGCCCACGCCGACGAGGTCGCTCGGGCCATCTCCGTCGAGAACGGCTCGGCCGGCTGGTTCACCAAGGCCGGCCAGCCCTTTCTGACCCGCCAGGTGAAGGCGTACCTGAAGGCGGCCGAGGAGTTCGGCTGGGAGGAGATCGTCGAGCCGTCCGACCCGTCGGTGTCCTTCGACACCATCGTCCGACGGGAGGCGATCGGCGTGGTCGCCGCCGTCATCCCGTGGAACTCGCCGTTCTCGGCAGCCACCGCCAAGCTGGTCCCGGCCCTGCTGGCCGGAAACACCGTCGTTCTGAAGGTCTGCCCGGAGAACTCTCTCAGCATGATGCTGCTGGCGGACCTGTGGCACGAGGCCGGGCTTCCCGCGGGCGTGCTCAGCGTCCTTCCCGCCGACCGCGAGACCAGCGAGTACCTCGTCTCTCACCCCGACGTCGACAAGATCGCCTTCACCGGCTCCACCCGCGCCGGCCGGCGCATCGCCTCCATCGCGGGTGAGCACCTCAAGCGGGTCAGCCTGGAGCTGGGCGGCAAGTCCGCCGCCCTCATCCTCGACGATGCCGACCTGGACGCCGCCGTTCAGGGGCTGCGGTTCGGCTCCTTGGCGAACAACGGCGAGGCCTGCATCCTCCAGACCCGCATCCTGGCCCCGCGCAGCCGCTACGAGGAGGTCGTCGCCGCGGTCAAGGGCATGGTCGAATCGCTGAAGGTGGGCGACCCGTCCGCTCCGGACACCTTCATCGGCCCGATGATCCGCCCCGACCAGCAGCAGCGCGTCATCGACTACATCCACGTCGGCATGGCGGAGGGCGCCCGGCTGGTCACCGGCGGACCGCAGATCCCCGACGGCCTGGAGAAGGGCAACTACGTCACCCCGACCGTGTTCGCCGACGTCGACAACTCCATGCGCATCGCGCGGGAGGAGATCTTCGGCCCGGTCCTGTCCGTCATCGCCTACGACGACGAGGACGACGCCGTCCGCATCGCCAACGACTCCGCCTACGGCCTGTCCGGCGGCATCTGGACCGTCGACCCTGAGCGGGCCCTCGCCGTCGCCCGCCGACTGCGCACCGGCACGGTCACCCTGAACGGCTCCCCGATGAGCTTCGACGGTCCGTTCGGCGGCTACAAGGCGAGCGGCATCGGCCGTGAATACGGCAAGGTCGGCCTGACCGGCTACGTCGAGCACAAGACGATCACCCGCGACCGGTAGTCGCACACCCTGCGACACAAGCACCGCGCGGCCACAGCCCCTGCGTCCGGCGCCCCCGCGCGCCGGACGGATCCGCCCGCGAAACCGCCCACCGACGACACGGGCCCGCACGCGGCACGGCCAGGCTCGTCCCGCCCCCGTCCGGCCGACCGCGTCGCACACCGGCCACAGACCTTCGGTCCCGCCCATGAGATGCCGGCCCGCACGAATCCGGCCGGGCCCCACGCATCGCGGCCGTCCGCATCACGGCGTGCGACTGCTCCCGGCGCCCTTCGCCATCCTTCCGTTCCCCGGAGAGTCATTCCATGCCCAGCAAGTCGCCCCGCCTCACCTTCGCGGTCCTCGCCAGTGGTGCGGGCGTGTTCTCGATGCTGCAGTCGCTCATCGCGCCGGCGCTGCCGACGATCCAACATGCGCTGCACACCTCTCAGTCCACCACCACGTGGGTGATGACCGCCTATCTGCTGTCCGCCTCGGTGTTCACCCCGATTCTCGGCCGCGTCGGTGATCTGCTCGGCAAGACGCGCACGCTCGTCGCCGTCCTGGTGGCAGTGCTCGTAGGGTGCCTGCTCGCGGCGCTGGCGCCCACCATCGGCGTCCTGATCGTCGCCCGCGTCGTCCAGGGCGTCGGCGGAGCGGTGTTCCCGCTCTCGTTCGGCATCATCCGCGACCAGTTCGAGGCCGGCCAGGTCAGCGGCGGCATCAGCAACCTGTCCGCCGTCATCGCCGCGGGCGGCGGCGTCGGCATGGTGGCCGCCGGGCCCATCGTGGCCGCGCTCGACTACCGCTGGCTGTTCTGGATCCCCGTCGGCATCGTCGCCGTCACCGCGCTCGTCACCGCGCGCCGCGTCCCCGAATCGCCTCACCGTGCGCAGGGACACGTCAGCTGGCTCGCCGCGCTGCTGCTGTCCGGCTGGCTGGTGGCACTGCTCCTGCCGGTCAGCCGGGGCAGCCGGTGGGGCTGGAACTCCGCCTCCGTGATCTCGCTGTTCGCCGCGGCCGTCGTCCTCTTCGGCCTGTGGCTGCGCACCGAGTCACGCAGCCCGAGCCCGCTGATCGATCTGCGCGTCCTGCGCACGCGGACGGTGTGGACCACGAACACGGCTGCTCTGCTGTTCGGCGCCGGCCTCTCCTCGGTCTGGGCCTTCCTGCCGGGCTTCGTACAGACGCCGAGTTCGGCCGGATACGGCTTCGGTGCGAGCGTCACCGCATCCGGGCTGCTCATGCTGCCCATGCTGATCGCCATGTTCGTCGCCGGTGTCCTCAGCGGCCGCCTGGAGCCACGGCTCGGCGCCAAGCACCTGCTGATCGCCGGTTCGGGCCTCGCCGCACTCGCCTGTGCCATCCTCGCCCTGATGCATGACGAGCCGTGGCAGATCGCCGTCGCGGCGGGCGTCTTCGGCCTCGGCGTCGGCCTGGCTTTCGCGTCCATGGCCAACCTCATCGTCAGCAGCGTGCCCGCCGAGCAGGCCGGCGCCGCGACCGGCACGAACGCCAACCTCCGCTCCATCGGCGGTGCCATCGGAACCGCCATCATGAGCCTGCTCGTCACCAGCCACCTCGCGCACACCGGCCTGCCCTACGTCTCCGGCTACACCCACGGCTTCTCGGTGCTGACCCTGTTTCTCATCGGCGCCGCACTCGCCGCGTCCCTCGCGCCCGCTCGACACGCCGCCCGCACGCCGGGCCGAGCCACCGACAGCCCCGACCCGCAGCCGGATGCGGTCACCAGCGCCTGATCCCACCCTGGGGGTCGTCTCTTCGGCCTTCGCGGGCCTCCGACTCCCCCGGCCTCCGGCCGTGAGGTGCCCCCGGGCACGCCACCTCGCCGCACGGCCGAACGCAAGGCCCGACGGGTGCCGGAACACCCCCGCACGTGCGGGGAGCAGAATGCCGCTCTCCAATTCTGCCGGGACCGGCGGGCGGGGGTTCACCGGCCGGCCGCTGCCAGCCGCGCCGACGAGCCCCGCAACAGGGCCGGGTCGATCGGTCCCCCGGCGCGCCTCGGCCGTACGGGCGGAGGCCGGTGGAGGATCAGTGAAGCGGGGCGCGACGCCCGCACCGCACTGCCTCGCATCGTTCGACTGTGTGAAGAGGTTCGGCCATGAGACCGCTCGACGTCACATCGTTCGCCCTCGACCGCACGGGCACTTCCCGGGGAGCGGCGGCGTGATCGCCGAGCCGGGCGGGGCACCGGGTGGAGGACGCTACGGAGAGGCCGTCTTCGGTCCGGAGGCGGCGGGCGAGGGTGAGCGCATCGACTACGGAGCCCTCGCCTACGACGAGTTCACCATGGCGCGGTTGCGGGCGCTGGGAGCCGGACCCGGGTGGCGCTGCCTGGACGTGGGCGCGGGCACGGGCACCGTCTCCCGTCGGCTGCTGGACGAGGCAGGGGTGGCGAGCGTGCTCGCCGTCGACCGAGACGTTCGCTTCCTCGGCGAACGGCTGGTGCCGGGCCTCGAAGTGCTGGAGGCCGACGTCACCGCCCCGGATTTCGATCCCGGCCGCTTCCGGCTCGTGCATGCGCGCTTCGTGCTGATGCACCTGCCCGAGCATGAACGGCTGATCGCCAGGCTGGCCGAACTCGTCGCACCCGGCGGGGTGCTGGTGCTCGGCGACGCGGTGGACCTGACGAGCGACCGCGCGCCTCTCACGCCGTACACCGTGGTGATGCGGGCGATGTGGCAGGGTCTGCGGGCCGCCATCGGCACCGACGTCTCCTGGGTGCCGTCGTACCCGAGCCTGTTGCGCGAGGCGGGCCTGGCGCCCGTCGCCGCCGAGATCTACGTCCCGCCGCTGCTGCCCGGCAGCCCCATCAGCCGCTTCTGGGCGGACACATGGGAACGCAGCAGAAAGCCGACGACCGCGACTGGACAGGTCGACGACGACGCCATCGACGAGGCGCTCCGGTACCTGGGCTCCGACGACTGCGCAGCCGTGTCGGCCGGCCTGCTGACGGCTTGGGGATGGAAGCCCGAGGACTCCTCATGCTGACCCGCGGCGGGTACTTCGCGCGACGCGGGTTCGACGTGCCGGAGCGGTCGACGGGGCAGTACTGGCGGAAGGGGTGGGCTCACTCCACGACCCCTCGAAGTGCTCTGCGGTGACGGGGCGCTGTGCTCGGCGCCGCCGTGGAGTGTGGGCAGGGCGGCGCGCATCTCCGCGTGCGTCCACCGACGTCCGGAGGCGCCGACCTCGCGCTCATGCCCGGTGTCCGCGTCCCGCTCGGAAATGGGCGGACAGAGGGCGGCACGGAGCGGTTCAGGTCCTCTTGAGTGAATGTCGTTGCTCAGTCGAGTGAATGTGTCCGGCGGGCCCGATCTTCAGGGCGTGGGGTTCTGCGCGGTGTGGTGGGTGTTGTTGTAGGTGACGGAGAAATGGCGTCTGCGGGTGAAATCG